>NZ_LIYL01000009.1:0-55754 GCF_001278875.1 Lysinibacillus sp. FJAT-14222 | reverse complement strand
AAAACGTTTTAATAGGAGATCCTTTTGCCATGTATCTATAAGTAACTTGAGTTCTATAATAAAACAATCTTTCTTCCCTTTCGTCATTACCCGTCACTCCTTTCTTTTTTTGATTATTTACAATATACAATATAAACATATGTTCTATAAAGAAAAAGTACTTCATTCCTCCCACCTCTGAAGAAGTGGGCTTCTTGAAGCTCACTTCTGTGAGAAATCAACAGAATATTTGGTTATTAGCAAATTTTATCGGTCAGCTACCTCTACAACTCAATCCCCCAACCATCGCATAAAACATGATAAAAACCACCTTCTTTCTCGATTTGAAGGTGGCTTCCTGCGTTTAGTTTTTTGTGTAAAAGTAAACGACAATGCAATTACAGAAACTATAAGAGATGCGAGATCTAAGTCCCAACCAGCCTCAAACATAATTCTACAAGTAGGGGTGAGCAGTTTAGTCGACGGGATCAATGTCCCACGCCTCCGTAAGTTCTACCCTGGCTACTGATCGATTAAATTAAAAAAGCTCAACCAGAAAGTTCTGGCTGAACTATATATAATACAAAGCCTCCGTTTGACTGACGAAGGTTATTAAGTATCACCTAAGTATTCTGCAAAGTGTAAAAATCCAAATTTCCTCACCAAAAAGTTTCTTAATTCGCCCTGAGTAGCTTTTTCTATTGGAGGATTTGTTAGGGTGTAAGCTTTGGCATTTAATTCAGCAAATTTATCTTTATCTTCAATAATTCCTGAAGAAATTGCGGCTTTTGGATAACCCATAAAAAATATATGTGTTCTTAATGCCATAATTAGTGTTGAATGCAACAGTATAATTACAACAAAGAAACAATAATTATTACTTTTTTCTTCAAGTCACCGCTCCCCCAATTGACGTTAATAATCTATAAAACATTTTAGCGTAAATTTTCCATTTATCTTCAAAAATTAGTTCGCGTAAAAAACTACTTGGGTGGGCGTTTCCATTGTTCTGTTAGATTTATAGGCGAAACAAAAATTATAATAGGTTCGAAGGATTGAGCACCTAATGGAGATTGGACTGGCTATGTGTACTGGGTTTGTCATAAAGTAACCGTAAACACTTAGAGGATCTCGTCCTAAACTAAAGACAAGATCCCCCATTTTAACTACATGTTACTATCAACTATTAGCTTCGTAAAGTCCTCTACCGATAACGGCTTACTGAAATAATAGCCCTGTACGTACTCGCAGCCATGTTCACGCAGCACGTTTAATTCGGCTTCTTCCTCTACACCTTCAGCTACTACTTGCAGATTTAAGGCATGTGCTAAAGAGATCATAGCTGAAATCATAGCAATGCCTGATTTTTCAGGCACAATATCACGAACAAATGCACGATCTATTTTTAAAACATCTACCGGGAATGTCTTTAAGTAATTCAGCGATGAATAACCAGTTCCAAAATCATCTAATGAAATCGTAATACCAAGTGCTCTTAATTGTTTGATTGTATTAATTAAGTCTTCCGTATAATCTAGCATACTCATTTCTGTAATTTCAATTTCTAAGAAGTGCGGATCTATGTTTGTTTCTGCAATAACTTCATGTATCATGTCAACAAAGCCTGTTGTACTAATATGAATCGGAGAAATGTTCACGGCCACTCGTAAGTTTAAATTATGTACCTGATTCCAAGCCCTTACCTGTGCAGATGCTTTTCTTAACACCCATACACCGATATCATTAATGAGCCCACATTCCTCAGCAAATGGAATAAAATGATCCGGTGGCATATAACCTAGATCAGGGTCATGCCAGCGAAGTAAGGCCTCCATACCAATCACTTTATTCGTTTTTAAATTGATTTTGGGTTGATAATGTAATTCCAAAACATCTTTTTTTAACGCTTGATGTAATTTTGTTTCAAGTAATAGCCATTTATCATTGACTTCCTCCATATTTGGACGATATAAGCGATACTGATTACCGCGTGTAGATTTCGCAGCATACATAGCGATATCTGCATTTTTCAATAATTCCTCAACAGAGTTTGCATGATCTGGGAAAATACTAATTCCAATACTAATACTTGCGTAAAATTCAAACGTATCGACAATAAAACTCTTATTAAAGACGCTGATTATTTCCTCGGCTTTTTCCTCAATTCGGTCAACATCGTTTAGTATAATAACAAATTCATCACTGTTATGGCGGTAGATGGAATTGGATGTATAATCAACGTTCCGTAGACGATTCGCCATTTCCACTAAGAACATATCCCCGATGATATGACCAAGTCCATCGTTAATGTTTTTAAAACGATTTACATCAATGAATAATAACGCAAACTTTTCTCCTGTACGTCGAGATTGATGGAATTCATTTTCTAAACGTTGTTCTAACTTACGACGATTTGGTAGCCCCGTTAATTCATCGTGATAAGCAATATGGGTTATCTTTTTTATATCCTTTTGGGCGGTAATATCAACTCGTATAGCAATATATTGATACGGTTTGCCATTGTCATCAAGAAAAGGAATAACCGTTGTCTTCACCCAGTAAAGACTACCATCCTTCGCGCGATTACAGACCTCGCCATTCCACATATCACCCTTGCCTATAGTTTTCCACATCTCTCTAAAGAAAGATTTTGGATGGAATCCTGAATTGAGTAAACGGTGATCCTGTCCCAATAATTCCTCACGAGTATATTTAGAAATTTTGCAAAAATGATCATTAACAAACGTGATTCTACCAGTTCGATCTGTAATTGCTACAATGATGGAACTATTCATTGCAGAAAAGATATCTTGTAATTCTTTCAGACTGTAGTTAACTTGATTGATACTACTAGGCGTGATATTCATCATTTTCATTCTCCGTTCATTAAAATAAGAAGGGTTTGGTACTTTTGCTTTATATTAAAGCGAGGTGAAAAGTTGTGGGATGTCGCCCTTTTTTATGTAATTATATTATAGTCTTAGAAAAGCAGTTAATTCAACCCAAATGTCAAAACCTTCAAATCTATATTTGGTAATTTTCGATAAAATGGACAAAAAATAAGGTCTTTTAACTTACTTAAAAAGACAGTTTCTAAAGATTTTAATTACCTTAGTTCTATTCTATATGTTATGTTATGTTTAGCCTATTTAGCTTTAGAATTTATGATTTCACTGTAATTTTACGGTTATTATATGATATATCGCCAAAAATGCCTTACTGTCACATACAGGCAGTAAGGCATTTTATAAGCTAAGAGACTTCATATTCTATTTGACCTCCCAATGTTTTGGCTCGTTCATTGTAAGCATTTAGTTGCTCCTGAGATAAGTTTAAAATATAGTAGTGAAAATTTATTGGCTCTAAATCATGTTTCTCACATACTTGTCGATAAAATTCATAGCCTTCTCGATAATCTGTCATCCTAATAACTTCCTTTCAATTGCGCTGCTTCGTTATAATGTTCTAATTGTTCTTGTGATAATTGATTGACATAATAATAGAAATTAATGGGTTCTAAATCAAATTGTTCACACTTTTTCAAGTAAAATTCATAACCGGATTTATAATGTGCCATATGCATTCCTCTTTTCTTGTTATATAACAGATTTATTATTTGTTAATAATATATAACAGATGGTTTGCTATGTCAATAAATTATCTGATATTTCTATTAAATATACGAAAAGCCCAGTCCATTTAAATTAGTATGGCTGGGCTTATCATAAAATATTCACATTGGCTTCCGTAATAACCACATCCTTTAACAGTACCTTTTAAACTCCTAATTGTTTGGCTTGCATGTTATAAGTTGAAAGTTGCTGCGGTGATAACTGTAATACATAATAGCGGAATGAAATTGGCTCCAAACCATAGCGGTCACACATCTCACAATAAAATTCATAACCATCACGATACTTTGTCATTAAAATTCCTCCTAGAACAAAACTGTTTTATAACAGTTGTTGTTATTTTTTATTAATATATAACAGATGATTCATTTCGTCAAGCTTTACAATTAAAAATATCCTTGAAGCATTAATATAATGACATAACAAAAACCATTGTTTTGAAAAAGATTGATCAAAACAATGGCTCTCGTTCATTTCGAATAGTAAAAACATTAAGGAAGTAACTCTACCTTTACCTTTAGTTTTATATCTACTGATTGCTCTTCATCTTGTACACGGTAAGTTATGAAATAAGCTCCTTTGGGAAATCCTTTAAATACCTTTTCAAAACTTTCGTTACCCTTTAAAACACTATTTACAATTTTTGTTTCTTTATCTATATTTTGAATTTTGTAATAAAAACTTTTTGTTCCAGTATTTGATACGGACACTTTAAATGGAAAGCCTCCCTCATAAGTAAAATATGATTTACTTATGAGGGAGACGATACCTCTTCATTAATCTCAACAGGGTGCGAAGATCCTATTGATTCATCGTCTTTCTTCGTATTGCTGATATCTACGACAACAGGTTTATTGTCTTTCTCCAATGTCGTGCTTTGCTTTTTTTCCATTCTTTGTATTTAGTCTCCAGGAAGTTCATTAGTGCTCAACTTTGATGAATCTTTGATTTCTTTTATTTGTCCAATATGTCGTTGTTCATGAAAATGAATTTGTTCTACCCATTGATCAAGAGGTAATTCACCAATAGCAGGATGCTTCACGGATTTTTCCACTAATATGGATGGATCTTCGATTGTATCAAGGAAAGTTGTTAATTTTTTTCTTGAATCGTCTAGCAACTCAATGATTTGCTGAACTGTAAAAAAGTCTTCAGCTGGTTCAACAATTTTTGGTGCTGTAATTTTCTTTGTTCTATCTACAATAAGTTGAACATTTTTTCGTTCCGTTTGTTTATTATCTACTTGTTTTAATCCCCATGCAATCGCTTTAACTGAAGATTCCTCCACTAAAACTAAGTGATGGCAAACCTGTGCTATACTCCAACTGTTTGTATCAGGCTTAGCGTTGAATTGAGTATCACTTAATGATTTAATCTCCTCTACTAAGTTATTTCTTGTTTCGCATAGATGGTCGTTTATTAATTGATTCATAAGCTACTCCCCTTACCAAACGATTTTTGATTCCTATTCTGTATATGCTCTATACAATGTAAAGTATTCTATAGATGAAGTAAATTTCCTCTATAATTTTGAAAATCGTCGTAAAAATTATCTTGCTCGAACAATATTGAATGGATTATTTTCGAGTACATGCTGCAGCTCTTCATCTTCAATATGTGTATAGATTTGTGTCGTTGCAACACTTGAGTGACCCAGAATATGCTGAAGACTTCGAATATCTGCCCCAGATTTATACATCATTGTTGCAGATGTATGTCGTAATTTATGTGGCGTCAGTCGTTCTTTTTGGAGTCCAGATTGTTGATTAATTTGTTTAACGATTTTTGCAACGGTTTGACGTGTAAAGCGTGTTCCCTTTTGTGAGACAAAAAGAGGCTCCTCTCCCTCGCCTTTATATGTTGTCTTTCCACTATTTTCATAGTCTGCAAGTGCCTGCATACAGCTATCATTCAAGTAAACTGTCCGTTCCTTATTGCCTTTACCTACGACCGTTAAGTAGCGCCCTTGTATAGATGATCTATTTATCTGACAAAGCTCTGTTACACGAATCCCTAAATTTAAGAAAAACATCATCATACAATAATTTCTTGGTGAAGCACGATTTGGCTGGATGCCATCGATAAATTGTGTGGCTTCTTCAATATTCATATAGATAGGTTTTTTTCGTCCTATTTTTGGTGTTTCTAATTCATCAGCCGGATTTTCCTCAATAAGCCGGCGTTTCCCTTTAAGGTATTTAAAAAATGATTTCAACGTTGCAACCTTACGTGCTCTCGCAGATGCAGAATTTCCGCGCTGCATCTCGCAATACTCCATAAATAAATATAGATCCTCCAGTGTCATTTCACGAATTTCTTGTATTGTAATGGTAGAAATATCTATTTTCGTTATATCTGAACTATCAAGATCATTCTGAATGGCTATGTAGAAACGGAAGAATAATGTCAAATCATATTCGTATTCTTTTCTTGTGCGATGAGACTTCCCTTTAATCGTCGTTAAATAGACAAGGAAGTCTCTCATTATTTTAGGAAGCTTGGTTTTTTCCATAAAATCACCTCTATTTGCTCTATTTTACCATAAAAAACGTTCCCAAATATAAATTTGGGAACTTTATGGTGAAATAAAAGATCTTTTTTTACTTAACGGAACGCATGTTCTTTTTTTGATAACAAAAAAAGATGATTCTCTTTTAGAAAGAAAAATCACCTTTTTTAAAGTTTTTTTTGGAAATTTCACTTTTTAGGCATAAAGCGCAAAAAAAATGAATATTTAAATCTAGTGGACTAAATGAACTATGTGCTGTGAGACGATTTGAAAAATGGAAAGGTGGGTAACTATACATGTCGATTCTTCTCACAACGCGCGTGGAATTATTTGGCTTTTGTCATTTTGGGCGCATTGTTTACCCGTGAGAAAGCGAAGCGTCAATTAAGCTAGGACAAAATCCGTTTACGAGATAAAGATACTATACGTCCCATCTACTTGTTTTGCTAGAGACCAATTTGTTGATAGCATATGATGAAGCTTCTCGATTGTTTCCTCATTACAAGTTAAATGTTGGATGCCTGTTTCTAATAATTGATAATCCTTACCTTCTGCTAATTGGAAACGAAGATACAGTAAACGTTGAATGCCTGGCAAAGTTACATATTTGATACGGTAGTTACCATGCAGAGCGTCCAAAAATAATTGTTCCCCTTCTTGATAAAGTGCCATTGTTTCGGAAAATTCATAGTTTGGTACTTTTTCCTGCCAAACTGATAAATCCCCTGTTTGCAATGTGCGCACAATCTCCTCATTAGTAAAATCTAATTTCGAAAGCTTGTCTAGCTCATAAGCTTGCATTAAATTAATGATTGTCATTTTATTAGCTCCTTTTATATGTATTTATCTTCATTCCTCTTATAGTAATGAGGTGAATGCGAATGTGGTTCCTTTTCAATTGGTACCCATTTACTTCAATTACGCCAAGGCGAAATTGATTCATATTTAGTGTAACACGTTTTCTCTACTACTTAAATTCGGAGGGCGATCCATATGATGAAGTTTTACGAATCTGGTTTGTTTTTTGATGAAATGTTAGATGGCAATCAACCGAAGCCTCATTATCGGTCTTTCCACCATAAGCTCAATGCTTTCACAAAGGATCAATTAGCGGAAAAATATCAGCAAGCACAATCTAGATTCCTTAAACAAGGCATTACATTTACCGTATATGGAGCACAAGGTGGAACAGAACGGACAATGCCCTTTGATTTTATTCCTATTATTATTCCACATGAACAGTGGCAAGAAATTGAAGCTGGGATGAAGCAACGTGTGAAAGCCTTAAATTGCTTTCTACATGATGTCTACCATGAACAATCTATTTTTGAGGATGGGCTTATTCCGAAGCAGCTCATTGAAAACAATCCGTATTTTTATAAAGAAATGCTTGGTGTAAAAGTACCTATTGATAATCATATTTTTTTAGCTGGTATCGATTTAATTCGTGATGAAAATGGTGTTTACTACGTGTTAGAAGATAATTTACGCAATCCTTCAGGTATTTCCTATGTTTTTCAAAATCGATCTGTGATGAAGGAAGTGTATCCTGAATTTTTCTCTAAACATTCGATCCAGTCACTCGACAAACAAATGACCTTTATGAAGAAGGCACTCCTTGCTCATCGGCCACCTTGTATGGAGCCAGATAGAGAACCTAAAGCTGTCCTCTTAACAGCTGGCATGTATAATTCAGCCTATTACGATCATGTTTTTTTAGCACAACAGCTCAATATTCAACTTGTCGAAGGGCATGATGTAGTTGTCCAAGACGATAAAGTGTATATGAAAACAATCTATGGTTTAGAGCAAATTGATATTATTTATCGTCGAATTGATGATGATTTCCTAGATCCTGTTGTTTTTCGTAAAGATTCTTTACTCGGAGTTCCTCATATTATCGATGCTTATAAAGCTGGAAATATTGCTATTTTAAATGCAGTTGGTAACGGTGTTGCTGATGATAAAGCGATGTATGCCTATGTACCGGATATGATCCGCTACTATTTGAAAGAGGAGCCTATTTTACGTAATGTGAAGACTTATCATCTAGCTGATGATTGGCAGCTAGATTGGGTTCTTGAACATATGAGCGAGCTTGTCATTAAAAATGTTAGTGCCTCTGGTGGCTATGATATGCTAATTGGTCCGCATGCGAGTGATGAAGAAATCGCTATTTATAAGGAAAAAATTATGGAAAACCCGCATCAATACATTGCACAGCCAACGATTAGTCTGTCTAGAGCACCAGCTTTCCAGGATGGGAGATTCTATCCCTGTCATGTCGATTTGCGTGTATATGTGATGAAGGGTGAGGATATTTATGTGCTTCCTGGTGGTTTATCGCGTGTAGCATTAAAAGAAGGATCTTTAGTCGTGAATTCTTCACAGGGTGGAGGAGCAAAAGATACGTGGATATTAAAGGAGGAATTGCAGTATGCTAAGTCGAGTAGCCGATGCACTATACTGGATGGCACGATATAGTGAACGATCACAATCGAATGCACATATATTACAAGTACAGCTGTTGAATATGTTGGAGCAATCTGGCAAAGAAAATGAATACATCGATCATTGGGAAGCGGTGTTGAATATATGCGCCTCGAAGGAAGAGTACTTGACCTTATATGAGTCGATTCGAGTTAATCCACTTATTGAATATCTACTCTTTTCTACTAATAATGGGAACGCCCTTCATGCTACTTTACGTGCCGTTAGAGAAAATGCGCGTGTAACTCGAGATAGCATCCCCATTGAGCTTTGGGAATTGCAAAACGCCTTTTATTTATCCTTACAGCAAGACATATTGGAACGTGAAAGACCCATTCCACTTATCGTTCTTAACTCTTTTTTACAAAACGTTCGTAAAACTTCTTTGACGGTTACCGGACTTATCGAAGGCTCGATGGATCGAGATGTACCCTTTTATTTCATGCAAGTTGGGAAATGGTTAGAGCGTACAGAAAAAACGATTCGTATGGCTTTAATTATACTGGAGCAACATAAAGAAATAGCCATCTCCTTAGTAGAAGCGGACGGTTCGTTTTTACTCGATTTATCAGAGGCGACGGAGTCTTATTTACAAAAGCATCGCCAAACCAACTTACAGTGTGTACTTCAATATTTATTACAGGATAAGCATTTCCCACGTTCGGTAATGTTTTGCTTACAAAAATTAGAAGAAGCATTTATTTGTTTAGAAAACGATCCTCTTTCAGCAAAATTTTTAGAGCTTCATGCCCCATTAAAAAGTTTATTATTTGCCATATTGAATGTAGATGTATGGAATAGTACATTAGAAGAAACGATTTTATTAATGGAGGAAAGATTGTGTCAATGTATTGATTTTGGCAATACATTTTCAACAATTTATCATTTATATGAACCCAGCGTACAACCTTGAAAGGAATCAACGACAGCTCCCTTTCAACAAGCAAGTCAGTAATTCAAAGGAAGCGGACACAATGAAATTTGAAATTCAACATACTAATATTTTTCAATATGAGTCTGAAGTCGATCAAAGCTTAAATACAATCCGCTTAAAGCCAAGAGGCGATGAGCGTCAGCGCTTATTATCCTATCGCATTGCCATTACACCTTCATCTTTAACGCGTGAGCATACAGATATATGGGGCAATACGGTTGGCACTTTTTATATACCAGAGCAGCATCAAGAACTAGAAATTCAAACGACCTCTATTGTCAGCATTCAACGTGCACCATTTATTCATCGTATTCAATATTCACCAGAGATGCAGACCATCTTTCACTCGCAATTGTTTTATGAGCATTATTTACCCTATTTAAAGTTTACACAATTTACGTATATGACAGACAATCAGTTAGAGGAAGTGTATCATGCCATTGGTCATGCTGAAAATCCTGTACTATTTTCATTAAATTTAATGCAATATTTATACTCGACTTTTGAATATGATCCGGGTGCAACCGACGTAACGACAACGGCAAGTGAAGCCTTCGCCCTTAAGCGAGGTGTTTGTCAGGATTTCACACATGTCATGCTTGCGGTGCTAAGAGCTAAAGGAATTCCAGCGCGCTATGTGAGCGGTTATTTATACGTCGACGAAAACTCTGCCTTGATCGGTGATATTGCAACCCATGCTTGGGTAGAAGTTATGATACCAGGAATCGGCTGGATTGGTCTCGATCCAACTAATAATGTAGAAGTATTAGAACATCACATTATTTTATGCATTGGCCGTGACTATTCTGATATAAGCCCGGTTGAAGGTGTTTATTCCGGTGGAAAGCATGATTTAACAGTTAAAGTGAGTGTCAAAGCATTGAATCATTTGTAATAAAACGTGCAATGGTTTAAATTAAACCCCTGATTTTTCTACGCTATGTAGAAGAATCAGGGGGGTTATTATGATCTATTGTTTTTTAAAATTTTTCTTCTTAAGAGAATGTATACCAGAAACATCATCGTTCTTGTCTACTTATAAACTTACTTTGCGTTTATAAAGTAAACTAGATGATCAGTCCATTTGTCGTTCTCGTATATGAATCCTTTCCTCGTGCATTCATAAACCATTCCAACACTTTCTGCTAACTTTATAGATGCTATATTATCAAGGTTTATGTGAGCTTCTATTCGATGATAGTTTAATTTTTCAAACGCTAGATCAATGGCTGCTTTTACAGCCTCTTGCCCATAACCTTTTCTCCAAAAGTGGTTATGAATTGTATATCCGAACCTTGCCCATTGAAATTCTTCCCTCATAATTGTCGAAAAGTCTATAAATCCAATATGAGTATGATCTTCTTTTCTAAACACTCCAAATACATAGACCTTGTCATCCTCAGCCATCTGATGATGTTTAGTAACTAAATCACGAAACCATTCTTGCGTACAGATGCTCATATCTAATTTACCTTCATCGTATTTATGTTGAGAAGGTAAACGATTTTCATATTGGATAAGCCAAGAAGAATAATCTCCTTCTTCAAGAAATCGAATAACTAATCTTTCAGTTTCCGTTCTAATTTTATTCAATCGAACACCTCATCTAGAAATATATCTATTCTTATATAGAATATTCGATAGTAGAAAATAATCTCCTTCTTATTAAACTAGTATTTTCTAAATCAAGTAGCAGAGCTTTATTGAAGGAAGTGTACTTAAATGAGGTTAAATTATACGTTAAAATTCAGGCGCTAACTTCCACAAGAAATATGTCCTTTTTATATAGAATAATTAATTGTCCCTTTCATATATTCAGGTAGAGTTAATGTCCCCTCCTTAAAGTCTTTTAGGGGTACCGTCAGGAAAATGCGGATTTACAACGCTAAGCCCATTTTCAAGCCGATTCCTCCATTTTTAACAACGTTAAGAAAGTTTCAATGGTCTTAAAGAATCTAACGAGACCATTTTTTCTGAATTAAAATGGTATTCTCCAAGTAAATTAATATGTTTCCAACCTAGAGGTGACATATGGTGCAATAATTCTTCAATAGCAGGCAATATGATTTTGTCTTTTCTTAGAAAATCAATGCATTCATGAAGTAGATGAATAGCATCACCATTTTCAAGAGCTAATTGATGAAGATGCTTAAATGTCATTCGATATTCTTTTAGAGTAAAAGTTACAAAGTCGTATTCATTACGAATTTCTTTTAAATGATTCCAAAGTGTATTTTCTCTTTGGGGATAAAGACTAAGCGAAAAAGGAGTGGCACCGATTTGTTTCGATATATAATGTATGACTGAATCTGGGATACTTTTGATATAAGTGTATGGCCAACCGGGATACCGAAGAACGGCTAATTGAATGGCGAATCCTAAACGGTTTTCTTCTCTCCTCCGCTTATTTATAATTTCTAAATCCCGTTTCGATAAAGTATAGTAGGTTGCTAGTACCCACTCATCTTCAGGAATTTGCATAAGAGCCTGTCTCTGTTCTGATGTAAGCAATTCCCTACCTCTCGCAATTTTCATTAAGTATCATCCCATTTCTGTAATTTTTCAATTTATTAGTCTATTGATACAAGTGTAAGAGACTGATAAAATTCATATGTTAAGAGCGTCTCATAAGACTTGTCTCAAAAATGAGGTGATATTTTGCGAAAAATCGGTTATTTACGTGTCAGTTCAACTAGCCAGAATCCTTCAAGGCAATTTCAGCAACTGAACGAAATCGGAATGGATATTATTTTTGAAGAAAAAGTTTCCGGAGCAACAAAAGATCGTGAGCAACTTCAAAGAATGTTAGAGGATATACAAGAAGATGACATCATTTATGTTACAGACTTAACTCGGATTACTCGTAGTACACAAGATTTATTTGAATTAATCGATAACATACGGAGTAAAAAGGCAAATTTAAAATCCTTAAAAGATACATGGCTAGATTTATCAGAAGATAATCCCTACAGCCAATTCTTAATTACGGTTATGGCGGGTGTACACCAATTAGAACGTGATCTTATCTGTATGCGGCAGCGTGAAGAGATTGAACTGGCTAAGAAAGAAGGAAAGTTTAAAGGTCGGTTAAAGAAGTACCATAAAAATCATGTAGGAATAAATTATGCAGTAAAGCTTTATAAAGAGGGAGATATGACTGTAAATCAAATTTGTGAAATTACAAATGTGTCTAGGGCCTCATTATATAGAAAGCTATCGGAAAGGAACAGTTAATGAGTTATACCAAAAATCGGAAATATATAATAGAAAATAAATTTCATATAGAGGT
The DNA here is from genome assembly GCF_001278875.1 of Lysinibacillus sp. FJAT-14222. Lineage (NCBI taxonomy): Bacteria > Bacillati > Bacillota > Bacilli > Caryophanales > Bacillaceae > Lysinibacillus > Lysinibacillus sp. FJAT-14222. The sequence continues at coordinate 42,921 of NZ_LIYL01000009.1, read as the reverse complement.
GGAATTATATGCCTAAAATTGACAATATGTTAGCAATTCTATGGATGCTTCGTTCAGGTGAAAAAATTACTGCAAAACAAATTTCAGAAAAGTTAGAGATGAATATAAGGACTGTGTATCGTTATATTGATACAATTTCAACAAGTGGCGTACCTATAATTTCAGAACCAGGACATAACGGTGGATACACTTTATTGAACAATTTTATTGAGGCTCCTCTATTTTTTGATTTTGAGGAGCAAACTTCACTTTATCATGCTGCTGTTTTTGCAGAAGAAGCTGGATATTATGGTGGTGAAGCACTAAATAGGGCTATTTCAAAGCTAAGCAAATATTCAAATCAAGAGCAGGAAACAAAGATAAACCAACATTTGAGAAGTCTTGAAGTAATAAGTCGATTAAGTTCCCTCTCTATGGAACCTTTCTTGAAGGAGTTGGAGCAGACCGTAGCTGACGGGTACTCAGTAAAAATTCTTTACCATAAAAATGGCGAAGATCAATCAAAGTATAGATTGGTTGATCCGTACAGAATTATTTATTGGAATAATAAGTGGTATGTGATTGGATTTTGTCATCTTAGGAATGATATCCGTAGTTTTAGAGTAGATCGAATTGAAAGTCTAATGCTAACCGAAAATAAGTTTAACCGGCCAGAAAATTTTTCAGCACGTGACTTTTTTATAAAAAATCTTCTTCCAACTATAGAAGATAAGGAAGGGATTATTTCTTTGGTTATTAATGGGGATAAAAGTGTATTGGCTGATATTTGCCAACATTGGTTTTTAGGACATTATTTACAAGAACGGACTTCAAATCAAGCAGTTTTTCTTCTTGAAAAAGATATGATACATACATATGTACCTTATTTACTTTTACCGTACAATAAATCTATTAAAGTTATTGAGCCAATAAGTCTTAAGAAAAGACTTATTGAAGTTCTGTCGGAATTAATAAAATTTCATCAAGTATGATAACTTCCCTGACGTTAACTGTCAGGGAAGTTATATTATAATAGGCTATATCAATTGTGATTGGAGTGTTATTGTATGCAAACAAAAAAAGTTTATCTTTATGTATTTAATACAATGTCAGACTGGGAATATGGATATTTAATTGCTGAACTAAACTCAGGAAGATATTTCAAAAAGGATTTAGCACCTTTAAAAGTAATTACAGTGGGAGCTAATAAAGGAATTATTACTACCATGGGAGGACTGAGTATAAAACCAGATATTTCCCTTGATGAATGTACTCTTGAGAGTAAAGATCTTTTAATTTTACCAGGAGGGACTACTTGGAGAGAAGATATTCATCAACCTATCTTGGAAAGAATTGGCCAAGCTTTAAAGATTGGCACTATTGTTGCTGCAATTTGTGGTGCAACTGAGGCCCTTGCGAATATGGGATACTTAGATACTAGAAAGCATACAAGTAATAACTTAGAATATACTAAAATGGTATGTCCTAACTATAAAGGAGAAAAGTTCTATGAGTTGGGATCTGCGGTATCTGATGCGAATTTAGTTACTGCATCAGGAATAGCTCCTCTGGAATTTGCAATGGAGGTACTAAAAAAAATAGATGTATTTACACCAGATGCATTACATTCATGGTATAACCTAAATAAGACTCATAAACCTGAATACTTCTTCCAGTTAATGAATTCAATAAATAGCTGAGCTAAAAAATCAACTTAGCAGTTTTATATTAGTTCAAATAAAAATAATGAAGTAACTGAAAAGCTCACTTTCTCTATTTTGTTTTGCAGAGAAGTTGGGCTTTTTAATTTAGAATTTCCATATCGTTGTAAATCCGCATTTTCCTGACGCTACCCCTTTACAAGTGAACCATTTAGTTATGTCCCAGCCTCAGCTAATGATTAAAAACATATGCGCTTGCCAAGAACATACAATTAAAATCTCACTTACTTATGATATGGTTTTCCGTGACTGTACTAAATGCGAAAAAAATGCAGACAACCTTGTGATTAACTACATTACTCACTTTATTACACACGCCAACCAGATTCTTTCGCAACTGAAAACTGTAGTTATTTAAGAGGTAAAAACAGCATTAGGGTTTCTATCCTAATGTTGTTTTTTACCTATCAAAATTAATTAGTTCACTTAAATATTGACAAACATCCCATTGCTCTCTATCAGCGGTGTTTCAACCTCAACACCAAGCTTTTTTAATAGCTTAGCAATGGTTAGCATAGCACTTTCAGAATTGATTTTCGCTTCTAGGGAATAGATTTCACCTGTTAAAATAGACTGGTACTCACGAATGGTAGTAAATTTTCTTCTATTCAAATGGACTGGTTGCATCGCTATTGCATACCGTTTTCCACGATCACCGCTCCCAAGAATAATACCTTCATCAACGAGTTGTCTTAATGGGAGACCTTGTTCCTCAATCCATCGTAATGTCTTATTCCAAAGTTCCGGAACATTTTCGCCATTTATGACCATTTCATTTCCTCCATGCGTAATGATAATGGTTAGCTCGTCCCATCTTTTATGGATAGTTCTTTGGAATGGCGAGGAGAAATTCCATAATTCATCTACATCATTTTCTTCATCTAGGATCCATCGAATCGTTCTAAACACATCACTATATGTTTCTGTTACGACCATCTTTACATAGTCTCTTTCGTTACTGTCGTCTTCGTTGGATATTTTCGTAATTGCTTTTATAACATCTTCAAATCGGTCGTATATAGAGCGAACCAAAATTCTTTCTTCTATAGTAGCTAGTTTTTCACGTTTATTTTTATATGGCATCCGTAACGCGTCTACATTCTGTTGAATAATTGATTTGGCATATATATTTAAGTCCGGATTATCCAAACAAGGCATTAGAACGATGTCTACTAGTTGCTGATAATCAATTCCAATCCATCTAGAACTCCCGAAAGTCGCTTCATTCGATTCTTTCATTTGGCTTTTCGGGACTAACCCAACAAGTAGAAACTTATCATCTTTAAAAGTCTCCTCAAATTTTCGTAAGTATTTATCGCATTGATTTACGTCTACTCTTGCATTTACCTTTTGTTCTACAGCGAGGATTAATTTTTGTTCATTAGTTTTCTCTTTTTCATCAACGATATTTACTTTGAAAAAGACATCAAGCCTTCCTTTTTCATCATTTTTCTCCGATTCTTCCTCTCCTTCATATATATCTAGTTTATTTATATCCTTTTCTGCGATTACCTCAGGACTACGGAATTGATTTACATTTAGCATAGCAATATCGGTAATATCATCAATATTTTCATCAGCCGACTCTGCTACGATCATTAAAAATCTTTGAAAAGGTCGCCCCCCCTTACTTTAAGTACAAATATTCATTATCTATTTAAGATAGATGTTAATTTCTCAACCAAAATAAAATACCACCGTCATCTGCATTTGCTAAATCTATAATTTCTATACCATTACTAGATACGACAAGTAATAAATCGAATTATTTAAATTGTTATTGATAATGATTTGTACACCTTAAATAACAATCCAATAGAGTGAATGAATCAATTATGCCAAGGTATAATTGATTGGGTTTTAATATAATATTTAGATATCAATTTTTTAAAAATAATTTGTTATTGTGTTAATAAAATTGTTATAGTCTGGAATCCATAATTCATGCCCTGACTTTGAAAATTCTATAACTTCAACATTTTTCAAGTTATTTTTATATTTTTCTGCATCATCTGTGTTTAGTAAAGATCCCTCTTTACCAGCTTTAAGAACTAAGACAGGACAACCAATTTCCTTTAATTCCTCCCATAAAACTATTTCCTTTGAATCCATCTGAATACCTCTACCTACATGATCCCTGCCCTCTAATTTATCAACGGCCTCTATCCATGTTTCTTGAATTAGAGGATATTTTGCAGGATAATCACATAATATCAGGCCCTTGATTTCGTTAGGATTCATGGCTGCATATTTTATCGCATAGGGAACACCGGAACACCCATAGAATATGCCATTAAACAGTAGGCGTTAATATTGCTCTCCTTAATAACTGAAGTAATATCCAATATATGTTCTTCAAAAGTGTAACCACTTTGTGGAGCTTCACTTTTTTCCTCTCCCTCTTAAACTTATAGAGATACAATGTCTAGGAAAAAGAGATTACATTTCTACAATAAAATGTTCGGCATTTCCCATAGCACCAGGGATATATACAAGAGGTAGTAATTTTTGATCATAGTTCGTTGTTTCAATATATTGGATTTTAAAACCATTAATTGTAAACCCTTCAATAGAACGCATATAGATTCCCATTTCAATTTTCTAGGTTCTCATAAAATACCATTTTCGACTTTTGTTCTGGATAATTCCCTCTATGATACTTGAAAGCTATTCAAAACGCTCCTGCCTTTCAGTAAGCACCCATTTTCGCACATAGCCCATTTTTTCCTGAATATTTTCGATTGTTTTTTCACTTTGAAAGGCTTTTTGCATGACGGTGTATCGCAAATCTGTTGCTCTGACATTCGTTCCAATATCCTTTGACATCGTTTGGAAAATTCGCTCAATTGTTTTCGTTGAGATGGCTTTTGATTGACTAGCCTCGCTTACCCAAACCCATTCTCCCATCTTTTCTTCATGTAATTCCTCTGTTGCCTCTTTGTAATGCGCTAGCATGTCCATTACTATTGGAGAAAGCTTTATTTCTCTACGTCCATTTTGGTTAGAAATGAAAACTACCGATGAGTCGAAGTTAATATGAGCCCATTTCATACGTACAAGTTCTGCTGGCTTGCATCCTGTTTCTATAAGCATTTGAACAATGCAGCCATTACGTCTTGCTAACCAAGCATGCTCCATCGTTTTAGCATATTGAAAATAGGTCGGCCAGACATTTGCAATTTGCATCAATTGTTTCTTTGTCAGTACTTTTAAAGCTTCTTTGTGCCTCTTTTTTGGCTGTAAAATGACCTCATAATCAAAAGGCTCCACCCACTCTCGTAAAAAGACAAAGTCAACAAAGCCTCGCAATGTAGCAATTTTATGATTAAATGTGTTGATATTTTCGTAGGTTTCCTTCAGATAATTACTATATATAAATAACAATTCTTTTAATTGATGATCCACAAACAAGTAGTTTTTTTCATGAGCAAACGCTAAAAATTGATGTCCATCTAGATTGTACTGCTTTTTGGTTGCAGCACTTTTCTTTAAAGACTGTAAAAGTAATAAATAGCTGTTCCATGCTTCCTTCAGTGTGACCATCTAGCTCCCTCCTTGTTAACTGTGCGTGTTTTAACTATATTTTACTATATTTTGGGTGCGTAGGTTTATTTTATTTATATAAATAGTAATGTCGGATAATCTGTATACTTCATACACGATCCCGCTTCCAGTGTTCAAATGCTCCTTTTACAATGAAGAAACAAACGTTCCGATAGCAGTGTCTCATATCTTTTGTTTTCTTACAATAGTAATTTCCCTCACCCTGTTGTAGTACAATTTCTTTAATAAGGCCCTATTCTTGTATAACAGGGCTAATTTACATGAAAATTCGTATAATTTAGTGTTTATTGCCGTTTGTGTTATATAATAAGTGTATTAACTTTTAACATAGGGGGCTGTTCAAGTATGCAAGTAAAAACAACTCGACTTGAAGCAGAAGACGCAAAAATTATTTATCAAGAAACAGCTGGGCTTGCGATTATTACGATCCATCGCCCACAGGCCAAAAATGCACTAACAGCAAATATGTGGGATCAATTAGCGAAAATTGCCCTGCAAGTATTAGATAATCCGAAAAATAAAGTTTTGATTTTACGCGGATCTGGCGAAAACTTTACTGCCGGCTCTGATATTAAAGAATTTAACGCCATTTCACTTGATAAAGCCGAAAAAGCCTTTGTACATATGGAAAAAACGATCTCCACTATTGAGCGTTTACCAATTCCAACAATTGGCGTGATTAATGGTCCCGCAATGGGTGCTGGCTTAGAGCTTGCATTAGCCTGTGATATCCGCATTGGCTCCGAGAAAGCAAAGCTCGGTATCCCTGTCGGTAAATTAGGAATCACCTTAAATAACAAATTTGCACAGCGTTTAGTTCAACTTGTAGGCCCTTCTACAACGAAGGATTTAGTATTTACGGGGCGCATGTTTAAAGCCGAGGAAGCCTTTAAGCTTGGCATGCTCAACTATTTAGTAGCTGAAAAAGATTTAAATAAATACATGATTCGCATGGGTAAGCTTGTTGCTGGAATGTCACCTGAATCCTTACTAGCCGTGAAGCAATCTGTTCAAGAATGTGTGGACAGTGTACCAACATTATGGGAAGGTTCAACACCGTTTGTAGGAAAGGATTTTGCAGAAGGCTGCCGTGCCTTTGTAGAAAAACGTCAGCCTCACTTTACACGTCAATCAAAATAAAAAACAGGTACTCTGCTCGCCTATCTTGCGAATGGAGTACCTGTTTTTTATGATTTACGTTTAAGAACTACCGACTTAATGTGAAGATGAATCGCATCTAATTCATATCCAAAATGCTGATTAAATTCTGCCTGCAACGTTTGCTGTAATTCATACAATCGATCCGGTAATGAATAATTAATTGGTAGCTTTAGCTGTAGTGTAATCGTTGCTTGCGCTAGCTCACCTAATACAAATTGAACTTGCTCAACCTTGTGTACGATATCTTGTTTTGCACAGCAATACGTTAAAAGCTGCACATAAACATGCTTGCGAATCTCTATATATTCCTGTTGAAAATCAGGGCGCACAATCGTTGTCTCACCTATTTTTTCACGCTTTGAAGAAAAAATCTCCTTGCCTTTTTGTACTAACAGTTTAAAAAAATTTTGTTCGACTTGGCGATAAGGTATTGGCATGACATGCTTCCCCTGCGTCTGTCGAATAAAGCGTGCTTTTGCAATTTCTTTTTGGGAACGCACTTCCTCAACATAGTAATATTTATCGATTGGACCAAGCTCAAGCTGTCGAGCTATCGTCTTTGTCATTTTATCGGACGTTCCGATCAGTAAAATCGACTGTACCTTATATGTATCAAGTGCTTTTTTTACTTCCTCACGGTGGGTATCATCTGTAAAAATGGCTCGACGAACGGCTGTTATCGTATTTTTCTCAAATTTTGCGGAGATTCCTGCTACTTTCACACCATTAACAATTAGAAGACCATCATCAATAAGAGCCTCTACCCCGATTTTATGGGCGAAAACAAGTGCGCTTGTACTTTTCCCTGTTCCACTTGGACCACTTAAAGAATAAACATTCATTCCTATCAGCCCCCTTCCATTTTATTATGATAGCAGAAATGCTACTTATTTTCCGTCAAAATTATTATTTCCATCATTAGCTAAAACATTTCCGCTAGTCTACGCACACATCTTCTCCATTATTGAAATATATTCTTTTTTCAGAATAACTTTCCCTTTATGTGTTTTAGTATGATAAAATGTGAACTACTATTCTGTTATACAACTATAAGGAGTGTACTCGTTTGAAAATCGTACCATCTAAAAAAATGTCATTATTTACACCAGCAATTTTCGGAGATTTAAAAAACTTTGCCAAACAACAGCAAGCTAAAGGGATGACAATGATCGACCTAAGCTTAGGTAGTCCAGACCTTCCCCCCCACGCTAAAATTCGCGAGCATTTATCCTATAGAGCGGGTTTAGCAGAATCCTATGGCTATACTTTAACGGGCACACAACGTTTTTATGAAGCTGTTAGCCGCTATTATAAACGTCGTAGCAATGTAGATTTAGATCCCGCTTCTGAAATCATTCAAACGATTGGCTCTCAAGAGGGCTTAGTGCATTTACCAATTGCCTTTTGTGACCCCGGAGATATCGTCTTATCCACAAACCCAGCTTACGTTGCCTATGATGCAGGGATTCATCTAGCAGGCGCAACGCCTTACTACATGCCACAAACAGCTGACAACGACTATTTACCAGATTTAGATGCTGTGCCTGAAGAAATTGCTCAAAAAGCAAAGCTACTGATTTTAAACTTACCAGGTAATCCAGTACCAGCAATGCCTTCATTAGCCTATTTTGAAAAAGTCATTGCCTTTGCTAAAAAATACAACATCATCGTTCTACATGATGCGGCTTACTCTGAGTTCTACTTTACAGGTGATGGCCCAATTAGCTTCTTAGCCGCTCCTGGAGCAAAAGAAGTTGGTATGGAAATTAACTCCTTATCGAAAAGCTTTAGCCTTGCTGGAACACGTATCGCTTATATTGCGGGCAACGCAGAGATGATTACAATATTAAAGCAATTAAAATCAAATTTAGATTTCGGTATTTTCGAGCCAATTCAAGATGCTGCGGTCGTAGCACTTGATAACGCAGAGGAAATTACAGCAAGCCTACGTGAAACATTCTCAGAACGCCATAAAACACTAATGAACGGCTTACGTGAATTAGGATGGGATGCAGCCCCTTCAAATGGTGGCATGTTCGTATGGGCAAAATATCCGTACGATATTGACTGTACAGATCTAGCCTTTAAACTAATTGAACAGGCTGGCATTGTGACAGTTCCTGGTACAGTATTTGGCTCGGCTGGACAAGGTTATTTACGTTTAGCGTTAGTTCAACCAAAAGAATTGTTACAGGAAGCTATTGACCGCTTAGCACAAGTGCAAGTAACGCCAAAAAATTAATCATGTAAACAAAATGAAGACCCTTCTAACTTACTTGTTGGAAGGGTTTTTGCTATAGCTTACTATGTAATCTTCAAGTATCGGTTTATCAGGTGGACTAATGTTTTTTGGTAAATCAACTAATGAGAAAAATTGAAGCATTGTTGCCTCGTCACGATCATGAATGAGTAAGCCACTATATTCTTTACATTTAAAGGCAGTATACGGATTGATTTCTTTCGTTTATCAAATACCTTCTTGACCGTTTTCGTTCGATAATTTAACAAGTTGTTCATCTTTATCTGTAAACTTTTGGTATATATAATGCATGTTCTCCTTGACCGGGACGAATAAATACCAAATCTACCCAATCATCACTCCTTATAATTTAATACCTTTCTTCAAATAACTGCACCGTTACGTCTTCACTTGTTTTAGAAACGCACCCATTAGTAAAGTAACTAAAGATTGATAATTTCACCAGAGTATTCTCTTAAATGTTCAATGGCCAATATCACTGCACTTTCCTCCGTCTCAATCAAAGTCAATCCTTTTTTAATAGGACTCCAATACTCATATCCGCTGTCTTCTTGCCACATATATACTTCTGTAGTATAAAGACCATCCTTACGTTTAATAATTTGAACTTTATATTGATTGCTCGGAGACAACATTTCCTTTAGCAATTGTTCCATCATTTCACCATCTTTACAAATAATATTATAGATCTTCATAGCGATATTAACATAAATGTCCAATAAAAAAATCATCTCAAAGAATAACTAAAGAGATGATTTTTATCAATCTTTATTATAATCGATCACCACGACCTTAAAACTGAAGACACCGTTCTATCTCTTGCAACAAATACGTAGACTTCGTGCTTACTAATTCCATGCTTTTTAGCTTTGATTTTACGTTGCTTCAACTTTAAGTTAAAAATAGCCCTATGAAAAAACAGCTACTGCACTTTCGCAATAGCTGTCTCTTCTTACACTTCATATTTTTGATGATCTTCATCCTCATATCGATTATAACGCTGTTTGAATAGATTAAATAAATGTGTCACAAGCACTTTTAAGATAGCATAGCCTGGAATCCCTAAAATAACACCAGGTACGCCAAATAAAGAACCAGCCGTTAATAAAACGAAAATTATTGTAATTGGATGGATACTAAGTGATTTACCCATAATTTGAGGAGAAATGAATTTCCCTTCAATCAGCTGTACTACCGTCCATACAATGGCTAGCTTAATAAGCATAAACGGTGATGTAACAAGAGCGATAATGACAGCTGGTGTAATCGCAATAACCGGCCCTAAGTAAGGAACCACACTCGTAATCATCGCAAGGAACCCAAGCAATAAGGCATATTTCATACCGATAATTAAAAATCCGATTGTCACCATAGCACCGATACACATTGACACTAAAATTTGCCCCTGTATGTAAGAACTAATTTGCTTGTCCATATCGTGCAAAATTGCATGCACTTCTTTACGCATGCGTGGCGGGCACATTTTTAAAATAAAGCTCGGTAGTTTTTTACCATCTTTAAGTAAGTAAAATAAAATAAATGGCACTGTCACTAATGATAGAACAATTCCTGTTAAGGTAGAAAGGAAGCCAGTAATACCGGATGCCACACCTTGTGCTAAATTCGTAGCCGTATCTTTTACCGTTTCAAACATATCCGTTGTAAAATTCTTGACAACCTCGTCATAGTTAAAGCCTATTTTATCCAAATACTCATTGAAGCGTGAATTGTTTAAGTAATCGACAACATTTTGTGTTAGCGCCATAAAGTATCCTGGAAATTCCTGCGCTAAATTAGTGAATTGATCACGTAAAAATGGATAGACAAGTACTACTAATAACGTTATTATGCCAATTACAGCGATATATAGAAGAAAAATACCCCAAACTCTTGGGATACGCCATCTTTCTAAAAGCCCTAATAATGGGCGTAATAAATAATACCCGATAATGGCAAGTACCCCAGGTAGAATAACCACCTCAAATAAAACTTTTAGCGGGGTAAATATAAAGGAAACTTTTTGAAACATGAAAATAACGCATGCCGATAATAATAAAATAAGCAGTATAAAAAATAAATTTTTACCACCTAAAAAGCGAATAAATTTCGTTGAAAAGAAATTCGACCGCTCTTTTGGTCTTTCTTTTTCCATATACTCACTCCAATACAAATCCTATACCTTTATATTACAGGATAAAGTTGGATTTTGCGAAACATCACTCCAAGGAAATGCCTAAAAAATCACGTAAAAATGCTTTGTTTTTCTCTACATCAATAACAATTGAATCGCCAGCATGACTAAAGTTTTTGAAACTATAACTGCCTTCAATTGGTATAGTTGCTTTTTCTATTTTGACTTTACCTTTTGACACCATTTTAAGCACTTGCTGAATTTCTCCTGCAGATGAATAGTCTGTTGTTACATAGCCTTGTGCTGCACCAACGAATTTTGGTAAGTTCAACATATTTTGAGGCGCTAAAATTTCATTCTTTAATGCTTCGATAACTTTTTGCTGACGTGCTACCCGACCAAAATCCCCTTCAGCATCGTGGCGGAATCGAGCATAGCCAAGTAATTCTTTACCGTTTAAGTTATGCACACCTTGCTTCAATGAAACGCCAATATTTTCGGACATATCCTTTTCTACATCGATTTCAACTCCATTTGGCGCTAAAATATCTACAAGTGATTCGAAATTTTTAAAATCGATAATAGCATAATGATGAATTGGAAGACCAAACATATTGCTGATCGTTTCCTTTAATAATTGAACACCGTCTAAATAGTAAGCCGTATTAAGCTTATAGGATTGGTAACCTGGAATTTCCGCATAAATATCTCGCATGAAGGAGACGAGTTTAATATCATTTGTTTTCTTATTCCAAGATAATACCATCATTGTATCTGTACGTGATTTTTCTTCACCACGAGTATCGACTCCTAATAATAAATAGTTTTCAACATCATCTTTTACTGTATCGCCACTGAAATCCTCCTGGGCTACCTTTGTATCGTTTGCCAATTCTAGCCCACTTCGATATTGCATAACGGAATAACCCACAATAACAATGACAAAAAGTAATAACAATGTGAACAATGCTCTCCCTTTACGCAATCGGCGTTTTGGGGGACGTTGTGAGCGTCTTGAATATTCTTGCTCTTCCATAATAATAACTCCTCTATTTTTTATAGTTAATTTAACGATTCATCTTAAGGAAAGTTTCATTTTATATTATGTTACGAATCCTCTCAATATCTATTTATTAGTTATTTTACACCCTATTTGCCAGTAATGAACAAAATAATGCTATAATATTTTCACGAAAGAAAGGATGATGAACATGATTGAGAAAGCTTCATTTGCTGGCGGTTGTTTTTGGTGTATGGTAAAGCCATTTGTTGAATGGGATGGTATACATAAGGTCACTTCGGGCTACATGGGTGGCCATTTAGAAAACCCTACTTATGAAGATGTAAAAAAAGGTACTTCTGGCCATTTAGAAGTAGTCGAAATTGAATTCGATCCTAGCGTTTTTAGTTATGAGCAGCTCCTTGATATCTACTGGATGCAAATCGACCCAACGGATGCCTATGGCCAATTCCATGACCGTGGTGAATCATACACGACGGCTATTTTCACCTATTCAGAAGAGCAAAAGCGAATTGCAGAAGCTTCCAAGGAGAAGCTTGCGAAAAGTGGTCGCTTTGATAAACCTATTGTAACCACAATTCGCGATGCCAAGCACTTCTACCCTGCAGAAGATTATCATCAGGACTATTATCAAAAAGAGTCGGAGCATTATCAGAAGGACCGAGCGCTTTCAGGTCGAGATCAGTTCATCACTGAGCATTGGGAAAATTAGAGCAATTCCTTCATCAATAGCATACTAAAAAACACGTATTTTGGTTTAGTCAAAATACGTGTTTTTTAGTAAGATAAAATTTGTTTTAGCGTCAGCGTACTGATGTTTATTAATTGCGAGCTATTTATAGATTACAGAAATAATAAGAAAGAAAGATACATAAAAATAATGAAAATTAAGATGGAGAAAAGTGACGAAGTAATAAAAATACAACGATTTGAAGGATTAAATATACCATCCTGGATTTCTTTCCTTTTCCTTGAATATTGAAAAGTAGCCAAACCTCCTATTATAAAACCAACGAAACAGGCGAAGATGCCAAGGCATATCGCTACGATATGAATATATTCATTCGCGTTAATTTTAATCGTAAAATGCAAAGAAGTGGTCAAAAACCCTACACCGACAATAGATATACTAGTCCGTATCCACGCTAAATAAGTTCTTTCATTCGCTAAATGCTGCTGTGCATATTTTACACTATCGCCTGTTTCTTCTTTCCAGTTATTTAATGCCTCCATAAACCGTAACCCTTCCCTATCCCTTTTTTGAAAGTCTCGTATTCTGTGAACGTAACTGTTAGGTAGTGCCTTTATAAAATTCAAGCTCTTCTGGGCAGCCCTGATGTTATTGCTTTACTAGATACTCTATTATCGCTTTATACACATCTATTCCTTCTGATTTAGGCGAATGATAAGAAGATAATTTTACAATGACTGTATCAGCTTTTGATGCAATGTGTATTCGCTGGTCAAACTTTCCTCGAGCTGAATATCCCCCATATCGATCATGGCTAACCCACCATTGATTATGATAGGAGAATCCTGAAAGATAATTATGAGTACTTCCCGCAAGAAATTTTGGGTCCCCACCCTTTTGAATTCCCCTAATTATATGCTCCGGAATAATTTGTTGGCCATTATAGTAACCATCGTTGCACATCATATCCCCAAAACGTACCAAGTCTCGCAATGTAGCCCGCATTCCACCACTGGCTATGTCTGTACCGATTTGATCTAAGTGCATCAAGGCATTTTCTTCTGCACCCAATTTAGACCATATCAATTCTTGAATTAATTCTGCTAAATTTTTTCCTGTTAAGCGTTTGATAATCCAGCCCAACGTTTCTGTTTGCCCATTTTCATACTTAAATACAGTACCAGGTGGTATATCTTTTTTGCTTGATATCATAAATTCGTATAGGTTTTCCGGTCCATTATAGTTATCAGGTTTTGGTATTGAGCCAGATGCAATAAAAATTGGTGTCCCACGGCCTATTCCCATTGGCGTGTTTGCTTCCATATATTTCACAGGGACTTGCATATCAAGCAATTGCTGAACAGTTCCATCACCAAGTCCTGTTCCTTCTAATTCAGGAATGTAGAAGGAGGCCCTTTTATTTAAATTCAATAACCCTTCATCAGCAAGTAAACTAACAATCAATCCAACAAATGACTTTGTAGCAGAGTTCAACGCATGAGGCTGATACGATTTATAGCCATTAAAATAGTTTTCGTACAAAACTTTTCCTTTATGCAACACTAAAAAAGCATCTGTATTCGTTCTTTCAAGATACGATAACACATTTTCATCCTTATTCACGTATATATTTTCCAGATCTAATGAATCTTTAGCGTATGATAATAGGGAGGGCTTCTGGCTTCCTCTCCAGATAATACGGCAAGGACTCAATTCACCGATATGACAATACCCTTGCAAATTTTTTATTGAAGTAAGCCAATTATCCTTTGTCACGATATCTGCTGAATTTGGCGGAAAAGCTTGCATTTTATTTGTTAAGTTCTGCATGACAATCTCTCCTTCATTAAAAAGAAGGCTCTATAAGCACATCTTCTTTTGATTCTTTACCTTTATTTCTAATCGTTAGTGCTGCAATTGCCCCTGCCAATGCAGCAGCGATTAAAAACCAAAAAACAGCCGTATAAGATCCGTTGAAAATAGTAAGAACAAACCCAATGACCATTGGTGAGATCCCCCCGGCAATCTGTCCGCCAAAGGAAACAAATCCTGTCACAGACCCCGTTAATTCCTTACCTGAATACTTAATAATCATTGTGTATAATGCTGTTCCGATAAAAGAGATTGAGATAGCATTAAAGGTCAAATAAACAATCCCAAGAGCGACAGACGTTGCATTGAACATCAAAAATAGAAAGACACTGGAAGATAGTAATCCTCCGATTGCTAGGTATTTTTCTCTTCCAGCCATATACTTATCTAAAATCAAGCCGCTTACATTAAACATGATAAAGGAAGCAACATAGGGGATGGCCATCAAGACACTTGCAGATAACAAGTCCAAACCTTTACTTACCAAATAAGACGGCATCCAGGTAATCATCCCCCAATTCACGATATTAGAAAAAAATTTCGTAAAGAAGAAATTCCAAAAATTATCGGTTTTAAATACCATTTTGTAAGGAATCTTATTTTTATTTTGTTCTTTATTATTTATTTGGTTATCTTCTGGAGATTTCAAATAGATCCAACTGGCCCACGCTATAAAAACTCCTAAAATCCCAATGCTTACAAACATCCATCTCCACTCAAAGAAAACCAACAAAAAACCTATTGCAACGGAACCTATGACACCACCTGCCGTTTGTGCAGATAGAAAGAATGAACTGGCCCTTCCTCTTTCATTTTCGCTAAAGTTGTCAGAAATCGATTTCATACTGGCAGGAAAGACACTGCCTTCCGCTATACCAAACAGGAAACGAATTAAAAGTAGTGAAATAAATGACCAGGCAAGACTTGTAAGTGCCGTAAAGAGCGAAAATCCTAAGATGGAAAAGACCAACACATTACGTGCACCATACTTATCGGTAAGCCACCCTCCTATTGGGTGCATCAGAGCGTAGCTGAAAAAGAAGATACTTAAAACCAAACCGGATTCAAAAGAGTTAAGGTCCAATGCTTTCTGAATTGGAATGATGGCTATGTTCATTGATGTTTTATCAATGTAACTTAATACCATCCCAATAAATAGTAAAATGATTATAATGGATTTACGCTTTTTATCAGCAGCATATACTTGCATTTTTATTCACTCCTTTTTGAAGTATCGTTATATGATTCGTACCCTTTGCGGTATTCCTTTAATGGTCGTAATCATAACCTAACTTAACAAATTTCAAAAACACCATTTATTAGGACTTTTATTTTTTATTTGAAAATACCAACCGAATTGATGGTAAAAAATCTAATTGCATCTTTCTAATTCACCAAACGTGCTGTTCCTTCCCAGAAAGGTTTTCTTAGCTCTTTCTTATCAATCTTCCCTACCATTGTTAACGGTAATGACGTCTCAAAAAATACCTCTTTTGGAACCATATAAATAGAAGTACGTTCTTTACAATACTCGATTAATTCTTCCTTCTTACAAGTTTCACCCTTACGCAGCACAGCAAATATACAGACCGCCTCACCCCAATCGTTATGCGGTATGCCTATGCAAGCGCTCATTGCCACCTTAGGGTGCTGGTTCACGATCCTTTCTACTTCAGCGGGGTATACATTGAAACCGCCAGAAATGATCAAATCCTTTTTACGTTCGACAATATGAAGATATCCTTGTTCATCCAGTTTTCCGATATCACCCGTAAAGAACCAGCCATCACGATATGCCTCTGCTGTCAGGTCTGGTCTTTTGTAATACCCAACGGAGACAGAAGGGGTTTTGACAGCAATTTCTCCCGGTTGTAATGGTTCCACGTCTCGCCCATTAGCGTCAACCAAACGAATTTGAGTGAGCATACACGGTTTTCCGCAGCTTTTTAACACTTCAAGATTGTTCTCATAAGCAAAGAGGTGATCGCTTTTTGTAAGTCTCGCAATGACAATACTGCATTCAGTCATCCCATACTGCTGTCTAAAAATAGGACCAAAGATTTCAAATGCTTCTTTCAGACGTTCTGAAGAAATAGGCGATGAACCATAATTTATATTACGCAATGAGCTCACGTCATAGCTTTTTTTCTTGGCCTCATCAATCAATCGGTAAATAATAGTTGGAACCACAAAGGTGCTTGTAATCCGTTCTGTTTGTACAATCTGCATAAATACTTCTGGATGAAATGCCTTCATGATATACACATGACATCCAGATGCTAATGACCTCTGTAGTAGCACACCTGCAGCATGAATAATAGGTGTACAAAACAAAACCTTTTCTTGGTCATCGTAAGGATATTCCATACATGAAGCCATGAGTGAGGACCCAAACCCCTGTTGAGAGTGCATGACCCCTTTTGGCGTCCCTGTTGTACCACCTGTATACGATATAATTGCTAAGTCCTCTAATGAGGCAACAGGGAACGCAACGCTACCTTTTTTATCATCTAAATCAATAGAATAAAATTCTTCTGGGTATTCAACACCAAAGCCTGGCAGACCAATAACTGTTACATTGTTTTTACCTGCCTCTTTTTGATAGTTAAGGACAGATTCTACATGCTTCTGAGTTGCCATAATAACAACTTCGGGCTCGGCATCTCTCAAGATAAACTCGATCTCTCTAACACCGAGCTTATCATTTAATGGGACGACGGTTGCCCCACATCGACTTACACCAAGATTATATACGACATTTTCAATACTATTTGGAATCAAAACCGCAACATGCCTTCCAATTTGTACACCAAGACGTATTAACTGGCTCGCTACCTCCTCAGCATTAGCTCGTAATTCCTTGTAAGTAATAGTTTCATCTGTATCAACACAAGTAAGTGCCGGCTGGTAATCAAATTTATTTATACTATTGAACAGAAAAGCCTGAAAAGTTAAAGTATCCATGAAAACTTCCTCTCTCTAGTAAAATACAATAATAATTGTTAAAAATAGTTGTTTCCAATTTGAAACTCCGAATATCCCAGAATGTATAGTAGAATCGGCTATGCTTTTTTCTTTTATTTATTCAGCAGTTCTTTGGCAATCATGTTTTTCTGAATTTCAGATGTACCAGTCAGAATCCTAAACATTCGTACGTCTCTGTACATTTTCTCGACAGGGTGTCCTTTCATTAACCCTTGTCCGCCAAAGATTTGAACAGCCTTGTCGGCAACTCGATTAGCAACCTCAGAGGAATACAATTTAACCATTGATGCATTCCCTCTTACATCTTCACCGTGGTCAATCTTTTCGATCACATCGTAGAGCATGCAACGTGCCGCGTATATTTCAGTCCCCATCTCCGCTAACATATGTTGAATTGCTTGAAATTCTCCAATTGGACGTCCAAACTGAATCCGCTGTTTGGCATGATCGATAGATAAGTCCAATAGCCGTTGTGCTACGCCAAGATAGGTAGCTCCCCACGAAGCCCTATTTTCATTGATTCTGCCGAGTCCGAGCATTAACCCCTTGCCCGTTTGACCGAGAATATTGGCAGATGGCACTCGGCAATAATTAAAGATTAGCTCGGCCGTGCTCCTTTCTCCGGAAATTGGAACCTGAATGTTTCCTAATTCAAACCCTGGTCTTCCCTCTGCTTGTTTTTCTACAATAAAAGCAGTTACTCTTTCACTAGCTGGATCCACAATCTCCTTCGCCAAAACAATACCCCAATCTGCATATGGAGCAGCGCTAATAAAATGCTTTTTACCATGTAATATATAATTATCACCTTCGCGTACTGCCGTGGTTTGAATAGCACGGACATCGGATCCTGCCCCAGGTTCTGATAACGCAAAGCAGCATCCCGCTTCAGCATTAATCACTGGCATTACATATTTTGTTATTTGATCCGGCGTAAATATTTTTAACATCTGACCAATGCGTAAAGGTCCCCCTATTTCACCTAAAACATGCCCCCATAAAGCCGCCCCTGATTTTGCCAGTTCTTCTTTTAGGATACATAGCCCTTTTAGGCTAAGTGACTGTCCCCCTACCTCCTTAGGAAGGTTGATACCATAAAATCCGAGCTCCTTTGATCGCTTTCTGACCCATTTAATCTGTTCCATTGAAATCTCTTTTTCTGAATCAATTCCATGTTCACTTTCAAACGGTAACAACTCGTTGTAAATGAACTCAAGTAGCCTCTCTTTTAAATGTTGAATATTTTCGATTTGTACTGTTTCATGCATACTTTACTCCCCTCCAAAACACATTCCTTCTAAATTAGAAAGCGGTTTCATCTACCTGTTTTTAGAATAGTTATAATATTCTTGATAATTATTTTATATATGGTTGTAGGTAAAGTAAAATGGTAATATATCATATAAACTTGAATGAAATTCATATAAAAGGGGGTAACGTTGTGCATTTAGAGCAATTAAAATATATTGTTGAAGTAGCTAAAACGCGTTCAATTTCCGTCGCTGCCCAAAACCTTCATGTTTCACAATCGACCATTAGTAAGGCAATTACCAGTTTTGAGCAAGAATTACGAATTCAATTGTTTACACGATCACGGTTAGGCGCCCAGCCTACCGCAGAGGGTAAAAACATTATTAAAAAAGCGTATGAAATTGCCGTGAAGATTGAAGAAATACAAGAAGAAGCGCAAGAGCAAGCATCATTAATAAACGGAGAATTAAATTTATCGGCCAGCCCTAGCTTTTTCCTACCAATTTTACTTGGAACGTTAGCTAACTTTAAAAAAGACTATCCTAACTTTCGTATTCTCATGACAGAAAAAAAGTCACCCAATATTATTGAAGATGTTCTACAAGGAAGGATTGACATCGGATTATCTATGCTTGATGGAATCGATTGGAATGCACATGAAGAGCTGATTTTCGAAACCTTATTAGAGGGAAAAATTATGGTATGTGTCAGTAAACATTCTCCATATGCATTCAGTGATTATATAACGCCTGAGGAGTTAATAAATGAAACAATAGTGATGTATGATGGGGTAATATGGAAAGATTCCATTTCTATATTTATGAATAAATACGGACCCATGAATATTTTATTTACTTCTAACAATACCGAAGTCATTAAAAAGGCTGTTGCAGATGGTTTAGCGATAAGCTTTTTGATGAATATAGCACTAATAGATGATCATTATGTTAATAGTGGAGATATTATTCCGATACCATTAATAAATTTTGAATCTCATCAACGATCTTTCGGATGGGTACGATCAAAGAAAAAGCATTTTTCTTTGGCAGCTCGAGAGTTTTTAAAATACCTCAAATTTAATATCTCCAAGTTAGAATAACGTATTACAAATTAATTTTAAAAACGTATTTCTCGATAAAAACAGGATCTATACAGGTCTTGGGCTCGTTCGAAATGGATTTTTTAAAAATCAGAAAAAGTCGAATTCCAAAATACTAAGGATTCGACCTTTTTTATGCTTGTTACATTAATCGTTAGTGTTAAAAACCAATCATTTATATACTCAAGGGCTTTTTGCTACTTTGAAGCGTATGATAAAAAACGACCTCTGATCCATCTGAAATTCATCTTTTTTAAGGAAGTTTTAAAATAACGTGTATAAAAAATAATGAACGGCCTATACTATTTAAGATTTCACTTCAAATCCAATGACAAGGAGGGTTAACCTGATGAGTGGGGCTGACCGGTAACTCAGAAGGACCATCAAAGCTGAATGAAGCTAAAGCACAGTTGTCTTAAAAATTTAAGATCAATGCGGAAGCGAGGCAGTGTGTCATGGAGCACTATAAGTAAGTGAGAATCAAGCCCGGAATATCAATTCCGGGTTCATTTTTGTTTTGGTACTACTAGCTGTACCGCCATTATTCCGGAAAATCTTCGCACGAAAAAAGCCAAATACCTGTTACGTAAATTCATTTTTCTTAACTCATTTGTAATTCCCTTAAATACAAAATGGGAATGAGTTGTGTTTTATTTGTTAGCCTACTTCCATTTTAGTTCTCCTTGCAAAAAGATGGATGGATATTTATGTTAAGATAGAGAAAATAAAACATTACTATTAATTATTCTACAGGGGTATTTTATTAAAATTGTGTAAGTTGTTTTAAACTATGAGAAGGTGGTTTTCAAGTGAAAAATATTTTAGTAATCGGCGGTTATGGTCAAGTCGGTACCGTAATCTGTAAATCTTTATCTCAGATTTACCCTGGAAAAGTTATCGCGGCTGGTAGAAATTTTGAAAAGGCAAAAAGGTTTTCTTTGTCTATGAATGACAAGGTTCTGCCGTTGAAACTAGATATTTATAATTTAGAGACATCCCATGAAGTATTTACACACACACAGTTAGTAATAATGTGCCTTGACCAAAAAGATACTAATTTCGTTGAAATGTGTATTCAAAATAAAGTTAATTATATAGATATTTCCCCTTCCTATACTATCCTATCAAAAATTGAAAGTTTACATAGTAAGGCCATTGAATCGGGAACAACATTAGTATTGGGGGTAGGTTTATCTCCAGGTTTATCAAATTTAATGGTTAAAAATTTAGTCAATCAGGTTAATAAAGTTAACCGTACGGACACTTATTTAATGCTTGGGATTGGTGAAAAGCACGGAAATGACGGAGTAGAATGGTTGCTAAATAATATAAATAATAATTTTTCGATATGTGAAAATGGTCAAAATAAGTATGTAAGTAGTTTTACTGATGGTAAATATGTAGAGTTACCAAAAAAGTTTGGGAAAAGGATTGCTTATAGATTTAATCTGGCTGACCAACATATTCTCACTAAAACGCTTCCTTTAGAAAACGTATCTTCTCGCTTTTTTTATGACTCGGACTTTACAACAAAAGAATTAGCTATACTTAAAAAGGTAGGAACTTTCAAGCTATTAAAATATAAATTCTTTAAAAATATTTTTATAAATATATTTGTGGGAGCTTTACATATTTTTGATAAATTAAATATTGGCTCAAATGATTATTTAATTAAAGCAGAAGTACATGGGGAAATCGAGGGAAAAAAAGGAATTATTGAATCCGTATTATTTGGTTCAAATAATACAGAGATAACAGGTAATGTAGCCTCAATATTAGGGAATAAGTTAATCAAAAATAACTATTCAGCAGGTGTACACTACATAGAACAGCTTTTTGACTTAGACGATATATTATCAATTCTAGATGATAATATATCTTATAAATATGAAATCAAATCCTTCAACTAACGATCGTTTTACATGAAGTAGCCCACCCAAATAATCGATGTGAAAAATTGTACTTAAACTATTCGAGCGGTATAGTTGAAGAAGGAACTAAACATAAAATTGAAAAACGAAAAAATTTAAAGACAGACAGGAATTAGATACGATGATAAAAGGTTTCGGAGGAATATTTTGGAGAACAAAGAATCTAGATGTTATTAAAAAATGGTACAGTGAAGTATTGAAGATTGAAATAGAAAATTGGAATGGGACTGTGATTAAACCCCAATCAGGAAATGAGACGATCTTTTCTTTCTTTACCGAAGAAGACAGTTATTTTCCAACAGAACAACAAGTGATGTTAAATTTCCAAGTACATGACATAAATGAGACGATTCAGCATCTTGAACATATTGGTGTACCTCTTGTAAAGGAAAAAGAGATTAGTGAATTTGGAAAGTTTATTTGGATTAAAGATCCTGATGGTCGACTGATCGAGCTTTGGGAGAAATAGCGGGGGGTAATACTTTGCGAATATAAAGGAAGTGCCTAATTCTTTTGAATTAAGCACTTCCCTTTTCCATTTAGTTTGTTGTTGTTTTCAAAAAAGACTGGAGTGCATCGAAGAAACGCTTGCCGTATTTTTCGAATTTTACTTCACCAATCCCACTAACATGTCGTAAATCTTCAAGCTCCGTTGGTTTTTTATCACATAATTCACGTAATGTTTTATCAGAGAACACAACAAATGGTGGTACCTTTTCTTCATCTGCAATCTCTTTACGCAGTAATCGTAAGTGCTCGAATAACGGGTCATTGTCTACAAGCTTACGCACAGTGACAGCTTCTTTTCGCATAACTGTTCGATTCCCGAGTAGAACCTCTTTACCTTCCTCTGATACATAAATGGTCGGAAACGTGCCATGTTTAACGGCAAGTAAGCCTTCAGCAATTAAAAACTCAATAAAGCTTAAAACATCCTTTGAGGAATATTGACCTTTTAAAATGCCATAGGTAGATAACCGAGCAAAGCCAAATTCAGCGACCTTTTGATTTTTGGAGCCAATTAGCACCTGCGCCACCATCGTCTTGCCAAATTTTTGCCCCATTCGAACAACACAGGCTAGCACCTTTTGTACATCTACCGTCACATCTTTAACTTCTCGTCCGTCATTACAATTACCACAACGACTACAAGGTACTCCTGCTTCTTCGCCAAAATACGTTAAGATAGCATTTTGCAAACAGCCCTCTGTATGGCAATAATCAACCATCGTTTGTAGCTTTGCTAATTCTTGTGCAATTCGTGTTTCATCCTGCGTCTGTTCTATTAAAAAGCGTTGTGTTTGGACATCGCCTGATGCATACAGTAAAATACAAGCACTTGGTAAGCCGTCACGTCCTGCACGTCCCGCTTCCTGATAATAGCTCTCCATATTGCGCGGCATTTGATAATGTATGACAAAGCGTACATTACTCTTATCAATCCCCATTCCAAATGCATTGGTAGCGACCATAATGCGCGCCTCATCTTTTAAAAAGCGCTCCTGCTCTGACATACGCATGTCCTCTTTTAGTCCCGCATGATATTTTGCCACAGATTCTCCCGAGCGACTTAAAAGCTCATAGATTGCGTCTACAGCCTTTCGTGTAGCTGCGTAAATAATGCCCGCTTCATTTTTATTTTTCACTAAATAATTTTTAATGTAACGCTCTTTATTTTCACCAATTAACACTGAGAAAGCTAAATTATCGCGTGCAAATCCGGTAATGACAGTTGAATGCTCGTCAATCTCTAGTAATTGTCTTATATCATCACAAACAGCTGGTGTAGCTGTTGCAGTCAGTGCTAAGACAGCTGGCTTTTGGGACCATAATGTAAATAATTTTTGGATTGCTCTATAACTTGGTCTAAAATCATGCCCCCACTGTGATATACAGTGTGCTTCATCCACAGCAATCAATGGTACAGATAAATTCGATAATACCTGTAAAAACGTTGCACTTTCTAATCGCTCTGGCGCAATATAAAGTAGCTTTAAATAACCTGCACTCGCAAGCTGCATCGTTTCATCCACTTCTTGTACGGATAAGGTGCTATTAATATACGCGGCTGGAATATTTGCGGCACGTAATGCTTCTACCTGATCTTGCATAAGAGAAATTAAAGGGGATATGACGACTGTGAGGCCATCTAGCATAAGTGCCGGGATTTGATAGCAAATGGATTTACCTCCGCCAGTTGGCATCACGCAAAGACTTGATTGACCTCGTAATGTTTGTTCTATAATTTGTGCCTGTCCATTGCGAAATGAATCATAGCCAAAATGATGTTGTAGCATTTGTCTTGCTTGCTCCATCCAACTTTTCACTCCTCAGTTGTTAGACGAATAAACTTGTACTCGCCCTGTTCATTTTTATTTATTTCATATACCATCATAGAGTTCGCAAGTGCCTCTTGACCAGCAGAATTCGTTAGTACATATTCCGTTTTTGCACGAACAACAATATTTTGTCCTTCCATGTTGATGTTTTTAATCATCGTATTGGAAAAATGAATTTTTGCTTGTTTGGAGGCATAATACGCAACCATATTATCCAATGTGCTTTGTAAATCGTCTGTACCTACGAAAGGTTTCATGACACTGGCATCCTGTATCTCAACAGCTGCTTTTAAATGCTTATGAAAAGTATTTAAAAATAGCTTTATTTCATCGGCATTATACGCAAAAACATTCTTGCCATATTTATCGATAGCTTTTTGGACTGCTTCTTTGTCACCCTGTTCTATATACGGATACAAGCTTTTCGATTGAGATAGTCGATCACTTACCTTCATACCATCTTCAATCCATTCATCCGATAACTGCACAATATCTTTAAATGGCAATATATACGGCTGTGAAACACCGTTTTGCTGGCGTTTAAAATAGATGCCTACAATTTCACCATTCTCTGCTCCTAGAACAGGGCTTCCTAAAGGTATGTTTTGTTGTGCATCTATGTAATAGGCTGCTACTCTGTCACTATATTTTTTAATTGTGTACGGTAAGCTATCGACATAAACAGCTAACTGATTTAATTCCCCGTTATAGACGGTCGGCACCTTTACCGATGCGTTGTATGTAACCTCTAAAATGGCGATATTATGTGCTGTAGACATATAGTGTACATTACCTTCCGCAAGCTTATCATTATTAAATTGTACGAGCGCAGTTGGCTTTGAAGCTACGAGTGCACCATTTGTCACAATATAAAGCTTAGCGTCTTCTTTTTTAACAATGATCCCTGCACCAATGCCATTCTCGCCAATTACTTTTACTTCTGGTACAATTTTTTCTTCCTGTTTCGTCACAACCTTTTCCGAGTTTACATCGGCCTTTTTAGTCTGAAACATGTCCGCCACTGTTTCATTTTCACAGCCAGTTAATAGTAAAGCTGTTGCTCCAAGAATGAGCATCTTTTTCCGCATACGTTCACCAAAACTTTCTATCAATTATGCCTCGGCATAATTGTGTTCGGATTCGGCCTTGTGCTTGCACAAAGAACTCTTTTCCGAATTCGTGACATCCGCCGGAGGCTTTAACTTCTTTCAATGGATGTTTGGACAACCGGTGAAAGAAGTTAAACATCTTCTTTTCTATCATAAACAAGGTTTTTATACGTTTCAAGTTTACATAATAATATTATTACATGCACTATGTTATGAAAATACGACTCCCACCTTTTATTCAATTCGTTATACCTATAAAAAACGCCTCTATTTTAGTTTTACTATGAAAAATGACTTATAATTTGCGCTCAAAATATTATTAATAAAAAAAGACATGCTTTCTAGCATGCCTCAACATTATTTTTTCTTTAGAATGATTGTAGTAACTACAATGCCAAGCATCAATGTCATAAAAATAGCATAGGTAAATGAATGATTACCAGTCACATCATAGCAATAACCAATAAGTATAGGAATAATAGCGCTGATCATAAACCCACCTGAAAGCACCATAGATGACCAGCTATTTGCCTCCTCGTCATTTTTGGACTCGTCCAATGGTAACAATAAACCGATTGGAAATAAGCCACTTAATACGACGCCTATTATTAACACCGCCATCCACAATAAAGCACCGGAGCCTACCCATAGTAGCGCAAAGCCGATAATACCTAAGATCCCTAAAGAAAAAAGCCACTTGATTCGACTCGACCATTTTTCCATTAGTATAGGGACCAAAATATTTCCTACCATTTGTACAATGGACATAAATGTTAGCATAGAGCTTGCAGCGACAAGGGAATAGCCCTTATCCTGTAACATCGGTGCTAGCCATGACATTATTGAGAAGAACAACGATGTTTGTAAGCCAAAATAAATTAATATTGTCCAAGCGCGGACATCTTTCCACGGATTTCTTGCTACATTTTCAGGCATTATATCTGTATCTGATAGCTCGACCTCCTCGTTTTGTATAGCCAGTATCCATATGCATAGAGCAATTATTGCTAGTACTGACCAACTGCCGAGCGCTATCGTCCAGCTCCCATTAAAACGATTATAAAATGTTACTGTGAGTGCTGCACTCAGTGTTGCCCCTGTTCCTATTCCAAATGAATAAATACCTACAACCGTAGTAAAACGGTTTGGGAATTTCCTCTTTATATAAGCGTTTAACATTGGTCCAATAAGCGCAATGGCGAATCCTGCAGCAAAGCTTGTGACAACAAGTAAAACATAACTTTCTTTTAAAAAACGTAGCCCATTCGCTAATGCAATGATGATTATTAAGAGCGCGATAGCAGTTTTTGTTCCGAGTTTTCGTTGTAATGGTACTGCGAATGGTGCAAAGAGTCCCATACAAAACACCGGAATAGATGTTAAATAACTCATTTTTGTATTTGATACATGGAGCGACTCCAAAAGTACATTAAATAGTGGTCCAATTCCTGTGACTGCTGGGCGCATATTGAGCGCAACGAAAAAAATACTAACAACCACAAGTACCATGGAAACACGCCATTGCTTCTTCTCCATACCTTCTAAAAACCTTCTCTCTTATTACATGGTCTAAAAATTCGCTAAAATCTAACATTATTGTCAGACCTCCGAATTCCTTTTTACCATCTTTTCTAGTTGCGGTCAATTTCACGGCCATAAATGATTGAAAAACACAGCTACCTCGATGAAGTAGCTGTGTTTGATAACCACTTACATATGTTTAGGTGCAGCAATCCCTAACAGTGCTAGCGATTCTTTTAAAACAATGGCTACACATTGACAAAATGCTAATCGTGAGCTTCTTAGGTTGTCATCGACCAATACTTTATTTTGCGCATAATATTTATTAAATAGACGCGCTAATTGTAAGGCATATTTAGCAATTTGTGATGGATCTGCTTGCTCAAAAGCGTTGGTAATTACTTTCGGAAACTGTTCCAATAATAAAATAACTGGCCATGCTTGCTCACCTAATGTTGCGAGAGATACTTCGTTACTCTTTTCCTCTGATTTTTCTAAAAGAGATGAGATACGTGCATAAGTATATTGAATATATGGCCCCGTTTCTCCCTCGAAATTCATCATGTTTCCAATGGAAAACTCAATATCATGTAGACGATCATTTTTTAAATCATTAAAAATAACCGCTCCTACACCAACCTGATGTGCGACGCTCTCTTTATGCTCTAGCTTTGGATTTTTTTCCTCGATATTTCGTTTCGCCGTAGCAATCGCTTCCTTTAGTACATCTGCTAATAAAACGATCTTCCCTTTACGGGTTGACATTTTTTTACCCTCTTTTAGGATCATCCCAAAAGGCACATGCTGTAAGTCTTTTGCCCAATCGTATCCCATCTTCTCAATGACCTTACATAATTGGTTAAAATGAAGAGATTGTTCATTCCCTACAACATAAAATATTTTTTTAGGATCGTATTGTTGTTGACGATAAAAAGCAGCTGCTAAATCACGTGTAGCATAAAGCGTTGCACCGTCTGTTTTAGTTATTAAACATGGTGGCATATTGTCTATTTCAACGACATAAGCGCCATCAGATTTAACAAGCAGCTCTTTTTCTTCCAGCTCCTCGACAACAGCAACCATTTTGTCATTGTAGAAGGCCTCCCCATCGAATGAATCAAAGGCAATCCCAAGCAGTTGATAAATGGTCTTGAATTCTTCGAGTGATGCCTCTCTAAACCATCGCCATAGAGCTAACGCCTCTTCATCCCCATCTTCTAATGCTTTAAATGCGGCACGTGCTTGTTCATTGAGGGTGTCATTCTGCTCCGCTTCTTCATGAAACTTCACATATATTTTTAATAGTTCCTCTATTGGGGCAGCTTCAATAGTTTGCTGATCGCCCCATTTTTTATAGGCTACGATTAATTTGCCAAACTGTGTTCCCCAGTCACCTAAATGATTAATACGAATTGCTTTATAGCCAATTTTCTCAGCAATGTTGGCCAAAGCATTGCCGATCACTGTAGAACGTAAATGGCCCATAGAAAAAGGCTTCGCTATATTAGGTGAAGAAAAATCCAAAACTACATTTCCCTTTGATGCCTGATGAGTTCCATATAAATTTTTTTCTTTTACTATTTGGTTAAGCACCTGCTGTGTAATCGTTGGCTGATGGTAAAATATATTGACATATCCACCTACCACTTGAACCTCTTGTATGACGTCACAGCTTAAATTATTTTGAATATCAGTGGCGATACTTTGAGGGGATTTCCCAAACTTTTTAGCTAATGTAAAGCACGGAAATGCCACATCTCCTAAGTCTAAATTTCTCGGTTTTTCTAGTAAATTTTGAATTTCAGTGACCGTCAGTTCGTTATTTAATGCCATAGCAATGCTTTTCGCGATTTGTGTATTCATGCTCATTCTCCTCCCAAAATCTATAAAAAATAAAAAAAGCCCCCGTCTCTAAAATAGAGACGAGAGCATAGTTATCCCGTGGTACCACTCTAGTTGCCATATCATATGACCACTTTCCATTGTTAACGAGGTGACTCCCCGATATTCTCTACTACTAGTTCGAGAACCTTCTCCAAAGTGCGTTTCATTTATGGTTCCTGCATTAGGCTCACACCATCCCTAACTCGCTTTCCAATAGCTCCATAAACTACTCTCTTTTTCATCGAATTTAAACTGTAATTTTGATACATTCTACAGGAGCTGTTATTTAAAGTCAACAGTCTATTTAGTTATAGCTGAACTGCACTAGAAACAACTGATAAAACTAATCATTCACTATCTCATTACCTCCATATAAGTTTTTTTCCAATGTTAATTCAGAAAAAATTGAAAGGAAAAAG
Organism: Lysinibacillus sp. FJAT-14222; assembly: GCF_001278875.1. Taxonomy (NCBI): domain Bacteria; kingdom Bacillati; phylum Bacillota; class Bacilli; order Caryophanales; family Bacillaceae; genus Lysinibacillus; species Lysinibacillus sp. FJAT-14222. The sequence continues at coordinate 13,983 of NZ_LIYL01000009.1, read as the reverse complement.
CCCCCAATAAAGGGAGAGCACTGAAAAACTAAAGAAATTCATTTTTTATATTATAAATCTATCTTTTGTTGGATTTACAAACTCAAAAAAAGTCGATTTGCATCACATTTTTTTGTGGCAAATCGACTTTTTCAGTGCCCTCAATAAAGGGTGCTTCTCTTTATATATATGGTCTGCTTTTTTCTAGTTTTTAACTGGTTTAAATTCTATTTGATCAACAATAAATTCGTTCTTAGTACTATCAAATTTATATGTGATATTAAAATCAGCTACATACGTTGGGGATACTCCGACAGATCCAACAAGATTTAATTTTATTTTTTGATTTTCTAGAAAATAAATAATTATGCCACCAAAAGCAAGTTGATCCTGTTGTAAATCTGGCGCTGGATCGAATTCATAATCAAAGTTGTGTTCTTTTCCTTGAACTTTAACAGTAATTCCTAATGTACCATTATCATTTTTAACAACATTTGACTCAATATTATTAGCAACAATATCTTCATAGCCTTGAACCTTGATTTCTGTTAAATCCTTATTCACGACATGAATTTCATCAGTATCTAACCCTGTACCGTTCCCTGTTTTTATGATGATAACAGCTTCTTCATTTCCATCCCCTGTAACATCCGTATAAAATACTTGTGGCTTTGTTTGAATATCGTCATAAAATGTCCAATCAAAATCCTTCACTTTACCATTAAAGTCCAGCTTTACGCCGTTCGCTTCAGCATATAGTTCAACTTCTCCATTCTCAGAAGAGCCTATCAGTTTTGCGTCTTGCGGTATTGTTACTTGTTCACTTGGCATTTCCTGCGAAGTTTTTTCTTGTTTATTCTCTTCTTGATTGTCTGAATTGCATCCCGAAAACATAACAGCACTCAACATTAATAACGTACCCATTCTCTTCTTCAATTTCCACATACCTCCATTAATATTTCATTACTATATCATTTTCCGTTATTAAAATCCAGTATGCATCTAACGAAATCTAGTAAAATAAATTTGTTGCTAGATTATTGTCCAATAAGAAATGTTTAAAAGAGGAATTTTTATATTTAATTTACGTTAAAGATTTAACTGAAGATACAGTACAATCGGATACTAAACAACCATTTGATATAACACCAGGTTCAAATGTACCAATTGAATTATCTATTAACACTAAAGGCGAGTTGGATTTCATTGTAAATTATGGTGTGAAGAAAACATTTAATAACAGTTCTTTAACTACTAGTGATGGTATTACTAACGCTCGTGTTGTAATTGGAGCGTGTGATCAGGATTATAACATTTAATTCTTTATCTATCGGTGAAGAATTCATAACAAAAGGTCCTGCAACAGTATTCCAAATATCGGTCTTTTTAGATACACTAGTAAACTATTTTGAGTCACAAGGTCTTACTAAACCTACATCATAATTGCCAGTAACTATAAGGAAAAGGAACATTCCGAGGAATGTTCCTTTTCTGCATAATGGATGACATCAGCCATAATGGCATACAGCTCTTTTAATTTTAGTTCCTTGTTTTCAGAAATTCTTTTTGCTAATGTTTCACTGATAACCCCTTTTTCCATCAATAGATCCCAGTTGTTTGCACTTGACTTGCCTACTAATACTTCCGTCAAGAATTCTGCAACTTCATCTCTTGTAATTGGGCCACTTTCTTTATTAGCTACTTTATAGATAACGGTATCCAGCTTGTCTCCTAGCGCTTTCATTTTCTCTGGACAAGCACGTTGAACGCCTTCTTTTAGCATTTTCGCAAACTTAATCTTTGTTGCTGAATCTTCAACATGTAAGTCATTGGAATAACCACCAACAACGAGTCCGGAATTGATTAATGTTTGAATGGATTTATCATACCATTCACCTTTATATGGATAATCCATATTAAATGGATCTACAAAAGCCCCTTGTTTTTTTAAATCTTCCCTTAAGGTATTGATGAGTTTTTTGTTCTCGCTCATTGCTCTAAAGGTTACGTCGTCTTTAATCGCTAATGCTGCCGCTACTCCCGCTGCTTGCCCAGTCACCATACCCGTTGGAACGACACGTGCACTTCCCGCTGCGAGCGATGAATAACCTGCAGAACGACCCACAACAAGCAAGCCATCGATTTCTTTGGGTACTAAAGAACGGAAAGGAATAGCGTATTGTTTTGGAGTCGAAATAACATATCCATAATCATGAGGTGTTTGTGCTTGTACATCAACTGGATACGCAGCCAAGCCAATACTATCCCAGTGATCACTATTCTTCCAAACATCGGACATCGGTAATTGGTATTCTGTCCATATATGTCTTGTTTCTCTGACATATAGTTCCTCCGGATAACTCACAATTTCAGCATTTTCAAAGCCAGGAAACTTCTCTTGCAAATAACGTAAAATATGTTCTGTCTCTTTCTTTCCTTTTTCGATTGCTTCCTGTTTTGAACGTTCATTCAAACCATCGATTCCAAAAATTTGTAAAGCGTTAATATAATATTCATCATCTACTTTTGCTAAATTCAAGCCTCGTAATCTCGTACCTTCTTGTACTGGCTTATAGTCATCATGAAGCTTTGTAAACCCCCACATGACTGAATCATTTAGGTGAGCACCACCGAAAGTATTTGAGTTTGCTGCTTGCTTCACCTTATCCCAATCAACATTTTTTAAGTGAATCATCAAGGTAACAGCCATTCTTTTATCCTTGATGCCAATATCTTCTCCACCCATGAAATAAGGAACTTTTGACATTGCAGCAAAATCAGCATCCTGTGTAGCATCAATGAATGCCTTACCTTTCACGACATACGTACCATATTTATTTTTTAATTTCACTGATGTTAGCTGATTCTTGTCAAGATTGGCATTTATGACTTCTGTTTGTACAGAAAGCGTTAAATTTGGTTCGTCATCGACAAGCTTTTTAAAGGCAGCCTTAGCATCTAAAATTCCAAATGCATCTTTCCCTCTAACAAGATCGTGCCATTCTTTAAAAATACCCATACTGACTGGTCGTTTAGCGTCATTTCGAGGTATATCAAGGAAATTTAGCATTCCATACGTAAATAGCCCTCCTAATTCCTCACGACTTTCAACTAGAAGTGTTTTTGCTCCATTACGAGCTGATGATACTGCAGCAGCAACTCCTTCTGGTTCTCCACCAATGACAATCACATCATATTCTTCATTTATATTTTCTTTAGAAATTGGCTTTTCATAGTTTTCCACAAGTTTTTTATGTGCCATTTCACTTCTAATCTCTGTTATTAAATAATAGCTTCCTATCCCTAGTAAAATTACTAATATTAAAATGGATGACCACACTAAACCTTTGCCCATAACATACCTCCAATTGATAAAATTCCCATCTGTATCTCTTATTTTAAAGTCATGCTCATCTCTTGAAAGAGTTGGCATGACCTATTTATATAGTTATTAACAGTTTTACATTTCAACGTTGAGTTCATAGCAAATCTAGAGGTTCGCTTCAGTCTAGGTACTCTTCAAAATAGATTTCATGCAGCCGGTGAAATTGAATCCTTCTAAAACGAATTTAACCTGACGAGTTCGAAGGCTTTCATTTCCTATAACAAGTGGTACCATTTCTGGACGTTGTGGCACGAAAATATGATGAATAATAGTCTACTACTGACAGTTACCTATACTGATATTCGTAGTGGTGAAACGTTGGGGTTGGCATAGCAGAATATCAATTTTAAGAACTATCCAAATGCATTAAGAGCACAAGAAACGATAAATATGTATGTATAACCTAAAACAAAAAGAAGATACATAATCATTCTAGTCGATAATGTAGCAATGAAGCAACCAGAACCTGTAAATTTTTTGTAGGTCTTTATGATTGTTTTATTATGATGAAAAATTAACTACAATAGATGCAAGTGTACCTTTCTATAACTTAACCATACGCTGGAGGAATAAATGATTAAAATATTTACTTTACAAAATTCACATGGAAGGGGTGATGTTTTTGAATTTATGAGAGGCGATTTTAAAAATGAACATTGGCATGAATCATCGATTTTTTTAACAGAAGAAGCATTTGCTTTTTTACATTTACATATAGATGAGATTTTACCGAATTTTAATTACTTTGGCCCAAACTCAGTTAACTATGAACAATGGAACCAAATCACTTTGAAGGCATGTTCTTTAAATACTTCAATGGACATCGAATTCATCCGTTTTTTTAACAGAATAGATCATTGGGTGCAAAAAAATTTTGAGGAGCACACTTGTTTCTCAATTTGTGGTCCATAGCAATTTCGTGAAACTTTTTAATATTCACCACAACAGAAAAGACCAGGTAACTCACCTTATGAGCCGCCTGGTTCATTTACACAATAATTTCCCATTTAGTTTTTCTACAGTATATTTTTAAAACCATAAAAGAACACATAAAAAGAAAAGTATAAAAAAAGTAACCCTGATACAAATGAAAATATTCGCATCAATTTTACCCCCATTACTTTATTCCATCTATACTATTTAAATAAGAAAGTAAAGCTCCCCAAAGTATCGAAACTGTTGTAAATCCCATGAAGAATGGCAATAAGCTTTGCTCAGTAGAACTGTCAATGGTTGTACCTACTACACTTCCCCCAACTGTTGCAAACCAGACTAATGTGGTTGGAGCAGATACGACTAACCAAATTCCTGTAAAAAAGTACCCCCACAAAGATTTCTTTTCAATCTCGGCCCCTTCCATTTTGATTGATTTAGGATAAATGAAATCTCTAAATGCTTGATATGTTAAATAACTTAGCATAATTGTTCCACCAATCCATAATATCGCCTGAAAAATAACACTTGATTGTAATAACAACGCAATTCCTAATACTGATAACACAGCATATACCATATCACCTACTGCACAACCTAGAGAAAAGATGAATGCAGGAAAAAAAACCGTTCATAATACCAGTTCGAATAAGACCTAAGTTTCCTGTACCTAATTCAAGCACAAGAGACATTCCTATTAAAATTCCAGCAATATAAAGCACCATTTATAATCTCCCCTTCTAACTTTTTTGAATGACGGATTGTAATATTAAGTGCAACATCTAGAAGTCAATATAAAGGAAGCCCATAACGACCTCGTGTAGAATGTAGTTACCACACCAACATTCAAACGGAGGAATCGTTATGAGCTATACACATCTTACCATTTGCTCTCCATCTTACCTGATGAACATAAGGAAGTTTTATAAGAGCTACTGTTATTATGAAAACTCACCTTGTTAGTTTGTAAAGTTTTAAGTACATATATTTACATTTACTAGAATCCCCTTAAACGGTGGTATTTCTAACATTTCTATCTATCCAATATCTATTTATGTAAATTTAAACTTTTTTCGACTTAAATTTATCTGTAGTTTCTGGTGCAAGGTCTTAAGCCTAACAATAATTTAAATTACGCAAACGTTGATTTAATAATGTTTATAGACTATGGAACATATTTCATGATATACTAGTGCCATTGTGAAAAAAGGAGGAACTTGCATGATTCAAGTAAGTAATGTAGGTCTTCGCTATGGCGATCGTAAACTATTTGAAGACGTAAATATAAAATTCACACCGGGGAATTGCTACGGTTTAATCGGGGCAAATGGTGCTGGTAAATCAACATTTTTAAAAATTCTTTCTGGTGAAATTGAAGCGCAAGAAGGAAACGTATCAATGGGTAAGGACGAACGTTTATCAGTCCTTAAACAAAACCACTTTGAATACGATGAATTCAATGTATTAGATACAGTTGTTATGGGGAACAAACGTCTTTGGGAAGTAAAAGCTGAAAAAGACGCTATCTACGCAAAAGAAGACTTTTCTGATGAGGATGGCATGCGTGCTGCTGAATTAGAGGGTGAATTCGCTGACCTAAATGGTTGGGAAGCTGACTCAGAAGCAGCAACATTATTAAACGGGTTAGGGATTGGCGACGAGCTTCACTATATGCTAATGGCTGACCTTGAAGGTTCTGACAAAGTCAAAGTATTATTAGCACAAGCTCTATTTGGTAAACCAGACGTTCTATTACTAGATGAGCCTACCAACCACCTTGACTTAAAAGCAATCCAATGGTTAGAAGAATTCTTAATTAACTTTGAAAATACGGTTATTGTCGTATCCCATGACCGTCACTTCTTAAATAAAGTGTGTACGCATATCGCGGATTTAGACTTCTCTAAAATCCAATTATATGTTGGGAACTATGACTTCTGGTATGAGTCTAGCCAATTAGCACAAAAAATGATGGCAGACCAAAACAAGAAGAAAGAAGAAAAGATTAAAGAGCTACAAGCATTCGTTGCTCGTTTCTCTGCGAACGCTTCGAAATCAAGCCAAGCGACTTCTCGTAAGAAAATGTTGGATAAAATCGAGCTTGACGACATTAAACCTTCTAGCCGAAAATATCCATTCATCAACTTCCAAACTGGCCGTGAAATCGGTAATGATGTATTAACAGTGGAAGGCCTTTCAGCAAGCAATGAAGGCGAAACACTATTTAAAGATATTCGCTTTTCGATGAACAAAGAGGATAAAATCATTTTACTTGGTAATCCAATGGCAAAAACGGCTCTTCTTGATATTCTAATGGACGAAAGAAAAGCAGATGCTGGTACAGTCAAATGGGGCGTAACAACATCCCAAAGCTACTTTGAAAATGATCACGATAAATACTTCGAAGGTTCAGAGAAATCATTAGTGGAATGGTTACGTCAATATTCTCCTGATGATGAAACAGAAAGCTTCTTACGCGGCTTCTTAGGTCGTATGCTATTCTCTGGTGAAGAAGTGAAAAAATCTCCTTCAGTTTTATCAGGAGGCGAAAAAGTTCGTTGTATGCTATCTAAAATGATGCTTGCCACTGCAAACGTTGTTTTACTAGATGAACCAACGAACCACCTTGACCTTGAATCTATTCAAGCACTAAACGAAGGACTTATGCGCTTCAAAGGTGCGATGCTCTTTACATCTCATGACCATCAGTTCATCCAAACAATTGCGAACCGTGTCATCGAAATCCGTGAAGACGGCACAATTTTAGATAAACTATTAACTTATGATGAATTCCTAGAGTGGAAAGATAGCCAAGGCTTAAACTAATATCAAAACAGGGTTCTCCTATTCAAAAAGGAGAACCCTGTTTTTCTATAAATGGCTTACTCTTTCATAACATTACTTTGTAGAGGTTGTCATTGCCACTTCCACTTGAGCATCTGACATGCATTCATCTTCTTGTACATTCTCGACAGATTCTTCATATTGAGTAATCATTCGAGTATCAGGTGCAAATATTGCAAGTAGCAGTGACAAAAGAAGCCCCGCTATCATTAATGTCCTAAATAAATAAGGTGATGACCCATATTCAGTTGCTAAAGATGTCCATAGCATTGGCCCGAAACCGACTATCGCAGCGGCGATTTGATAGCCAAAGGATAGCCCCGTATAGCGAACATTCGCCGGGAATAATTCAGAGAAAAACGTACCTTGAGTCGCAAAAATAGCTGCCCATACGACACCAAGTAAAATGATTTGCAACATAAAGAAATAGGTTGAATTGATCGGAATCATTACGAAATATGGAATAGCTAGCAGTAACATTGTTATAAGTCCACCAATATAAATTTTCTTCCGACCTATAAAATCCGAAAAATACCCAACAAGTGGAATTGTGACAATCATTGTTGCACAGCTTAATGTTAGAGTAAATAACGCGACATCCCTTGTATAGCCTATATACGTAGTTGCATACACCAAAATAAACGACATTAAAAACATATTAAAGAATCCATCCCCTATTTTTAAACCAATAATGCGGAAAATATCTTTTTTGTTATACTTAAACACTTGGACAATTGGTAATTTAGCTAATTCGCCACTGTCCTTCTTGCATTTAAATTCAGGTATTTCTTCGATCCCGCTTCGAATCCATATCGCTAATACGATTAAAACTGCGCTAAAAAGAAATGGTAAACGCCATCCCCATGCCATAAATTGTGCTTCTGTCGTTAACGAAGAAATAATTGTAAAACTAAATGTCCCTAACACAAAGCTGTGGAATGGAACCAAAGAAACCTCGTACACCTTTGGTAGCCGATTCAGTAGCTAGTAACACTGCACCACCCCATTCACCCCCAAGTGCTATCCCTTGAATAAGTCTCAACATTACTAATAGCGTTGGCGCGAGTAATCCTATTTGTGCATAGGTAGGTAATAAACCTATCAAAAAGGAACTACCCCCCATTCCTATTAGAGTGAGCATAAGCGAGGCTTTCCTTCCAACACGGTCACCCATATGTCCAAATATTAAACTTCCAATTGGACGTGCCGCATATCCAGCCCCAAAAGTAGCAAATGCGATTAAAATAGAGATTGCTGGATTAGTCGAAGGGAAAAATAATGTTGTAAAAACTAATCCCGTTGAGCCATACAAATAAAAATCGACCACTCAATGATGGATCCTGCTAAACTTGCTAATAATATCTTCACATTTTTCATATAGCCCCTTCTCTCTACCTTCAAATTTTTTATACCATTCACTATTTAAATTTCGCTAAACGTTCCCGACAACGCCAATCAATGCCTCTTCACTTACAATAGCGCCAGTTTGTAAAATAACATACGCTTTAATAGCTTCATCACGTATATTATCTGGTACACCGATGACTGCTGCTTCAAATACAAATGGATGCTCTGTTAATACACTCTCACTTCATTATTTATAAAAAAATCAAAAAAGTTTAAGCCAAATTGAACTTTCAGCTGTCTAATAGGTAGGATAAATAAGAGAGGGGGGAATTACTATTATACGATTAGTGAAAAAAGCTCAAAAAGGGCATGACGAAGCCTTTTTATCGCTTTTCCAACAATATGAAGTAGATATTTATCGAATGGCTTATGTATATGTCAAAAACAAAGAAGATGCTTTAGACGTAGTTCAAGAAGTAGCCTATCAATCATTTAAAAAGATAGATACATTGAAAAAACCAGAATATTTTAAAACCTGGCTGATGAAAATTACGATGAACTGTGCAATCAATTTAATTAAAAAAAATAGAAAGGTGGTTCTAATAAGATCAGAATACGAGGAGTTTATAGAAACCGAAGAAGAAGATATTCCTCTTACTTTATCACTACAGGACTTGATAGATGGTTTGGAGATGGAAGAAAAAAGTGTTGTACTTTTAAGGTTTTATCAAAATTATACCTTTAAAGAAATTGCCGAGCTGTTAGATATGCCATTAGGAACCGCAAAATCGGTTTTATATAGAGCTTTAAAGAAACTTAGAAATAAATATTTTGAAGGAGATGATGTTAATGAGTAATAAAATAAAACAAGAGGTTGAGAAAATTGATATCCCAAAAGAGCTTCATAAGAGAAGTGAAATCGGCATTTTAAAAGCGAAGAACGAAAGGCAAAGAAGTAGAAAAAGAAAAAATGTAAAAGGTATCGTTGTAGCTGCTGGTTTACTTGTATCTATTGGAATATTATCTTTAGTTAATAATAATTTTGTTAAAAATAGTACAACACCTGATTCTGATCAAAATACAGTTGCTGTCACTGAATCAGCAACGGACAGCATTGATACGGTTGATATTCAAGCTAAGTATTTTGTGTATGAAACGGCAGAAAAGCTCAGCCAAGGTGCCGACATTATTCTCGTCGCATCCCCTATAGATGACTTTGCTAACCGTGAACATCACTCGACGAAGTTCGAAGACGGCACGATCCAAGACTTCTATACGCTAACGAATCTAAACGTCGAGCGCATAATTAAGCAGCCTGAAGGAATAAACATCGGCTCACAAATGCAAGTGATTGAACCAGTTAGTATCATCACGGAAGCCGACAAACAACAAACAAAAGTTGCAGTAGATGGATACCGCGAGATGAAGCAAGGCAGGCGTTATATCATGTTCCTGAAGAACAACGGCATGAACGGCTATAGCATTATCAATATGAACAACGGTAAGTTCAACCTTGATGGCGGCGATGCACAGGACATTCCAACAAACACAAATGAGAAAGCGTTCAAAGAAAGGCTGAAGAAAGATATTCAATCAAAATTCAACGTGAAGTAATCCATTAAGCCCAGTATGTTTGCGGAACAAAAATTATGAGTTTCTGTACAAGCTAACCACAAGGAAAATTGGCATGATCGATTCTGAAAAATTAAGCAACACAATTCGTCTATTTAAGGAAAAGTCAGCTTTTGTTATGTTGAAATTTGCTTAGCGTATGTTTTTTCTGATTGTCGGTTGGCCCCTTTTTATTCTTGACATTTCCTTATTGCTGGTACTACCCCATGCTCATCAAGTTAACGATGTAAATGACTAGATACGAAATCATCCTTATTTCAAAACAAGAGAAACCAGCCATTTCAAAAACTTTGGGAATATGAACAAAATAAACTAGTTGCAAGATTGCTTAAATATGAGGGCAATTATATTCCATATGCACTGGACACAGTTGATGTAGATGGCTTCGCAGCTAATATCAATGCTGACGAAGAATCAGCAGCTTTGTCAGATTTAAAGCATTTGGCGGATCAATTAGAGCCTAAAATTCACAAAGCTATCGCTAGCAAAAAGGAGCTATGATATGCCAAATGTATAGCATTGCAGCATGTCTATGAATACAGTTTTTTATAGGTAGCTATCCTAATAGTCAAAAATAAAAACGCAGCAGATAGAAGTTTATCTGCTACATTAAAATTATTGCATTTCCTTCGTTGGTCCCAATACGCCTGGTACTGGTAAGCCCGCTTGACGTAGGAGCACCGTCATTTGTCCACGATGATGCGTTTGATGATCGATTAATACACGCAATAATGCACCTCTTTTAGCTGGTCCATTAAAGCCCTTTACTTCCTCCAGCAGTTCTTCATCTGATAGCTTTGCCGCTGCTTCTTTCACACTATTTGCTACGTTTTCGTAAGCAGCTACAATTTCAGCAGCTGTAGATGGGATAGGATCTTCTTGACGAATCATTGGTACCTTTAAACCTGCTAAGAAACTGAAATAACCAGCAGCACCAACTAAATGCCAACCTAACCAGCCAAGTGTACTGTGACCTTCCACGATACTTTGCTCTAGCTTTTCATCCGTTACGGCTTTTAATACTTGAATAGTTCCTTGTGCTGATGCTGACCATTCATTTAAAAAATCATCTACTTGTCTATACATCTAAACGCCCCCCATTTTCGTAATTCATCTCTATCATATTAAATTCTAAACTTACTTACAAGTAATCTATTAGTTTACACCAGGTGTGTTGATTAACCATTTTTATCCACCCTAATTAATTAGAAGGCTCTGATTTCCGCTACGGGCTAGCTTTTNGCGGGAAGCTTTGCTCTGCGACGAAAGCGAAGCGACAGGAGCACTCGAGTAGCCCTACGCTACAATCAGTTAAAATGGGAATATATTAGCAAAATAGCAACAAAAAAATCCTTTTATCGCTCAATAATGAACCTATTTTTTCCTAATCAACACACATAAGTTTACATAACATTATTATTTTATGCTCTACTATTACTATTCATTTCAGCTATTTTTTTACATCTCTTTCGTAAAGTACAGGTATAACTAACAGGAGTTCCCGTCTTTTATGGACCTTCTGTTGCTTCTACCTTTGCAGAATTTCCAACATTTATCCAATATACTGAGCAATATTTTGAAGACTTGTTTTTACATTCATTATCGATTCCCTATAACATGCCAATCCCACCTATTTGGACAGATGACCGACTAAACTGGTTAGAAAAATCGACTAAAAAAACACAGCATCCTCATTCATGGATTACCGTACAACCTGGTATAGCTGAAGGTCGTTTAATAGGTGGAAATATCAATACGATGTATGGCTTTATTGGTACGCCTTACTTCCCTCAAATTAATGAAGGAGATATTTTACTTCTTGAACATACATCCAAAACAATTGCTGTTATTGAGAAAAAATTTGCCATGCTAAAGTTACACGGCATTTTTGACAAAGCTGCTGCGATTATTTTATGTAAATACAAACAATATGATGATTTAGGTTCCGGAAGAAAGCCCTTTGATGTGTTGCTAGAGCAGCTAGATGGATGGATGTGCTATTCCTATCATCGCTGATGTTGATTGCTGCCACACGCACCCTCTTCATGCCATGTCTATCATCTTACGGGTATGAGTCGATGCGACCAATAAACAGATTATCTTTCTAGAAAACTGGTTTTCATAATATTCGTATAAACTATGGACTTCACGTATAATAAAAGAAAATAGCTAAAGGAGTTTGTTTTTGAGACTTAATGTATTTGTACTTTCTTTTGCATTATTACTCGTTGGCTGTAGTGAAGAAAACAATACAGAGCCTGTTGATCAGCTCATACCAACTGTTCTGGACAAAGCCCCTGAAGTCAAACAGCACCCTGTTGAACAACAAAAAAACGAAAAAGCCGAACTCGCATCCTTTTTCCCACCTGATGGTTCGACTGCTTATTTTCAAGGTGAAGGAAATGAATTTGCTAGTTTCACACTCCAAACATCCTACATCGATGCAAATTATATTGCACAAATGGAAGATAACGGAGCTGTCACAATTTTAAAGGTTTACCGCATTACGGATTTGGCGATTGAACTTATCTATAAGGAGGCTGTAAATACTAAACCTATCCTTCCTACAGCACAAGAAGCAGCATCCTTTCCAGTTATCGAAACAATTTTACAGAAGCCTTTAAAAGCAGGAAATAGCTTTAATGGTTGGACAATTCAATCGACTACGGCTTCTACCACTACTGGAATAACTGTCTATCGTGATGTTATTAAGCTAACACGCTCAGAAGGTTCAATGACGACAACGAAATATTTTGTAAAAAATATTGGCCTTATCCGTACTGAGGACACGATGAAGACAAATAACAAGGAACCGTTTGTCATCACGTCGACCCTACAAAAAATTGAATAAAAATTACTTCACAGGCGTCCTGCTTGGGCGCTTTTCATTTTGGATAAGGAGGTAGTTTTATGCATGATATACATAGGTCAACAAAAGATGAAGAATTGACGGAAGAAGAATTGATTGAGCTTGTCCTCGATGAACAGCAAAAAGCGTTAGCGCAAGAACAAGAAGAACACCAGCAAGGTAAAAAGCCAAAAAAACAAAAACCAATTGTAAAATGGATTGTCTGGAGTATGGCATTTGTGTTGTTTCTGAATACATTTGCACTTATCTTTCAAATTTACTCCATCCCAGCTATTGAATTTTTAAAGGTGTCAGCACAACTATCAGCGCAAGAAGATATAAAAACATATAAAAAAGCCGTGGTAGAAATCTCTACAGGTTCTAGTAAAGGTACTGGTTTTGCGATTTCTCCTGATGGTCTTATTGTAACTAACGCACACGTTGTAGAAGATGCTCAAACATTATTAGTCATTTTTCCTGAGGAAGGGTTAATGGAAGCCAAGTTACTGCAAAGCTTTCCAGATGTTGATTTAGCATTATTGCAAGTAACTGGTGATGAGCTACCTTCCCTATCGCTTGCTGAAAATCCTAGCTATAGCAAAAATGAGCATGTATATTTCATCGGTAATCCACTAGCTTTTACGGGCATTGCTAATGAAGGAACTTTACTTGAGTCAACCCCTCTTGAGGATTGGCAGGAACCTGTAATGATGATGGAGGCCCCTGTTTATCGAGGAAACAGTGGGAGTCCTGTCATAAATGCCGATGGTGAGGTTATCGGAATCGTCTTTGCAACGATGAAACATGAGCCATACGGTCGTGTTGGTTTGTTTGTACCTGTTCAAGTGTTACATCGTATATTAAATAAATAATTCTCCATGGCTACAATATAGCAATTGTATTCAACATATAAAGCGACAATATAAAAAATGACCTCCATGAACTGCGCCCCAATTGTTAGACACATCTAACAATTGGAGGTGCAGTTTTTTATGGTTAAATATACTGCAGAAAA
>NZ_LIYL01000020.1:0-62318 GCF_001278875.1 Lysinibacillus sp. FJAT-14222 | reverse complement strand
ATTGTTTTGCTGGCATCATGTTTGATGTCCAAAATTTTGTTTCGTTCACCAACTCAAGGTTAGCTACTAAAAACTTTGTTGATTACGTTTTGCTTGTTCAGTTTTCAAGGTTCATTTCGTTGCCGTTTTATTTCAGCAACTCTATTAGTATAACATTTCTTGTTTTTTGTTGTCAACTCTTTTTAAGAAGTTTTTCATCTCATCTCAAAAGCAACAACTCTTAAATAATATCACTCTCGGATTTCAATGTCAACATCTTTGTTCGATGTTTTTCTGAATCCGTTTTTGTTTCTTGCGTCGTCTTAACGACAAGTAATAATTTATCACGATTCCAATACATCCGCAAGTGTTTTTTTGCTATAAAATCATCTTTTTTTAAACATCTTGAATTAGTAAGCTATTTTATGATTTTTCGAGCACTAAATAACTCTCGTAATCTTCTAGCTACGACTTTATTTGTTTTACTATACATCTCTTTCTCATAAATCTCAATAAACTAAATAAAGAATATCCTTATTTCTAATCAAAATATAGTCCTTTATCAATTATGCCTTGGCGTAATTGTAGCTGTCGCTTAGCTTTGCATATTGTGTTCTTCGACCGAGTTCCTCTATTACAGTAGGTGGTTGAACACCCGCTGCAAAGGGACCACATCCGCATTCATCTCACCATCTACAGAGGCGGGAGACTTCAGTAACTGAAATTTTCACTTACGTTACAAAAAACATTTGTGATTGACGCTTACTTTCGCTACAAAAACATTTACTGAATGAAGATACGGCATCAAAGGTGCCAGCCAGCTACTCTTTCACACACCTAGAACACACTAACAGCCTTCTCACACATCATTTACGCATTGCCCTAACAAATACACAATCTTGAAAACAGGAGCCAAAGTGCATCTCTTGCACCTCGACCCCTGCCTATCCAGCTTGTCCCTTTTTAATGAACCGATTCTTTCACCATACTCCGCCGCCACTTTTTATCTCAAGCAGCATTTTATTGTTCTGCTCCATAGTAATAAGGAAAAAGAAATCAGTATAATAGTATGTTCTCTTTAATGGATGCTTAATTAAACTTCAATATTAAAGAGCCTACTATTTTAATTAATTGTTTTGTTTACCAACTATATCTAGGCACCAAGAGAAATTATCCCACGCTGAATACCAGCCGCTGAAAACTTCGGAAGAATCATCCCAACGGACGTCGAATTTCCTCTGACCGTTTATATCCACTAAATATAAAGTAAGGGTCGCATCTAACTTAGAAACTGCTAATTTCATACCATTTTCAAGTTCTTCTTCAGTTAATGGAACATCTGAAACTGAACGTACCTGCGCCTGTTCAAATACTTGTTTGTTAATGATTTTATAATTCATTATAAACCCCCAATAAAACTTCTGTTAATGTCTATTTCTACTTTATCTACAAATCATAGAACTCTAAAAGTATACCCTATATTCATTGACCATTTAAACTATCTTCTTAATTCTTTTCAATTTAAACTTTTCGAACATTAACCAAGTCATACTAATTCATCGCTCAAATGCAAAACAGGAGCCTTAGTGCTTATCCTGCACCTCGACTCCTGCTTATTAACGATTGCCCGAATAAAGCAATTCTTTTTTCTATTTAGTAATATGACGCATTGTTGGGAATAATAATACGTCACGAATTGATGGTGAATTTGTAAGAAGCATGATTAAACGGTCGATACCAATACCCAATCCACCTGTTGGAGGCATACCGTATTCTAATGCTTCAATGAAATCATTGTCCATTTCGTGTGCTTCATCATTACCGGCAGCTTTTTCAACTAACTGAGCTTCAAAGCGCTCACGTTGGTCAATAGGATCATTTAGTTCTGTAAAGGCATTTGCATGCTCGCGTCGAACGATGAATAGTTCGAAACGGTCTGTGAAACGCTCGTCCTCTGGGTTTTTCTTTGCTAGAGGTGAGATTTCTACTGGATGACCATAAACAAATGTAGGCTGAACAAGCGTTTCCTCAATCTTTTGCTCGAAGAACTCGTTAATAATATGTCCTACCTCATGTGTTTCTTTAACTTCTACTCCATGCTCTTTAGCAAGTGCTTGAGCTTGTTCCTTCGTCATAGGTTGCCAGAAGTCTACACCTGTAGCTTCTTTTACTGCGTCTACCATATGAACTCGTTTCCAGCCTACAGCAAGATCAATTTCATCTTCACCGTATTGAACTGTAGTAGTACCTAAAACTTCTTGAGCTACATGGGCAATAAGGTTTTCTGTTAGAGACATAATATCTTTGTAGTCTGCATAAGCTTCATATAGCTCTATCATTGTGAATTCAGGATTGTGGCGTGTTGAGATCCCTTCATTTCGGAAAACACGACCAATTTCATACACTTTCTCTAATCCACCAACAATTAGACGTTTCAAATGCAGCTCAATAGCGATACGCATGTATAATTCCATATCAAGTGCATTGTGGTGTGTGATAAATGGACGAGCCGCTGCACCACCAGCTATTGTATGAAGCATTGGTGTTTCTACTTCTAAATATCCTGCGTTATCTAAATAGTTGCGAATAGCACGGATAATTTTAGAACGTGTAATGAATGTTGTTTTACTATCCTCATTCGTCATTAAGTCTAAATAACGTTGACGGTAACGTTGTTCAACATCTTGTAAGCCATGGAATTTTTCTGGCATAGGGCGTAGCGCTTTTGATAAGAATGTAAATTCTTCAGCTTTTACTGAAAGCTCTCCCACTTGTGTTCGGAATACATTACCACGAATCCCTACGATATCTCCTAGGTCAGCTTGTTTAAATAATTCATATGCTTCTTCGCCAACGTGATCCTGACGAACGTAAATTTGAATTTGGCCACCTAGATCTTGAATATGTGCAAAGCCAGCTTTTCCTTTACCACGTTTCGTCATAATACGACCCGCGATAATCACCTCTTGTAGGTTTTCCTCTAGCTGCTCTTTTGTTTGATCTGCAAATTGTTCACGTACTTCTGGTGACAAATGCGTACGTTCAAAACGACTACCAAATGGATCTTGACCATTTTCTCGAATAGCTGTCATTTTTTGGCGTCTCACCAAAAGCTGATCATTTAATTCTTCTATGTTTGACACTTGTTTCACTCCTTATTAAATTGTCCGTGTTGCGTTTACGTCCATAATATTTCTATTGTACACAATTTTATTGCCGTAATCATCTGTTTCGGTTTAATTTCCATAACAGAAGAAATGATTAACAATTCTAAAAATTAAAGTTCGCAGAAAAATAGACGTCTCAAAACAAGCAATGAGACGTCTATTCAATATATTAAATAATTAATTCTTTCTCTTCTGGTACTATTAATTTAGATTCGCGTTCTTCATATTCTTCTACAAGTCCATTTAATAGTGCACGAAGATCTGACGCAGTTTCTGTTTGGTTGATCGCATTACGAGCCTTACCGTTACCGCGAATACCTTTTAAATACCACGAAGCATGTTTACGCATTTCACGTACTGCCACACCTTCGCCTTTTAATTGCATAAGGCGTTCAAAGTGAAGTAAACACACATCAATTTTTTCACGTACACTCGGCTCTTCCTTTAACTCACCAGTTTCTAGGTATTGAACCGTACGATAAATCATCCATGGATTACCTAAAGCAGCGCGACCAATCATTACTGCATCTACCCCAGTAGTATCAAGCATACGTTTTGCATCTTGAGGAGTTTCTACATCACCATTACCAAGCACAGGGATATTTACATTTTCCTTTACTTGACGAATGATATCCCAATTTGCTTTACCTTCGTACATTTGTACACGTGTACGTCCATGAACAGCTATTGCTGAAGCACCAGCACGTTCAGCAGCTTGTGCGTTCTCAACAGCAAAGATATGCTCGTCATCCCAACCAATACGCATTTTTACGCTGACAGGTTTTTTTACAGCATCTACAACAGCCGCTACCATTTCATATAATTTATTCGGGTCTAAAAGTAAACGAGCGCCCGCTTCACATTTAATAATTTTATTAACTGGGCAGCCCATATTAATATCGATAATATCGGCAGTTGTATTTTCATCTACATACTTGGCCGCTTCCACTAATGTGGACTTATCACCACCGAAAATTTGCAATGAAAGTGGATTTTCACGCTCATCGATATAAAGCATGCCTAGTGTTTTTTCGTTCTTCTGGACAATCCCTTTATCACTAATCATTTCTGCATATACTAGCCCTGCTCCGAATTCCTTGACAGTTAAACGGAAAGCAGAGTTACAAATTCCAGCCATTGGCGCTAATACGACACGGTTGTCCATGACAATGTCGCCAATTTGAAACGGCTTCTCAGTTGTCTGACTCAACGTTGTTTTCCTCCTTCTAGAGGTTTTCAACTGTTCCTCTATATAAATATCTATCGTTAATGCTTTGCATCTGCAGGAGGCTTTAACTTGAGGATTAGAAATCTAATGAACGGACTGCATCATTTTCAGCTCCGCTGATGCTTGCCATAAAGTTACGCCTTCCTCTTCACAATCCATCTGTTGCAGTATATCATGTGCCCTTTGCAGTTGTTTTCCAACTGGTGCAGACGTAATTTCTATCAATGGTACCAATACGAAAGCTCGCTCATACATTCTTGGATGTGGAACAATTAAGCTCTCTGTTTCAATATTTTCGTGATTGTACAGCAGAATGTCAAGGTCTATGATTCGAGGGCCCCATCGAAATTCACGCACACGCCCAAGTTCACTTTCAACCCATTGGCAAATTTTCAGCATTTCGGAAGATGAATAACTCGTTTTAATATGAACAGCAATATTTAAAAAATCTGCTTGGTCAGTGTAGCCTACAGCAGCTGTTTCATAAACAGAAGAAATGTGTACAACTTCAATTTCCTCTTTGCCCTTTAAAAGGGTAACAGCATATTGTAGGTTTTCAAATCGCTCTCCCATATTTGTACCGATCGATAAATACACATCATTCATTAGTAATCACCTCTCGTTACCTCTACCGATACTTCTTTATAATAGCCATGGATTGGTGGGTCTGGTTTAATAAGCTCCACGCGAACACCCTTAACCTTTTCTGAGTATGTCTCTAAAATACTGTTTGCTATTTTGGATACAAGTGCTTCAATAAGCTTGAACGGCTCGCCTTCCACGATATCACGACATAACACATAAACCTCTGCATAGTTCACCGTATAATTCAAATCATCAGTTTCTCCAGCCTTTGTCATATCTACGGCAAGTGAAACATTGGCACGGAAGCGTTGACCGAGTGTCGTTTCTGCAGCTAAAACACCGTGATAGCCGTAAAACTGCATATCCTTTAAATGAATATAGTCCATCACGCTTCCTCCTTATAATTTCGTTTACCAACTAATATATCAGCCATATGTGTAGCTCGTGCCATTTCCTTTACATCATGCACACGAATCATATGACAGCCCTTTTCAATACCGTAAACAACTGTTGCTCCCGTACCTTCTATACGCTCCTCAACAGGCAACTTCAAAACATTACCAATCATTGATTTACGCGAAGTAGCTAGCAAAACAGGATAACCCATTGCTACTAAATCCTCTAAATGCTGCATCATTTCTATATTTTGCGCTGTAGTTTTGGCAAAGCCAATGCCTGGATCTAAAATAATATGGTTATCAGGGATACCTGCATTTCGAGCAATAGCAATACTCTTCTCTAAGTCTGCCTTTGCTGTCGTCCAGAAATCAGTACCATAATCGGTGTTGTCTCGATTGTGCATTAAAATAATCGGTACATTTAAATCTGCAGCCACCTGAGCGATCTCAGATTCAGCTTTCGCTCCCCAAATATCATTAATAATATGCGCACCAGCTTCAATAGCCGCACGAGCTACGTTCGCTTTATACGTATCAACCGAGATAACTGCCTGCACTTCAGCTACTAACGCTTGAATAACTGGCACAATTCGTGCAATTTCATCTTCATCAGAGATACGTTCATAACCTGGCCTTGTTGATTCTCCGCCAACATCAATAATTTTAGCACCTTCAGCTACCATTTTTTTCGCTTGCTCTACAGCAGCTTCGACGTTATTAAACTTTCCTCCATCTGAAAATGAATCCGGTGTGACATTTAAAATACCCATCACAAAAGTTTCTGCTGTATAGTCTAACGTGATACCGTTGATAGTTAATGTTGTTGTATATTTTTCTAGCATGTAAACTCTCCTTCTATTCTTGTTCCACTTCATTGACAAATGCTTCATGTAAACGCGAATAAACAGGCCCTTTATTGCCTAATAACTGCTTGCTCTCTAAGTTAAGAATTGGAACAAGCTCTTGTATAGAGTTAGTAATAAAGCACTCTGAACTTTGCTCTACATCCTCTTTAGTAAAAAAACCTTCTCTTACCTTGATCCCTAGAGATTGTGCTCGCTCAATTACCCACGCTCGGATAATTCCAGGTAAAATACCAGTCTCTAAGGAAGGCGTATATAGTATATCATCTTTCATCCAAAAGATATTTGATGTTACACCTTCAGCAACAAAGCCATCTTCCGTTAAAAAGAAGCCCTCTTGTTGCGCCAGAGATGGCATCTCAAAACGCCCAAGAACGTTATTGCCATAATGGTGTGATTTCACTCGAAGCCCTTTTTCAGGAGTATTACGCGGTGTTACAAGCCATTGTGCGTTTTTTTCCATACCTCGAGGTGTATCATGTAATTCTTTGCGAAAAACAATAACATTCGGTTGTCTATATTCAGCAGGCTGCAAACCGATACTATGCTCTCCAGCTGAGACATTTATACGGAAATACCCATCCTGTCCATTGGCCTGTTCATTTAATAGCTGAACAACCTTCAGTACATCCTCGTCAGTATACGGCATATGAATACGATATTGAGAAAGCGCAGTTTGCAACCTTTCCATATGTGCTTCCCAACAAAATACCTTGCCCTTATACGTTCGAAACGTTTCAAAAAAGCCTAACCCATATAAAAATCCATGATCAAATGGTGAAATGCGCAAATCCTGCGCCGCTATGTAGTCTCCATTCATCCAGCACAGCATTTACTTCGCTCCCTCAACATACAAATCTATAAACTGACGTAGAAGCTTTTTACCTTGTTCTGTCATAATCGATTCAGGATGGTATTGCACGCCCTCGATTGGATAATCCTTATGACGAACACCCATAATTTCGCCTTCTTCTGTCCATGCCGTCACTTCAAAACATGCCGGTAATGTTTCTTTTTCTACAATTAAGGAATGGTATCGAGTAGCATCGAATGGATTTGGCATCCCCTTATGCAAACCTATTTCAGCATGTAACACAGGTGATGTTTTACCATGCATCAAACGCTCAGCTCGAATGACATTCCCTCCGAATACTTGAGCAATGGCTTGATGGCCAAGACAAACGCCTAAAATCGGAATATTTCCCGCGAAATACTTAATAATGTTCAGGCTTTCACCCGCTTCATTTGGGCTGCATGGGCCTGGCGAAATAACAATCATATCTGGTGCAAGCTGCTCAATATCTTTCACCGTTAATACATCGTTTCTTTTGACCACTAATTCATGACCAAATTCCCCAAAATACTGTACAAGGTTATACGTAAAAGAATCGTAGTTATCAATCATTAAAATCATTTTGCTCGCTCCTCTGCCATTGCCTTCGCCTGCCACATCGCCTTCGCTTTATTTAAAGATTCTTGGTATTCTCTTTCTGGAACAGAATCAATAACAATGCCTGCTCCCGCCTGAATATGTGCTACTCCATCTTTAACAAATGCTGTACGAATGACAATATTAAACTCCATATCACCTGTGAAGCCTAGCCAGCCAATTGAACCCGTATATAATCCTCGTCTTACAGGTTCTAACTCTTCAATAATTTCCATCGTACGGATTTTCGGTGCACCTGTGATCGTCCCTCCTGGGAACATGGCACGGATAACGTCTGCATTCGTTTTCCCTTCAGCTATTTCTCCTCGTACGTTAGAAACAATATGCATCACGTGTGAATAGCGTTCAATCACCATGAACTCATCTACTTCAACCGTTCCAAATGTAGATACTCGTCCTAAATCATTGCGCTCTAAATCAACAAGCATTACATGTTCAGCACGTTCCTTGTCGTTATCAATCAATTCCTGTGCTAATGCTAAATCCTCCGCCTCGGATTTTCCTCTTGGTCGTGTGCCAGCAATCGGTCGAGTAGACAACTCATTACCATGACGCTTCACCAAAAGCTCGGGTGAACCAGAAACGACAGCAAAATCCGGTGCTTCTATATAAGCCATATAAGGTGAAGGATTAAATGCACGTAACGCTTCATATACATCCATTGCAGTTGCGTTTAACTTTTTAGATTGACGTACTGACAAATTCACTTGAAATACATCGCCTTGCGCTATGTATGTTTGGATTTTACTTACCGCTTCTTCAAAGGCAGTCCCTGCAAATGATACTAACAATTCACTTTCGTCATTTACTATTTCTACAGCGCTTGTTTTTTCAAATTTACGTGTAAGCAATCCTTCTTGCGCGGCCTCTTGCCACACAGTAGCCCATTCCTCCAAATCCACATTACAGTCTGTTAGCTTCATAAGGGTTACTTTATTTGTTTCCACATCGTGTACTGCCCAGCAATCAAAAATATAAAAATAGATATCCGGTATTTGTAAATCATCTACAGCAGTATTAGGTAACACTTCAATTTTACGAGCGTAATCGTATGCAACAAACCCAATAGCTCCACCTTGAAAAACAGGAAGCTCAGCATTATATGAAACGTGATATTTCTCCACTAAGTCTTCCAGTAAAGCAAGGGGATCACCATTTAAATTTTCAGCCTTACCATTTCTCCACTTTACAAGTAAACCATCCTCGACTGATTGTGCCGTAGCCAACGGATTCCAAGCAGCTATCGTAAAATTCCCACCGCGACCACTTTCTAAAAATACATGTGCTTGTTCTGCATCTATTTGCTTCTTATAACTATAAAAAAACGAGTCTGCATCCATCGTTATTGTTTTCGTAAGTATCGTCTTCAAGTTGCCATTCCCCTTCAAGTCATATGATGTGATTCCATCTTAACTTGAATATTGCTTTGAAGCGAATATTTTTCAATTGCCACGCAATATTTAACTTCTTGCAGCAAATGTTTTCTGTAGCGAAAGCGAAGCGTCAGCTACAAATGTTTTCTGTAGCGAAAGCGTAGCGACAGGTACAGAAGTCTCCCACCTCTATTGGTGATGATCCATTTAATTCATTATATGTATTTCTACTTATTGTCTAAAAGAAGGGCTTTTGCTATATTTATAGTAAATAGAAATATTTACTAATTGTGTATATTTATTTTATAAAAAGGAGCTGTTATTATTGAAAAAGGTTTTTTCAGGAATTTTTCTTGCAATGATACTCATGCTGACTTCTCTACCTGCATATGCAGCACATAGTACTATTAAGATAGATGGTGTTGTCATTACTACAGATGCTGCACCAGAAGTTAAGAATAATCGAACAATGGTGCCTTTGCGTGTTATCAGTGAAAATTTGGGAGCAACAGTAAATTGGACAGATTCAAAAGTAACACTAACAAATAATAAAATGCAGATAACATTAAAGCCGAATAGCAACACCGTCATAAAAAACGGTAAAACAGAGTTACTTGATGTCAAACCATATTTAAAGAACAATAGACTATTTGTTCCTATTCGATTTATTGCAGAGACCTTTGGTTGTCAGGTCAATTATCAAAATTCCACAGTAACAGTGAATACTGAGCCATTGGTTATGAACAATGTAAAAGTAAAAGCTATTCAATATGAATACCACATGACAATGGGTGGGGTCGTACAGCAGATCCAAGGGAACACCTATAATAAAGCCTTATCTAAAGTTTTCACTGAAAATAAAGGAAAAATTGTTGATGCCCCTACTAACTATTCATGGCAAATTAATCTAGACGATCCAGGTTCCTATTATAAACTTGGTCAATATAATTTTATGAGTCATGAAAATAAAAGCATTCAACAGTTTGACCTTTATTCTTTAAATAAACCCTTCTCAGATGAAGAATTGAAAGGATACCCAGAAGTATTAATTCATGATGTCACTGCAGATAAATGGTATTTATTCACTGATAAAGCACTTGAATCTATTAATCAGTTAATTAATACTGCCACTAACAATGGCTTCGTAAAAGTTTTAAGTAATACAGTTGTATAGTGAAATCTATCCTAATCATATTTTTTGAACTGCTCCATAGGTGTTAGTTATACCGCTAACATTTACGGGCAGTTTTTTTATTATCCATTATGCCTCGGCACAATAGATAATAAAAAAAGACTCCTCGTTAAAGGAGTCCTTACATACAAATAATTAGATTAGTCTTCAAATTGATATAAAGGTGTTGATAAATAACGTTCACCATTAGAAGGCACGATTGCAAGAACATTTGAGCCCTTACCTAAACGTTTTGCAGCTTCAATTGCAACATGAATAGCTGCACCTGATGAAATACCACATAAGATACCTTCTTCACGTGCTACTTTACGAGCTACCTCAAAAGCAATCTCATTTTCAACTGGGGATACAGAAGAATATACATCTGTATCTAACACTTCAGGTACGAAGCCAGCTCCGATACCTTGAATTTTATGAGGTCCTGGTTGACCGCCAGAAAGTACTGGTGAATCTTTTGGCTCAACAGCAATAATTTCAATATCTGGATATTTCTCTTTTAACACGGCACCCGCACCCGTAATTGTACCACCTGTACCGACACCAGCAACAAATGCATCTAATGTTAAACCTTCAAATGCTTCTACAATTTCTGGACCAGTTGTTAAACGGTGAACAACTGCATTGGCTGGGTTCGTGAATTGTTGTGGTAAGAAGTAGCCATGCTCAGCAGCTAATTCCTCCGCCTTAGAAATTGCACCTTTCATACCTGCTGGTCCAGGTGTTAATACAAGCTCTGCACCATATGCACGTAATAAGTTGCGACGTTCTAAGCTCATAGTTTCTGGCATTACTAAAATCGCTTTATAACCTTTAGCTGCAGCAATCATCGCAAGACCAATACCTGTATTACCAGAAGTAGGCTCAATAATTGTACCACCTGGCTTTAATGTATCATCTTTCTCAGCCGCTTCAATCATCGCTAAAGCTAAACGATCTTTTACTGAGCTGCCCGGGTTGAAATATTCTAATTTCACATAAACAGTACCTTCGTTTTCACCTGTTGCATGATTTAACTTTACAATTGGTGTTTTACCAACTAATTCAGCTACTGAGTTCGCTAATCTACTCATTTATCAATCCACTCCTAATCCCTACTATTTTTATAGGTTTTACTTATTTTGATTTTATCAATTTTTCCATTCGATTGTCAATAAATAAAACTTATATTTTCAGAATATTTATTGCAACCAATCTAAACGAAGGTAATCAAAAAAATCCGCTTAATATCCTAGGGTAGCCGTTACTCTGTTGACGCCAAACGTCTGCAGGATTTTCCTGGCTCATTTTCCCGCAGATATCTTGCAGATTTTTCAAGCTCATTTTCGAAGCAATCTGTTATTTACCTTTTTTTGCCTCTCCGTAATACCAAGTTGCATTGAATTCAGACCAAAATGCTTCTGGTGTAACAGATTGTGGCACTTGCTCTAACGCAAGCTCACGTTCAATATGTTCTTTCACATCGTCATATGTAAAGGATTGCCCTTCTATTATCTCTTGAACTTGTACAATGCCGTAATGACCGTTATCAAGCTTAAATGCTTTACTAACCTCTCCTGCTTTTAAAGCCTTCGCTGCATTTAAAATGGCAGGATCGATATTCGCCTGTTTTTCTGTGAGGAAACCGATATCTCCACCTAAGCTAGCTGACGCGCTGTCTACTGAGATTTCACGTGCCAACACTGAAAAATCAGAGGCTTTTTTTATTCCACTTACTGCTTCCTCAGCGCCTTTTTTGGATTCCACCTCAATAAAGTTCGTACGATAGCTTGTTTTCGTATTGTACAGTGCCTGATTTTCCTCATAATATTTTTCAATACTGCCTTCTTTTATAACTACATCCTTTGTCAGTACCTTATCTAAAATAAGCTGTGAGCGAATTTTTTGTTGCAACTGCTCAGCTGAAAGATTTTGCATTGCTGTATCAAATTTATCCTGAGCAGAACGCATTAAAGCTAACTCTAAATCAATCTCTTTATCCGTTACTTGTATTTTAAATTTTTTAGCTGCCTTATCCATCACAGATTCATTCACTAAATTTTGTAGTGTCTCTTTACCATAGCGTTCTTCCATGGCAACCATCCAATCTTGACGTGTGATAATATCTCCGTCAACGGCAGCGACTTGTTCGTCGCTACCAATTTCATGACCTTTATTTGGGATTAACCAAGCAATAATCCATAAAATATTTCCTAATAACAAGATTACAATGACTGTTAAAGCAGGTTTTGTCTTTAAACGGCGTTGCGAAAAGGGCGTTTGGTTGGGCGTTGTAGCAGATGAAGGTCGTCGATTACGCGTTGAGCTCATCGATAAATCCTTCTAGCTCTTCTTTTGAGAAATGGTATGTTTCTAAACAGAAGTGACATTCTGCTTCTGCTCCGCCATCCTCTTCAATCATTTCTCGAATTTCCTGTGTCCCTAACCCTAAAATCGCTGCACCAAATCGCTCTTTTGAACATTGACATTTAAATTCTACCGGCATGGAATCTAAAATTTGTAGATGGCCTTCTCCTAATACAGCTTCTAAAATTTGCTCTGGTGTAAAGCCTTTTTCAATCATTTTTGAAACAGGCTCTATAGTAGCAAGATGTTGTTCGATTTGATTGATTGTCTGTTCTTCACAGCCTGGCATTAATTGAAGAATGAATCCTCCAGCTGCAAGAATTGTGTTATCTGGGTTTACTAAAACCCCTAATCCAACTGATGAAGGCACTTGTTCTGAAGTAGCGAAATAGTAAGTAAAGTCCTCAGCAATTTCACCTGATACAATTGGCGTTTGTCCAGAAAACATGTCTCTTAAACCAAGATCTTTTACGATTGTTAATGCACCCTCTGTTCCAACACCTGCTCGAACATCAAGCTTGCCGTGCTCGTTTAAATCGAAATGAACGTGAGGATTTGTTACAAAGCCACGCACTTCACCATGCGCATTACTGTCAATCACCATTGGACCGATCGGACCGTTCCCCTCAATTTTAATGGTGATTTTTTCTTCACCTTTTAACATGGCACCCATCATCACAGCAGCAGTCATAGAACGACCAAGGGCTGCCGACACAACAGGCCATGTATGATGACGACGTTGCGCTTCTCCTACCGTTGCTGTTGTACAAGCTGCAAAAACACGAACCTGTCCGTTGAACCCTAAACCTCGTACTAAATAGTCTTTCATAAATGAAATGTCCCTCATTTCTTATTGATTGCGTTTATATAGCTTATATAAGCCTTTTAATGTTAAAAACGGGTCGACTATATCAATAGCTTGCGTCTCCCCAGCAATTAAATTTGCTAATCCTCCAGTAGCAATAACTAAAGGCTCTTCCTTACTTTGTGCTTTCATGCGATTAACAATTCCCTCAACTTGCCCAACAAAGCCATAAAAAATTCCGGCCTGCATCGCGGATACAGTTG
This sequence comes from Lysinibacillus sp. FJAT-14222, assembly GCF_001278875.1. Taxonomy (NCBI): domain Bacteria; kingdom Bacillati; phylum Bacillota; class Bacilli; order Caryophanales; family Bacillaceae; genus Lysinibacillus; species Lysinibacillus sp. FJAT-14222. The sequence continues at coordinate 48,672 of NZ_LIYL01000020.1, read as the reverse complement.
TCTTTCCAACAATATGTGTAGAGCGCAAGATTTCAATACGTGGTAATCTAGCTGCCTGTGTATAGAGCGCCTCCGTTGAAATCGAAATACCTGGAGCGATAGCACCGCCCATATAATCGCCCTTTTCGTTTAAGTAACAATATGTTGTGGCAGTACCAAAATCAACAATAATCAGTGGTGCTTTATAAACATCAAGAGCTGCAATAGCGTTCACTATGCGGTCTGAACCAACTTCACGTGGGTTTTCATATTTAATATTCAATCCTGTTTTCACACCTGGTCCGACAACGAGCGGTTTTTTACGAAAATACTTTTGACACATCGCTTCTAACGAAAACATGATTGGTGGTACAACAGAGGATATAATAATGCCTGTAATCTGTTCAAATGAAATGCCTGCATGATTAAAGAAAGATAAAACTTGCATTGCGTATTCATCTTCTGTTTTATGAAGGTCTGTCACCATACGCCAATGGAAGGCCAATTGATCGTTTTCATCATAGACACCTAATACGATATTCGAATTTCCCGCATCTAAAACTAAAATCATGATTGATGCCTCCTATTTATTGCCCCTCATCGTAATTGTACCTGTCACTATGTGATTGATACAACTAAAACAATGCATACTCATGCACAAAAAATCAAGATCCGCTGAAAAAAGTTAACACTTTAGAAAATGATACCATACTTTTATTCCTATGAAATAGCATTCACTCACTCCAAAAAGGAGCCACCCACATCTTAGGTAGCTCCTTTCAAATTAAATTTAATTCCTATCACCAAAACGTGGGGTTGATTTCCGCTTCGCTGCGCTCCAGGGTCTCGGGCCAACATGATGTTGGTCACGAAGGCGTTATCACAGGATGTGATGGTTTTAGCCTTCGTTCCCCTATTGCTGATCCCCAAGGAGTCGCCCAGCCTCCACTTCGATCAACCAATCTACTTAGTGTTTATCTTCTGGCAGGGCACTCTATTTATAGTTATAAAAAACTTCAACAAAAGGTGTTTTTGTGCGAAAGCGTAGCGTTAGCAATAACAGGTCTACAATTACTTCCCTGTTATAGGTCGCAATATTATTCACTTATGAAATGGATAATATTTTATAAAAGTTCTACGCTACCGCTGATTGGAGTGGAAGGCTACTCGACTCCCGTGGGAAAGCGAGACAGGCGAGACCCTGCACGGAGCGCAAGCGAAGGAAGCGGCTCGACGCTCGCCCACAGGAAGCTCTGCTCTGCGCGAAAGCGAAGCGTCAGCGACAAAGCGAGTAGCCTGGAACGGAAATCAACTTCACTTTTTTGTATGAAATTTATTTGAAAGGAGATACCCCTCTTAGGTAGCTCCTTTCATATTATTTAAAATTAAATTTTTCTGGGTCTGGTCCGCAACGTAATCCATCATTTAATGCATCTAACTGAGCCATTTCGTCCTCTGTTAATGCAAAGTCAAAGACAGTTAGATTTTCCGTCATACGTGCAGGAGTCATTGTTTTTGGAATAGTTACTACACCATGCTGAACATCATAGCGTAACACAATTTGTGCTGGTGTTTTGCCATATTTAGAAGCTAGCTGCTGAATCAGTGCTTCTTCCAACAAAGAACCATTCATTAGTGGTGACCATGCTTCTACCTGTATTCCTTTTTCCTTACAATATGCACGTACTTCCTCTTGAATTAAGTGTGGATGAAATTCAATTTGATTAATAACAGGAATAACTGATGTTTCCTTTAATAAATTTTCTAAATGGAGAACATGGAAATTACTAACACCAACTGAGCGTACACGTTTATCCTGATAGATCTTTTCAAGCGCTTTATAAACATCAACATAATTTGTATCTATACCTGGCCAGTGAACTAAATATAAATCTAAATAATCTAATCCTAATTTCGCTAAACTACTATCATAAGCTGCAAGTGTTTCTTCATAGGAGAGTCCATCATTCCAAACCTTTGATGTTACGAATAGTTCTTCACGTGTTACTAAGCCCTCGTCAATCGCTGCACGAATACCTCGCCCAACACTTTCTTCATTGCGATATACTTGCGCAGTATCAATGCTACGGTAACCTTTCGCAATAGCCGTTTTTACCGCTTCAGCCAAGTCATCCCCTTCAGGTACTCGAAAGACGCCATAGCCGATTAACGGCATTTCTAGACCATTATTCAATGTTACGTTTCCCACATTTCAACACTCCTATCTGTTTTGGCTCTATTTAACACTTGTTAAAAATCTTATAGAGCCTCTATTACGCATTTGCGTAAGATAATATCTATATCCTAATACCTAATACTGAAAAAAGGCAAAGAAAAAGACTGCTTACTAAAATCGTAAACAGTCTTTCCCATATTAATCACGCTTTTCATCGATACCTTTTGGTGTATCATTTGGCTCTCTGCCCTCTTTAGGTAAATCAGCTGTTGTTGGATTCGGCTCATTGTTAAGCAATTCTTTTTTAACAACTGGTTCACCAACTACATCTAATGTTGGTTGAGCTTCAGCTTTGGGAGCTTCTTCTACAACCGTTTCAGCCTCTGGTTCCGGTAAGACACCGTGATCACGTAAATGTTCGATTTCTTGCGCATTCAATGTTTCTTTTTTCATCAATGTGTTAGCAACTAAATCAAGTAATCCACGTTTTTCAGTTAGGATTCGTTTAGTACGCTCATATTGTGAATCAATAATTTTTTGCATTTCTTTATCAATTTCATAAGCGACTGAATCAGAATAGTTTTGATCTGAATTAAAGTCACGACCTAGGAATACATTACCACCCTGACTTGACCCAAACTGCATTGCACCAAGATTTTCACTCATACCATATTCAGTGACCATGGCACGCGCAATACTAGTTACCTTTTGGAAGTCGTTATGTGCCCCGGTAGATACTTCACCAAGTACGATTTCCTCCGCCACACGACCACCAAGAAGTCCTGCAATACGGTCTAGTAACTCTTGTTTTGTTGTGAAGAAACGTTCTTCCTTCGGTAACATAATCGCGTAACCTCCAGCTTGGCCACGAGGGACGATTGTTACTTTGTGTACTGTATCTGCTTCATCTAACTCTAAACCAACAACTACGTGCCCAGCTTCATGGAAGGCTACAAGTTTCTTCTCTTTCGCTGAGTAAACGCGGCTAGCTTTTGCTGGACCAGCAATTACTCGGTCAGATGCCTCATCGATATCTGCCATATTAATTGTACGTTTGCTTTTACGAGCAGCCACAAGTGCTGCTTCATTTAACAAGTTCTCTAAATCGGCACCTGAGAAACCTGGTGTACGTTGTGCAACAGCTGCTAAATCCACTGTATCTGATAAAGGTTTGTTGCGCGCATGTACTTTTAGAATTGCTTCACGACCTTTTACATCAGGATGTCCTACTGTAATTTGACGGTCAAATCGACCAGGACGTAATAACGCTTTATCTAAAATATCTGGGCGGTTTGTTGCAGCGATAATAATAATACCTTCGTTTGCCCCGAAACCATCCATTTCAACTAACAATTGGTTCAATGTTTGTTCACGCTCGTCATGGCCACCACCAAGACCTGCGCCACGTTGACGACCTACTGCATCAATCTCATCAATAAAGATGATACACGGTGCGTTTTTCTTTGCATTTTCAAATAAGTCACGAACACGTGATGCACCGACACCGACAAACATTTCTACGAAGTCAGAACCTGAAATCGAGAAGAATGGTACGCCTGCTTCACCCGCCACTGCTCGTGCAAGTAATGTTTTACCTGTACCAGGAGGACCTACGAGTAAGATACCCTTTGGAATACGAGCACCTATTTCAGTAAATTTGCGGTGATCTTTTAAGAAATCAACAACCTCTACAAGCTCAGCTTTCTCTTCATCAGCACCCGCTACATCTGTAAAACGAACTTTTTTCTTCTGGTCGTCATAAAGTTTAGCTTTACTTTTACCAAAGCTCATCACTTTATTACCGCCACCTTGAGATTGACTCATTAGGAAGAAGAATAAGAAAATGATAATGATGAAAGGAATAATCCCTGTAAAGAACTGAATCCATCCACTTGTTTCTGGTGCTGTTAAATATTTAATATTACTATTCTTATCCTTAGCAGCCTCATCGATGCGTTCCATTAAAGATTGGTTATCACGAGGGAGGTTTGCAGTAAAGCTTTCCCCTTTTTCATAACCCTTCAGTGTACCTTCTACGATGTAAACTGATTTATCAGGTTGAATTGTAGCACTTGTTATTTCTTTCTTATCTAGAGCTTCTTGGAACTCATAATAAGATAACTCTTTCGTTGGTGCGTTACCACCATTGAAAGTACCAAAAATACCGATAATCACTAAGAAAATCAGTAAATAGAATATGGTATATCGAAATATTCGATTCATCTCCAGCCTCCTCATTACAAACAGAAAAATTATAAGTAAAATCTTAACATATCATGATTTCATCATACAACGAAAAGCCCTACTTTAAAAAAGTTTCGTCCGATTTTTGTCGAAATCGAAACATATTTATGCATTTATTTAACTATATCCCAGCGTAGCTGTACCAGTTACTTTATCTTGATACAGTTGAACAATGTGCCTAGATTTTTGAATTATGTTAAAAAAAGTTCATTCCCATACGGTTGATTTCCGTTCCGACTGAGCGCTTTTCTTTCCTGAGGGCGTCCGATGAGCCGCTAGGGCAATAGATGTTTTTTGCGCGAAAGCGAAGCAGCAGGGCGTTGGTCACGAAGGTGTTATCACAGGACGTGATGCTTTTCCTCATCTGTGACGCTGACCCCCAAAAGTCGCCAGCCTCACTCCAATCAACTTATATACATGGCAAACGTTTTAACAAATCTCATCCCTAACCTTTGGTGATGAGAAAAAAATCTATGACCTTCGCTAAAGGTTTTCACTTTTCATAACTGGTGTTCTTTCGTTAACTTCTTACTCGTTAGAAAGAATAGACTGCTGGCTTTAAAATGCCGATATATGGTAAATTACGATATTTTTCTGCGTAATCTAAACCATATCCTACAACAAAACCGTCTGGAACTTCAAAACCAACATAATCAGCAGCTAAGTTTACTTTACGACCTGATGGTTTATCTAACAATGTAACGATTTTGATGGATTTTGCTTTGCGGTATTTAAATAGGTCTACTAAATAGCTTAAAGTTAAGCCGCTATCAATGATATCCTCGATAATTAATACGTCACGCCCCTCAACGCTTGTATTTAAATCCTTTAGAATCTTTACTTCGCCTGACGAAACTGTGGCATTGCCATAGCTAGAAACATCCATAAAGTCTAGCTCAATGAAAGAATCGAAACGTTTCATCAAGTCTGTCATAAAAGGCATTGCCCCTTTTAGAACACCAACAGCTAGCGGGAATGAATCTTTGTATTCCGCTGTCAATTGTGCACCTAAATCAGCGATTCTTTCTTGCAATTGTTCTTCTGTAATCATAACTTTTTCGATGTCATTTTGTAACATATCGATTCCTCCTCGTGTGTATAAAAAATTTTTCAACCATTTGCTGTGAAATTTTACAAAGACCTTAGTCTACGATGAGCACTGTATCATCGTTTGGTTGTGGAGTGGTTGAAAAAAGCATTCCCATACGCACACCAATTACCGCTACGACCTCATCATATTGAGAAATCAGTAACGGCCAGCTATTTCGCTCATTTAAAGGAATCTTTTCATCTATAAAAAGGCGAGATAAGCGTTTTGGCTGATCCATTCCTTTTAACAGCATTCTGTCCCCTTCCTTACGTACCCTAACATAGAGTGGAAGTTTGAGTTTGCTAGCGTTAAAATAAAAAATTTGTGCAGTATCCGTTAGCATTTCAGATGATAAATCAGGCAACTTGACTACGCATAAACGTTCACCATTTGCCAGTGTTGTCCACCCATTAGCAGTCGCAATAATCTTTTTCTCAAGAGAAGCTTGACCTTCTAATGGGTCTTTCTTCTGAATCATTAACTTTCCGTAACGGCGAACTGCTATAAAACCTTCTGGCAAGTGAACCTCGGCATTCCCAGCTATCGTATCACAAAGCTTTGAAATTGAAGTCAATAAAGCATAACTTTGTATCGTATTTGAATCTTTGTAAATATAGTTTAATAGTATTAAAATGAGCCTCCTTTGTAAAGCAAGTGGTACCAATTGAAAAGCTTCAATTTCCATGCTATATGTATTTCCGGCTATTCTTTTTACTGTTCTAGAAAATACATCCTCCGCTAATGTCATTAAATAGGCATCATCTTCTTGCAATTGCTTTGTAAAATGGGTCACCTGCTCTGTTACTCTTGGGTTTTCTGCCTCCAATAAAGGCACCACATGATGTCTAAAACGATTGCGTACATAGGTGTCTTTAGAATTGCTAGCGTCTTCCCGATAATCCAAACCTTGTTTAAGTAAATATTCCCTAATTTCGGACTTTGTAACCGTTAAAAACGGACGAATTAATGATTTCCCTTTAAAAAAACGTTGTGAACGTATACCTTGCATACTATTTATCGTTGCATTTTTTGTCAGGGCCATTAATACTGACTCCAGTTGGTCGTCCGCATGATGTGCAGTTACAAGCTTGCTAGCATTTGTTTTTTGCATGACCTCTTTAAAATATTGATACCGTTCTCTACGACAAATAAGCTGTGTATTTCCATTCTCTAAAGCCATGATTTCTGGTATTGGAATAGCCTTTGCATGTAAGTATACACCATGCTCATCACAATATTTTTGAACAAAGGCTCTATCCTCAGCAGATTCTTCACCTCTTAACATATGATCAACATGTATGGCTTCTACTGTAATTCCCCATTGTCCTTTTGCTTTGACAAAATAATGGAGTAAAGCCATTGAATCTACTCCACCCGAAACGGCGACGAGAAGATGGTCGTCTTGTTGTAATAATTGCTCTTTTTCAATAAATAATTTGACCTTTAATTCAAGTGACAAACGCTTCTCCTCCCCTTTTCGTTTTCTATTATGATGATTTGCTCATAGAATGTTGAACTGGTCTAAACACAGCCCATGTAGGTACAACATGCGTAACCTCCAGCATCAATACAGTGCAATCGTCGTCAATGTCATAGTAAGATTGGAAAGATTGCATAATCGTTGTTAGTTTTTCCTGTATAGATTTAGTAGTGCCTGCTACCTGTTGTGCATACGCTAAAAATGCCTCCTCCTGCTCGTCCCAATCATCAACACTTGAAAATAATCCATCAGAGTGCATCAAAATTACATCGCCCGCTTTAAGCTTTCTTTTTTCAGCCTCGACTGCCGAAATGGATAAAAACCCTACAGGCGCTGCATTGCTTTCAACCTTCAGCACCTCTTTTCCACGTAAAATATACGTAGACATCCCCCCGGCCTTCCACGACCATAAATCACCGTGTTGTAAATCGACAAGGGCAAAATCAAGCGTTGCATACATATCATTTTGTTGTTTTAAAGACATGACATAATGCAACGTATGCATCGCAGTTTCTGGGTTCATATTGTAATTTAAGCATTCCCGCATTAAATGTATCAATTTTCTACTTTCATGCTGTGCTTCTTTACTCTGCCCCATACCATCTGACAATAAAATTGCAAATAGTCCAGGATGTAATTGAAATAATGCATGGGAGTCACCTGAATATAACGTCGCATCTTTAGACATGCTATATATATCATACTCTACTTCAAAGCTAATAGCTGATCTAAAGCTTACTTGAATGTGACGAAACGGTATATCACATGCTACTACTTTTTCAATTTCAAATGGTTCTTCAAAAATATCGTATAAAATTGGCAGTATCATCCGTTCAGCTAATGTCGTGTCTTCCTCCCAATCGACACGTGCTGGTGATAAGGCACAGACAATTTTTCGTGCTCCGGGCTTATTGCTTAGTACATCTAGTTGAAAACATTCAATATGCGCATCTTTTAATCGTTGCGTAATGTCCTTTTCTACACTGACGAATGAAATAGTCTCTTCTTTCATCTCCGCTATTAATTGATTTAGATGATTACTCATATCACGCAGCTGAAGTGCAATCATTTTCTTACCATGAAAATACTGTCCATTAATGCGCTCTCTATACAGCTCTGTTTCTAATTCTTCAAAAATTTTCGCTGATTTCACACATTTATAGCGTATTTGTTCTTCGACACGATGAATAGCGGATTCCTTTCCAACGCCTTTCATATGAAACCAGTCCGTCATAAGCTTGTCCATGCCGTTACTTTGCGCTCCCCAGCAGCGATCATAGCGGAAGCAGCTTAAACATGTATTCATTGGTGACACTTCCTTTACCTCTTCTACCGGGGCCGTCATAAAGCGCTCAAATACAAGCTCCTTCATAAATTGTACAAAATGCTGAAAATGCTCTAGTTTATACGTAACATGCTCTGTTAACCAATTTTGACGGGCAAGCAAGACCTCCTCACGCTGCGGAAACAGCTTGCCCCGCACCTTATCAGAATATTTTTTCGGGATAGTTAGAAAAACAATACTCCCAATAGCAATCGATGTAAAATAAACACTATCTAATGGCAATGTTGCATCGTAAAATAAAAAAAACACACTAGGCAAAATGCTGCCAATTGCTACACCAAATCTTCCAGCACGAGCCCCCATCCCTGCACACAACCCCGTTAAAGTTGCTACAGACAGCATACCTGTAAATGATAGTTTTGCAACACCTATGAGAGCCCCGAGCACGGCTCCAATTACCGTCGCTAATGGTACACTTCCTACTAATGCTCCGAAGCAAATTAATAGTTGTAACAAAAAAATAGGGAGTGAAAAATAGCTAATGACAACTGCTTGCATTCCTGTAAGTATAGCAGCAAATACAACTAATCCAGAGCCTAGCTTCTCATATGTCCAATGACTCGTAAACCATTCATAAGAATTAACAAACAACACTTGCATAAACAGCGTCATAGTAAGAGCTAAAGCTGCTTCACAACCTACATAAAATTGTACAAGCACCGGTGGTAAGCCTTGATACATAACCCCTTGCCACATCATCTGTACAAGCAGTACCGCTAAAGAGACTGCAATACTTTGTGGTAGCTGCCAATAGCGGAAGCGCATAATACATTCATACATAGCGATTTGCAACGCTAAAATGAAGACTTGTCCAAAGCCAAGAAAAAAACACCCTATTAAACCACCAAACAAAACATATTTGGCATATTCCTTATACTTCGTTCGAATAATTGCCCAAAAAGGAACTGAGAAAGGTACAGCCGCTTCAAATACAACAGACTGAGCTAAAAAAAAGGATGTTAAAAAAAATAGAGAGCCGATCAGCAATTGCCTTTTCTTAGCTCCTAATTTTTGGTCATCTACATTTGCTGTGTTATACCATTCAATACTCGTCATTTCACTATCCCCTTTCTGCACTTTTGGCTATTATAAAAAATTATGTGCGGAAAGATTGTCTGACTGTGACTAAAAAAAATATAAAGATTTCGACGAATACATATACATAAATACGAGAAATGGCAACAATTTCTACAAAAACGATAAGCTGTACAAGCTTAGAAACATCGCTTTCTATGTAATTAGTTTTTAAAATTCCGAAAATTTACGCAAATCAGTTCCACTGTCGTTACATAAGATACGTTACAAAATCTATGCCATGAGAGGTCTAGTGCCCTTTCTACCTTTTCTTTTTCATTGATCGATGTTCCCTATTTCGTCAAAATACTATAGTCAGCAGTTATGCTGATACTTTTCTACTTAAGAACAAAAAGTTTGATAAATTCCCCATTAAAAGGGATCATCACCAAAATTTGTGGATAACATTTGTTAAAACGTATGCCATTTATCTTCATTCAGTAGAAGACTCCTACCTTTGAAGGTGGTGAGATGGGTGAAGATGTGGTTCCTTTTCAGTGAGTCCAAACACCTTTGATAAGAGTTGATCTTCGTTCCGACCGGGCGACTCCTTGGGGATTAGCGTCACAGACGAGACCCTGCAGCGAAGCGGATGTTTTCTGTGCGAAAGCGTAGCGGCAGCAACAATGTTTTATCTGCGCGAAAGCGAAGCGTCAGCGGCAAATGTTTTCTGTAGCGAAAGCAAAGCGGCAGCTACAAAGCGCCTAGTCGAAACGGAAATCAACCACACGTTATGGTGATGAGCTATCAAAAGATAATACTCCCTCTTTTTGTTAGCAAATCTTTAAATAATTAATAAAACTATATATTTTTATTAATTTTTTTCAAAAAACTACTTGACGTTAGGAACAATGGCTTGTATTATTTATCTTGTTGCTTAAAACGAAATGCGGAAGTAGTTCAGTGGTAGAACACCACCTTGCCAAGGTGGGGGTCGCGAGTTCGAACCTCGTCTTCCGCTCCATAATTGTCACGGCGGCCTAGCTCAGCTGGCTAGAGCGTACGGTTCATACCCGTAAGGTCGGGGGTTCGATCCCCTCGGCCGCCACCATAGTAGGCCCCTTGGTCAAGTGGTTAAGACACCGCCCTTTCACGGCGGTAACACGGGTTCGAATCCCGTAGGGGTCATCTCAAATAGGCGTCTCAGAATTATTTCTGAGGCGCCTATTTTTTTGCGGTTAATAGAATAGTGCAGCAGCCTTTTAAATTATAAGCATACTAGAAATGCCATATTTACTTTGTTTTTTTCTGTCTACAAAAATAAACTTCGTGACCAACATCGTGTTGTTGTTGCTTTCGCACAAAAAACATTTGTTGCCCAAGCGGCCCATGAAAGCGCCCTGTCGGAACGGAAATCACCCATATGGTGATGAGGCAAAAAATATGGCATACTAATAATGAAAAGAACGTTTGAGACTCCCACCCATAAAGGGACAAGCTGACTAATGTCAGTGGGATTCCTGAGTAACTAAGCGTTCGCAGTCCATTTCTGTTTTGAACAGCTCTCAAGATTGGGGTATCCCATTACCTCTCCCTATCCAGTGCATATAGCAGATAGGGCTACGCTACTGTTACCATAGCGTATAGTTGGTTCGTTCGATATGTTTTAGCGTCTTTTTCATGACGACACATATTGTTTTACCGATAGCATGAATTAGGCTATCGAACCTTATACAATATCCAATTTTCAATGAACGAGCGTATTTTATAGACTTTTACTTGTCTATACATGAAGTATAACACCCTTTCAGACAATTAAGGTACCTCTTGTCTGACCTCACTTTCATCCCATGTCTAAAGACGGGCTACACCCTGCATGGGCTTTCTCGTTTGGAAAATCTGTAAACTAGGAGGTTTATTTCCTTTGAGTTCATTAACAAAAGCTGCTTTAATTTGTGGAAGTGGCTCTATGATTATTCTCGTATCCATTCTTATTAATTTACCATTTGCTGTACAAATTTTTTTACTCCTCACTGGACTAGCGGTTAGTGTATATGGTGTGTTTTTACTTGTCAAAATGGTTGTTTACCCAGTCGAAAAGTCTTCAGAAGCGCCTACTGAACAAGCACCAGTGCCAGCTCCTAAAAAGAAAAAAAGACCGACATCCACGTTGTAGGAAGTTTCATAGATCCTTGTTATTATGACTTATAGGTAGATGAGAAGTATGCAAGGATTCATGATGCAGGTCAGTTAGCCGTTATCGCATGGATGCGATGATTTTAGGCTAACATCCTTTTTAAGCACTCCTTTCCGATTTCCGTGACATCCGCCAGAGGCTTTAACTTCTTTCGGCGGATGTTTGTACACCCGCTGAAAAGTAACTTAGACCCGCATTCATTTTTACCTGTCGCTACGCTTTCGATACATAAGACATTTGCTGAAATAAGTTAAAAAAAGGGATTAGCTTTATTAAAAAGCTAATCCCAACTCTATTTAATACACTTTTTCTACGATTAAAACAGTCAGCAAACTACCCTCTTCTAGCTCCGCGACCACCGCGTTTTGACTCTGTAGCACGTTTAAGTGTTGCTAGGCGTTCATCACTATCTTTTAAGAAACGAGCCATTTTTTGCTCAAAATTCTCTTTTGGCTGATGACGATCGTTGCGATCATTAGAACGATTATCGCGACGTGGACGTGCTGGACGCTCTGGTCTCTCTGGTCTCTCTGCTTGAGGCTTTGCTTTACGGATTGAAAGACCGATCTTTCCGTCCGCTTCAACATTCATCACTTTTACTTCAACTTCATCTCCAACTTTTAGATGCTCATTGATATCTTTTACATAATTGTCAGCAACTTCACTGATGTGTACTAAGCCTGTTTTGCCATCTGGCAGCTCAACGAATGCTCCAAAATTTGTGATTCCTGTTACTTTACCTTGTACCTTGCTGCCTACTTCAATTGACATAAAAAAAATGCTCCTCCTTAAAAATTAAGCGACTCATTTGAGTCATGTAATCAATTTAATCAAACTTTTTACTGCAATAAGTTTCTCTTTTCATTATATATAACTAAAAAAGAGTGTCAACAATACATAGCTTTTCAGTCGTCTTTTTTATCTTTCTTTTGTGGTATTTCGTCCTTTTTATCTTTCTCTTCCGGTATTATGAAAATAATTTCACCTTCTTCGGATAAGAAATAATCTTTGCGTAATAACTTCGCGATGTATTCATCATCTTCTAACTGTTTAATTTTAAGATTTAATGAATCTCGTTCGTCATTCAATTCAGAGAGATGCTGATTCGCTTCATCCTTTTTCAGCTCTTTCGTAGCTAGCGTTTCATTTTGATGCGAAAGTATATTGAAGAGAAAGGCAATAATACCGACTGGCACAATCGCAAAAAAGACAATACGGCGCATTTTTCGTTTCCGCGCTTGCATTTTACGATTTATAGCTTTATCCGTGTTACGGACATAGTCATTATCAAGTTTAGTAAAGTTTTGTTGGTCATCATTTGATGAACGACGTCTAGTCATGCCCGCACCTCCGAAAATTATTGTTGTCTTTTATTATACTTGATAAATCGGAATTTTTTTAAAAAAGTGTAGGACAAATACGAATAAATTTTGACAAAAGGTCTTAAAACAAACGATCCAATATTTATCAATATATTCAAAATTTGTCGAATGATAGCAATTATTATTCGTACGATGAACCACAAGGGTCTCCATGTTATATTCACCACAACCCTTGCGACGAAACGTAAAAAAGTTTGAAAAAACGTTTGATACAAAAAAATTCCGGCTATTTGCGCTAGCGGGTCATAAGCCCGCCAAGCGCCATCCTTCAGCCAAAATAATAAATAGTATGTCAGGCCTCCAAGTAGAATCCAAGTAAGTAATTCAAATACCATTGTCCATCTTCGAAGGCTTGACCTTTTTGGAGTTGAAAAAACAATGAGCCTTACACTATCAATAATGAACCCGACTGCTATACCGCTCAAAACCATGACTAATAGCTGAACAAATTGTTCACTGACAATCATCCAAACAATTTATGAAGGAAACCTTTCGAGAAGCCACTTTCCTCCTCGTCATACTGTAAGGTTTTTACAGTTCCTTCGAGTGTCAATAACCCTTTGTCAACATCTAAATGAACGATATGCAGTTCCTCTCCACGGATTAACAAATGCCCTTGGGACGTCTTGATGAAAAACTCTTCCTGATCAAAGCGTTCAATTGATTTTACAGAAGTCATGTCCATTCTTTTACGATTACGAATCGTTAAAATATGCTCTCCAGATGGAATTGTGTAACGATTACTTTCTTGATGTAGCGTCATTTTCTTCCTCCTTTAGTCGTCCTAGCTTCTGTTCACTTTATGCGGACAACCTTAAAAGCATGACAACTTTATTAAAGTTGTACACTTTTATCCCCACTCAGCATATTTATAGCAAAAGCAAAGCGACAACTTCAGAAGACTCTTACATATATTGTTAAGGTGCTGTTAAGTTTTATTAGTCCTCGTCATCAATAAATTCAGGATCAATTTTTTCTAGACGCTCTTCTTTCAGAATAGTAAACATTTTTGCTGCATCTTCTTTTTTCACAGTATCACGTAATTCTTCTACACGTGCTGTCACAATTTTTTGCCCAAAACGTATGGCTAGCTCATCGCCTGCTTTAACAGTACTACTAGCCTTTGCTACTTTACCGTTTATCGTAATACGACCTTGGTCTGCCACTTCTTTTGCTAATGTACGACGCTTAATTAAACGTGATACTTTTAAAAATTTATCTAATCGCATATTTTTACTCCTTTTCTAGCTGCTTCGCTTCATTCCAGAAAGCATCTAATTGTTCTAATGTATAATCAGAAAACGGCTTTCCACTTTCCTTTACCTTCGCTTCCACATATCCAAAGCGTCTCGCAAACTTCTCATTCGCATGTAACATAGCCTCTTCTGGAGATAGCTTGTAGAAACGTGCTAAATTCACAAGTGTGAACAATACATCTCCAAATTCATCAAGACGTGACGTATTTGTACCATTCGTCACCTCATGACGAAATTCCTGCCACTCCTCTGCAAACTTGTCCCATGCACCATCCACATCAGGCCAATCAAATCCTACCTTTGCAGCTCTTTTTTGATAATTATACGCTGTTTGTAGAGCAGAGGAAGCCCGATATTCCTCTTTTAATAGCGGCTTATCACTTATACCCTTTTCTTCTGCTTTTATAACTTCCCAATTGGCTACAACTCCCTCTGCATCTTCCACCGATACATCTCCAAATACATGCGGATGTCGACGAATCATTTTTTCACTAATTGAAGCTAAAACATCCTCCAACGTAAAGTAGCCTTGATCTTCTCCGATTTGTGCATGAAGGAATACTTGTAATAGTACATCTCCAAGCTCCTCGATCATCGCAAAGTCATCCTCTGCATCCACTGCTGCCAAATATTCGTGTGCTTCTTCTAGTAAATACTTTTTCAGCGATTCATGCGTTTGCTTTTGATCCCACGGACAGCCATTCGGACCTCGTAAAATAGCAATAATTTGACGGAAGGTTGTCCAGTCTCGTAATGCCTCTTCTTGTGATTTCACAGGTGGTACATATACCGTTGTTAAATTGTTCACCTCAACGCTTTGGTCAAGTTCATAAAGTGGTACTGTCACCAGCTTTTCCTGTGACGAGCCCGCTGCTGTAACAACTGTAACAGGGTATTCGTCATCGTATTTCTCCATTAACGTTAGCTTTACTTCTGATGCACTGAATGAATCATATACTTGGGCTATTAAAATATGTTGACGCATGTTGATGTCATGCATAGAAAAGCTAGTGCCATCAAGTAGTTGAAAGCCCTCAATTGGATCAATTTTCAACGCGCCAAAAATTGGATCTAAGAAACTTTGCCCACCTTCAATGACTAAATTTACTTTCCCCTCATCCGCAGCTGCAATAAGCAATTGTACAGTCTGCTCTGCAACAAGTGGATGTCCTGGTACAGCGTACATCACATCTTCAATTGCTGCCGCAGTCACAAGCTTTTCTGCAATTTCTTCATACACAGGCTGGAATGAATTATATTTTTCATAAACACCGTCAAAGCTTTCAAATTGTAAGCCCTCCGTTGACAATTCATCTAATACAGGATGATCCACTGTTCGAACATATAATTTTCTAGCTGCCTTTAATTTTTTATAGACACCCATTTGCAGCTGATTAAAGTCACCTGCACCTAATCCTATAACTGTTAAAGTATTCAATCAATCCACCTACTTCTTCCGATTTAACCATAATTGATAAACAGCCATTCTGCGCCCAAACGGCAGTAAGTACCACTCTTTTTCAGCAAGCACTCGTAACTTTGCAATTACTGTAATCATTACAAATGCTCCTAAACACACGGCCGTTAAACTTGCTATCACTGCGACAAATCGAGGTGATAGATATTGGTTTAATAACGTTGGTACAAACTGTAGCCAAACTAGTATTACAGCTGCCATGCTGAATGATGCAACACCAATTTTTTTGTAAAAACTTGCTGGCGCTAATTGAATAGCCGTCATTTTCTTTAAATAGAAAACAAGCATCAGTGCTGTAAACAATAGACCCAAATTGTTAGCAATGGCCGCACCTAATACACCAAATAAATTAATTGTCAGCACATTCAATATTATTTTTAATATAAAACCTACAATCAAAAATAAAGCTGGCTTTTTTAATTTTCCATAACCTTGCAGAATAGCTGTAAATGTCAAAATAATTGACAAAGGAACAATCTGTAACACATATATCATAAGCACTTCCGACAGCGCATCTGTTTTAAAGAGCATTGCATTAATATAAGGCATAATGAGTATTAAACCTAGAGATGCTGCCCATCCAAATAATACAGACGCTCTATACGTTAGCTGAATAAACGGTATTGCGCTACGGCCTTCTTGTTTTTTGTTCATATGTGCAACAAGAGGCACAATAGCGAGTGAAAGTGAAGAAGCAATGACAACTCCGAGCTGTACCAGTGGCTGCCCACGGTCATAAATACCTTTTGTTTCCTTAGCTATCGTCTGTTCCATTCCACCTTCGATTAATAGTGAATAAATAGTAAAGGAATCAACTAGCTGATAGCCTAACAATAATAGGCCACTCATGCTTACACTTAAGCTTAGCAATGTTACCTCTTTAATAACGGGAAAACTTTCGATACGTTGCTGTTGCTTCTTGTCTTTAAATAGGCCAAAACGTTTTTTAAAGATAAACGCAAGTAATAAAAAGCCTACAACTTCACCAATGACTGTACCTATAATGGCCATTTGTCCAGCACTATATAGCGATTTTGTCGTCGTCATAATGATAAATGTACCTGCTAAAATGACAGATACTCTAACAGCCTGTTCAAGGACTTGTGCGTAAGCAATCGGCTCCATAATGCCTCTTGATTGGAAGCCGCCCTTTAAAATAGCAAGAGCTGGCATGACAAGCACTATAAATGAACCAGTCCGTATTAAAGGCGCTAGTTGAGTATCACCCATGAGCTGTGCAAGTATTTCAGCACCTCCAAATAAAACAGCAAAAAACAACAACGACAGTACTGTTAAATAACGAAAAACAATACGCATAGTACTGCTCCGTTTCTGATTTCGCTCCAGTGGGTCTAAAATACAATCATTATCTGCTAACATTTTAGAAATGGCTACTGCAAAGCCACTCGATGTCCATACGACAAAAATAGATATAATTGGATACACCTGCTGGTAAATATAAAACCCTTCATCACCAACAAGATTTTGAAAAGGCACACGATAAATTGCACTAAGAACCTTCACAATAAGAGCAGCAATTGTAAGTAAGGCCGCGCCCTTCATGTAGCTTTTCATGCCAAAACGTTCCGACATAAATTGCCCTCTTTCCTTCTATAACAATGCCAATAGTATAGCATACCTCAAAAGTTTGACGCTCTCGATAGCACCACCATAAAGTGAAATTTTAATCAGTGGGGGTTTCCACTGATTATTAGTTTTCACGGGCTTTTACGGGCAGTTGATCTCCCCCCTTACTTCTCCACTTTCGGTACAGATAAATTACTGCCCGTTAATGCGGGATAAATATTCTGTATACAACTATGTACGAAAAAAAAGTTATTGTTCAGCCTAAAAGGTCAGCGCAATAACTTTAAATTTTTATCAACTATTCATTTGTTTAGCTAAGAAACTAGCAGCTGTTTCCGCAACTTTTACTTCAACCTCACCGACAAAATGTACCTTAGATAAAACGATAATACAGCCGATTGGATCCCCATTCACCATAATAGGCGTTGCACAATATGACTTTACTTGCTCATATTGTCCAGGAACAATCTCTATAGTTGTTTCCATTTTTTCTATTTTTGTTGACCGCTCGTCCATAAAACTTTCCGCAAAGGATGTAATACGACGATTAATATACTCTTTCTTACCGATTCCTGAGACAGCAATTACTTCATCTCGGTCAGTTACAAATGCTGGAGTACCTAATGTCTCATACAATGTTTCAACATATTCTCTTGCAAATTCCCCCAGGTCATTTATTGGAGAATATTTCTTTAAAATGACTTCGCCTTCGCGGTCTGTATAAATTTCTAGCGGGTCACCCTCACGAATACGCAGCGTCCTACGAATTTCTTTTGGAATAACCACACGCCCTAAATCATCAATACGACGAACAATTCCTGTTGCCTTCATTCTTAATGCCTCGCTTTCGCTACAATGAAATTTTTATTCAACTATAGTATGGTTTTTTATGAAGCAATCTATGCAAAAACTGAAGAAAAAGGATTTCACAGCCAACAATATTTTTAAAAAAACCTTGAAAGCCCAAATTGTGCTTTAAATACTTTTGCATGTAGAATTTTAACTTCAATCACTTATCTTAGCAGGTGTGTTGATTAACCATTTTTATCCATCCTAATTAATTAGAAGGCGCTGATTTCCGCTACGGGCTACTCGCTTTCCCGCGGGAAGCTTTGCTCTGCGACGAAAGCGAAGCGACAGGAACACTCGAGTAGCCCTTCGCTACAATCAGAAAAAATGGGCACACATAAGCAAAATATCAATAAAAAAATCCTTTTATCGCTCAATAATAAACCTATATTTTCCTAATCAACACTTGTTATCTTAGATTAACCACAGAACAAATTTCTATAAATGATTTCTGAAAAAATTTATTGAGCGATAATAACCAATTCAATTTTGACATTTCGACGCTCGTTGCCGATCATTATCCTTAAGAGCTATAATCAGCTTTTCTCGTTTTGCAGAAGAGCCCTACTAAACAAGAAAAGCTGATCATTACCCTCGAGAGGTAAGATCAGCTTTTCTTCTATTGCTGTTTTTTTGCTTTAGCAATAATTTGCATCATTTCTTCTAAAATATCAAAGGGTTGATATTTTCCACATTTTCGTTCATCAATCGTTAATTTCAATTGCATACTATCCATCCCAAAACCGACGGCACGCTCAAATTTCATGGATTCTTCAACAACTTTACCGCCATCAACTTGTGCTGTACCTTCTTCAGTCAACAATATTGTGATGACCTTTTGCTTTTCTTTCACAGATATTACGCCTGCACCTAGGCCCCATACCTTCATACGTGCAATTCGCAGTAAGCGCTCGGTTTCAATCGGAAGATCACCGAAGCGATCCTCTAATTCCTCCATGATTTCGCTGTACTCCTCTACTTGATCCATTGCTTTAATACGTTTATACATTTGAATTTTTTGATAGCCGTCAGGAATGTATACATCCGGGATATACGCATCAACACTCAATAAAATTTCAATGTCAGGCTTCTCTTCTTTTTTCACACCTGTTTGACGCTCAGCAATCGCCTCTTCCAGCATTTGTGAATACAAGTCAAAACCGACAGAATCAATAAAGCCATGCTGTTGTGCTCCAAGTAGGTTACCAGCACCACGAATAGATAAGTCACGCATAGCAATTTTAAAGCCTGAACCTAACTCTGTGAATTCTTTAATCGCCTGTAATCGTTGCTCAGCCACATCTGTAAGAACTTTATCACGTTGATACATAAAGTATGCATATGCCACCCTATTTGAACGCCCAACACGGCCACGCAATTGATAAAGCTGCGCTAAGCCCATTCGATCAGCATCGTGAACAATCAATGTGTTCACATTTGGTATATCCACACCCGTCTCGATAATGGTTGTCGTCACAAGTACATCATAGTCACCTTCTAAAAAGGCTAATATGACAGATTCTAATTCTGATTCCGTCATTTTACCGTGTGCATGCCCAACACGTGCTTCTGGGACAAGCATTTGAATTTCATCAACTTTACGGGCCATATCTTCTACACGATTGTATAAGTAGAATACTTGACCACCACGCGCCATTTCTCTCTCAATAGCTTCTCGCACTAATGCACCGCTATGCTCCATTACATAGGTTTGCACAGGGAAACGGTTTGCTGGCGGGGTTTCTATTACCGATAAATCACGAACACCTACCATCGACATATGAAGAGTTCTTGGAATCGGAGTTGCCGTTAGCGTTAATACATCAACATTCGTTTTTAGTTGTTTAATTTTTTCCTTATGCGTTACACCAAAACGTTGCTCCTCATCAACAATTAGCAGTCCAAGATCTTGGAATAATAAATCTTTAGATAAAATTCGATGCGTTCCAATGACAATATCAACTTGCCCTTCTTTTAGACCCTTTAACGTCGCTGTTTGCTCTTTTTTTGTACGGAAACGAGACAAGAGGCCTACATTAATAGCAAAGTCTTGGAACCGCTCACGAATCGTTTCGTAATGTTGCTGCGCTAAAATCGTTGTCGGCACAAGGAACGCTACTTGCTTGCCATCTTGAATTGCTTTAAATGCAGCACGAATCGCTACCTCCGTTTTACCATACCCTACGTCTCCACATACAAGACGATCCATAGGGCGTTCACGCTCCATATCGCGTTTTACTTCAATAATTGAACGTAGCTGATCTTCTGTTTCTTCATAAGGGAATGAAGCCTCAAAATTGCGCTGATCATCGTTGTCAATCGCAAATGCATGGCCCTTCTCTGCTTCACGTTTCGCATACAGTTTAATTAAATCATCAGCAATATCTTGCACAGCAGAGGATACTTTTGCTTTGGCTTTTTTCCACTCTGCTCCACCTAGTTTATGTAGCTTCGGTTCACGGTCTTCAGATGCCACATATTTTTGAATTAAATCTATTTGCTCTACTGGTACATATAACTTATCATCTGCGCGGTATCGAATGTGTAAGTAATCCTTATGTGTACCATTTACCTCTAACGTTTCTACACCAATATATTTACCAATACCATGATGTACATGTACAACATAATCGCCAGGTTTAATTTCTGTATAGCTTTTAATACGTTCTGCGTTGGTCATTTTTTGAGGACGCGCTTTTTTCTTCGCCTGTTGTTTAAATAGTTCATCCTCGGTCACAATCACCAAACGTTGTAGCGGTAATTCAAAGCCATTGGACAACGTGCCATCTACAATATAAATACCCGATTCTGTCGGATCACCAATTGTCGTATGGATATCATACTCCTCAAGCATTTGCTGTACACGTTTAACACGATCTTTATCTCGCGCAACAATTAGTACTGTAAATTTACCAAGTAGCCAGCGTTCAACCTCACTTTGTAATAATGACATTTGGCCATGGAATTGCTGCATTGGTTTACAAGAAAAGTTTGTCGTCTTATTAAAGGTTACACCCGCAAATGTTCGTGAAAATAATGAGAAATATAGTTTTTGCTGAGACAGCATTGCTAGAATTTCTTTCAAAGAGAATGCCGGCTTTACATCATGCACCATTTTACCTTCTTCAATTAGCGATAAAAACCATTCATCCTCTTCACGCTCCCAGGCATCCATAACCTCCTGAATACGTCCGAGCTCATCAAACAGCACAATGCCATCATGCGCAAAATAATCTCCCAAATATGCTGTTTTCTCATACAATAACGAGCCATATTTATTTACGTAGTCTGGTAAATTCCCTTGCTGTAACAATTCAATATCATATTGAATATGCTGATACAGTAGCTCCTTAGTCTCCTGTTTTTTGACTTTCTTTAAGCTTGTCGCTAATGCAGCTTCTAAACGACCTGCCAATGCCATTCTTTCTTCCTTTGTCAAAATAACTTCTGACGCGGGTAGGATACGAACTTTCTGCAATTTATCAATTGAACGTTGATCGTCCGCAGAAAATGTTCGAATTGAGTCCACTTCGGTATCAAATAACTCTATACGAATCGGCGACTCTAGATATGGAGGATAAATATCTAATATGCCGCCACGTAGCGCGAATTCTCCAGGTGTAGTCACCATTGAATTACGTACGTAGCCCATCTCTACTAACGTTTGCAGCCATTCATCAATTTGAATTTCCTCACCTACTGCTATTTGTAAAAAATATTGTAGCCAATGCCCCTTAGGCTGCATTATTTTGCGTAAGCCCGCAACTGGTATCACATAAACAGCTTTTTCACCTCTAGCTAGGCAATCAAGGGTTGCAATACGCTCAGCACGTAACTCTGGAGAGGCAACAGACAAATCTGCGGCAATAAACTCATCGGCAGGATAATAATGAACATGCTCCTCACCTAAAAGTCCCACAAGCTCGTCGGCCATTTTTTGTGCCTGCAATAGGTTAGGAGATACAATATAGATAGGTTTTTTTACATATTCAAATAACGCATCGACCATTACCGGGCGCGCGCTTCCAGTTAATCCTGTAATAAGCTGTGATGCAGTATGACCGCTCTGAATCTCCTGTAAAAATGATGTGATATGTTTGTCCTGCGTCACAAGCTGTCGTAAAACTTCCAAAGTCAAAAGCTCCTTTCAGCGCATAATTCTATTCGCCATTACTAGTAATCTAGTACTATAATACGCATCTTTATTTTATTATTTTTTAAACGGAAAAAGCTTTGAACGCACGCGATGTGCGCCAAAGCATCCTTCCAATTATTGAATCCATTTATTGAGTGCGTGATAATCTGGATATTGTCTCAGCGAATCCTCACATTGCTCACAAATGCAGTGCACAGTCGTTTGTCCATGTCGATCTTTCTCAACATAATCATCCGCTTCACCCAATTCTAAAATATGCAGTTTTCGAATTGTATCATCTGCATCAAATGGTAGCGTCCCTATTTCTACTTCACAATGCCGACATCGATAGCGAACTGACATCTCCAAATCATCCTCCTTTAAGCAACTTACTACTTAAAGTATAGACATTTCCAAAAAAGATTATGCACTTTCAATTTTGCCTTAGCGTATTGTTTCTTCAAAATAGAGAATAGTTTTTGCATTGTGTTAAAGACTATACGATACAATTTAGTTAGCTGTAATCACAGGAAAAAACATGACATCCGCCAGAGGCTTTAACTTCTTTCAGCGGGTGTTTGGACACGAAAAGTAGCTTAAATCCGCATTCATCTCACCAGCTACAGAGGTTGGAGACTTCTGTACCTGTCGCTACGCTATCGGTACAAAAGACATTTGTAGCTGACGCTTCGCTTTCGCTACAAAAGACATTTGCTGAAAGAAGTTAAATTGTCATCCTAGACAACTGTAATATCCACATTAAACTTTAACTAATGGTTACCCGTTAAAGTGATTCATCACATCAAGAAATGGCTTTGAAAGAGATGCTTCTACAGCATTTACACACTTTTCAATAGCGTCCCCAACGACAGCTTGATCTTCTTTTGAGAATTTCGATAACACGTAATCTGCTACCTTCATACCAGCTGGCGGGCGATTAACCCCAACACGGATGCGATTAAATTCTTGCGTGCCTAAATGCTGAATTAATGATTTAATACCATTATGTCCACCTGCACTACCTTTTTGACGCAGGCGTAATTTACCTGTTTCTAAATCTAAATCGTCATAAATAACAATTAACTCTTCCACATCAATATCAAAATAGTTCATAAGGGGACCAACACATTCCCCTGATAAATTCATATATGTTAAAGGTTTAACAAGTAGAACCTTTCCTTCAGGACGATGTACCGTTGCGTACATACCGTTAAACTTTGAATTAGTTAAAGGTGTACCCCATTTTTCAGCTAATGCATCAATAACATCAAAGCCAATATTATGTCTTGTCTGCTCATAAGGTTTACCTGGATTCCCTAAACCAACGATAATTTTCATAAGTACCCCTCTTCTTTCAAATCTAATAGTCATTATTTTACCATATCATGCACTAAGAAAGCATTTCGGACAATTTTTGAAAATTAAAAGTTCAATTATAGTTTGATATAATTGGAGAAGCCCTCAATTCAACCATACATACGAGAGAAATAGTTTTGAGTAGCATATGTAGTAAAGAACGATGACTCGTGCGGACAGAAGGCTCAAAGCTTTCGTGCGAATAACTCTTAATATGCTTTATTTGAAATATTTCTAAATAATTAAGCTGAAAAATTTTTACCAATGCAAAAGGCTACTAAAGAAGTTTTAGCCTTCTTTAGTAGCCTTTCCTTATCAAAATTTTTTACTCTTGTTCCTGTGCACTAGCTACCGTCTCTTCAGCGACAACAGCTGGAGCCATTATTGTTACCAATATATGCTCATTTTCACTAATAATATCAAAATCAATTGCATCTCGAATATCTGCCACCGTAATGGATTCACCAATTTTAAGTTTAGTGATATCAACTTCAATAGCTTCTGGTAAATCTGTCGGCCGTACTTTAATTTTCACCTCTAAGTTAGGCTGCATTAAAATGCCGCCTTCACTTATACCAACTGACTCTCCAACAAGTCTAATAGACACATCAGCTTCTATCGCTTCGGACATATTAATTGCCAAAAAGTCTACATGATTTACCTCATCTTTCAGAGAGCATTGTTGGATTTCTGACACAACAACATTCACTTTTTTCCCGTCTAACTCCATCGAAAACACACCGTTTTGCCCATTTTTTTGAATGGATTTTTTGAATTCCTTCGCTGAAATAGAAATTGGGGTAGAATCTAATTTATAGCCGTAAATAACCGCAGGAATGGCTCCCCCTTTTCTAAGTTGGGTTAATGTCGAACGATGCCCAGATTCGCGCTTTTTAACACTTAATACTGTACTCATATCTATACGTCCCCTTCCAAGAAAAATTATTTACGCCTTATCATTAATGTCACTTTGAAAAATTAATGACATTTGTTAAGGCTATTATAATATTTACCTCTATTTTGGTTCATCATCATAACGTGAGGTTGATTTCCGTTCCGACTGGGCGCNCGCAGATAAAACATTGCCGCTGACGCTTCGCTTTCGCGCAGATAAAACATTGCCGCTGACGCTTCGCTTTCGCGCAGAGCAGAGCTTCCTGGGGGCGTCCGATGAGCCCCAAGGAGTCGCCCAGTCTCCATTCGAATCAACTTTTTCATATAAAATACGTTTTAACAAAATGTATCCCCAACTTTAGGCGATAAACCTCTTAAAATAGTGTAAATATTATTAAGTCACAATTACTATTATACCCTTTTATAAGAAAATTCAAACAAAAAGGGTATATAAAAAAGGACAAATCTACTTGCAAACGTAGATTTGTCCTTAATAAGCCACATATCGGGATTTATTTATTTATATTAATCAAATAGAGTACTTACAGATTTATTTTCATAGACACGAGAGATTGCATCTGCCATCAATTTAGCTACTGAAAGCTCTGTAATTTTTGGAGATTTTTTATCTTCAGCAAGTTGGATTGTATTTGTTACAACTAATTCTTTAATCGAAGAGTTTTCGATACGCTCGATTGCTGGTCCTGATAATACTGGGTGAGAGCAGCAAGCATAAACTTCTTTCGCACCAGCAGCACGTAATGCATCCGCTCCGATTGTAATCGTACCTGCAGTGTCAATAATATCATCAATCAAGATTGCCACTTTACCATCAACATTACCAACAATGTTCATTACTTCTGCAACATTTGGTTTTGGACGGCGCTTGTCAATAATTGCAATAGGTGCTTTTAAACGTTCTGCCATTTTACGAGCACGTGTTACACCACCATGGTCTGGGGAAACAACAACGATTTCTTCTTCTGGGATACCTTTTGATTTGAAGTAATCAGATAATAAAGGCACTGCCATCAAGTGATCGATTAAAATATCGAAGAAACCTTGGATTTGTGGTGCATGTAAATCTAAAACGATAACACGTGTTGCACCAGCTGTTTCAAGTAAGTTTGCTACTAATTTAGCTGTAATTGGCTCGCGCGCTTTTGCTTTGCGGTCCTGACGAGCATAGCCATAATAAGGCATTACAACGTTTACTGTACGAGCAGATGCGCGTTTTACAGCATCTACCATAATTAAAAGCTCCATTAAATGTTCGTTTACAGGTGCAGAAGTAGACTGCACGATAAACACATCACAACCACGAATACTTTCTTCAATGCTAATTTGAACTTCTCCATCGCTGAAGTGCTTCACAGAAGATTTACCTAATTCAACACCCATTTCTTGCGCAATTTCTTGAGCAAGTGGATTATTAGAATTAAGTGAAAATATTTTTAATTGTGAGTTTGCATAATGATACGGCATGATGGCCTCCTGTTTAGTTGATAATTATTTTGAATTTAATTTGCTTACATAATTCGGTTTGTTTTCTTGTCTTGCACGAGCAATTGCAAGTGCATCCTCAGGAACTTCTTTTGTAATTGTAGATCCTGCTGCAATAAATGAACCTTTTCCAACTTTTACTGGTGCTACTAAGTTAGTATTACATCCTACAAATACATCATCTTCAATAATTGTTTGGAACTTGTTTTTCCCATCATAGTTTACTGTAATGGAACCACAACCAATATTGACGTTACTTCCTATTTCAGCATCGCCTATATAGCTTAAGTGTGATACTTTCGTGTCATTACCTAGTTTACTTTTCTTCACTTCTACAAAGTTACCAATCTTCACATGGCTACCAATATCAGAAAGTGGTCGAATATTAGCAAACGGTCCAATAGCTGTGTCTTCCGCTATAGCGCTTTCACGCACAACAGAAGAATGCACAGTTGTTCGATCGCCGATACGGCTATCTATGACTTGTGTGTTTGGCCCGATTATACAATCTTCACCAATAACAGTCGCACCTTCAATCATAGAACCTGGCTGAATAACAGTATCTCGGCCAATCACTGCGTCTACGCTAATATATGTTGCCTCTGGATTAATAATAGTGACACCGTTACGCATATGCTTTTCATTAATTCTTGTTCGCATTAGCGCCTCTGCTTGTGATAGAGCAACACGATCATTGACACCAAGTGTTTCTTCAAAATCTTCCGTTACATATGCTTCAACGACATCGCCTTGTTTTTGTAAAATTTCAATCACATCAGGTAAATAATACTCGCCCTGTGCATTGTCGTTTTTCACAAGTTTTAATGTCTCAAATAACGCTTTATTATCGAAGCAGTATGTGCCCGTATTAATTTCTTTAACTAATCGCTGCTCTGCTGAAGCATCTTTTTGCTCAACAATTTGCTCCACTTGTCCATTGTCGCCACGTAAAATACGACCATAGCCTGTTGGGTTTTCAGCAATAGCTGTTAAAATAGTGGCCTTGGCATTCTTTGCTTGGTGATGCTCGAACAAAGCTTGCATCGTTTCAGGGCGAATAAGTGGTGTATCACCACAAACAACTAATGTTGTCCCTTCTTCGCTGCCTAAAATTGCCTCAGCCTGTTGTACAGCATGAGCTGTCCCTAACTGTTCAGCCTGTAAAACATACTCGCTTTTATCGCCAAGCTGTTGTTTCACCTTTTCTGCACCGTGTCCTACAACCGTTACGATGCGATTCACATCTAACGTTTGAACGTGATCCACCACATGTTGTACCATTGGCTTCCCACATACTGGATGGAGCACTTTATATAATTTGGACTTCATACGTGTACCTTGACCTGCAGCCAAAATGACAGCAAAAACGTTGCTCATCTGTAAGTCCTCCAATACGCTCATTTTCTCTTATGACTATATAGCAAAATTCATCTATTTTCAAGGCATGTTGAGTTGACAAAAAGATGAATTTCCAAATCAAATGCACCTTATGCTCGAATGTTAATATGTATGTCCTAAAACTGCTCCTTTTCTCTTATTCTCAAAATAAAAAGAACTCTCCAATTAAGAAGAGCTCTAATTATCTATTATCACCCAATGTATACAAAAAGTGTAATAATGTGATTAACAACCATTAATATGGATTATCACTAAAAGTTATGGATGACATTTGTTAAACGTATGCCACTTATATAGGTTGATTGGAGGCTGGGCGACTCCTTGGGGATCACAACTTCACAGATGAGACCCTGGAGCGAGCCGGCAGAAGAACGAAGGCTAAAAGCATCACGACCTGTGATAAAGCCTTCGGACCAACATCCTGTTTGTGCTGTCTCTTCGCTTTTGCACAGCAACAAAGCGCCCAGTCGGAACGGAAATCAACCACACGTTATGGTGATGAGCATTAATATTTATTTCTTTGTAACTATACGCCAATTCCTTCTAATTCTTCTGTTTTTTCCGCCGCTTCTGCTTCGCTTGAATTATGGTACTCGTTTAAAATAATCTCCTGAATTTTATTACGAGTCGTTGAATTAATAGGATGCGCAATATCTCTAAATTCACCGTCCGGCGTTCGTTTACTTGGCATAGCAACGAACAAACCTGTATTACCATCGATCACACGAATATCGTGAACCACAAACTCATTGTCGAGTGTAATGGAAGCAATCGCACGCATGCGACCATCCGTCTGTACTCGACGTAATCTTACATCAGTAACTTCCATTTTCTCACCACCTCTCTTCTTAGATGTCTAAATGAAAATATAATATTCTTTATTACCGAATATTTTCCTTTTTATAGTCTATCAAATTTTCTAAAAAATTTGAATACTTATTAGTATAATATTTCCTCTAATTTACGTAAATTTTGACAATTGTTTGACAGTTGTTCTGATATTAGGTATGTTGATTCACCATTTTTTATCCATCCAAATTAATTAGAAGACTATGATTTCCGCTACGGCTACTTGCTTTCCTGCGAGCGGGAGTCGAGTTGCCCTACGCTACAATCAGTTAAAATGGGCATACATTAGCAAAATATCAACAAAAAAATCCTTTTACCACTCAATGAAAAACCCACATTTTCCCAATCAACTTGTTCTGACATTAATAAAAAAAGCCCACTAAAAGAACAAATCATTTCTCTTCTAGCAGGCTTATTAAATTTCTTATTTAACGATGGCAATAACTTCAATCTCTACTTTTACATCCTTTGGTAAACGTGCAACCTCTACTGCTGAACGAGCTGGTTTATGGTCGCCAAAGTGGCTAGCATATACTTCATTCATTGCAACAAAGTCGTTCATATCTTTCATAAAAACAGTTGTTTTAACTATATTATCTAAAGATGTTCCAGCAGCTTCTAAAACTGCTTTTAAATTAGCAAATACTTGATTTGTTTGAGCTGTGATATCACCTTCCACTAATTCGCCAGCTGCTGTTAGCGGAATTTGACCTGAACTATAAAACATGCCGTTTACAATAATCCCCTGTGAATATGGTCCGATTGCTGCTGGTGCATTTGTTGTTGCTACTACTTTCATTTGTCATTTCCCCTTTTAGAAAAATAGTTACCTTCACTTAATGCAATTGTACGGTCTTTTTCATTAACCTCATGAAGCTTCACTAGTGAATAATAATCATCTACTAGAGTTTCATCTGCATGCTCAGCCTCTACAAGCACCGCAATACCTGCTAGCTGACAGTCAAACTCCTCTAAAAGATTTTTCATGCCGTTCATTGTACCTCCGACCTTCATAAAGTCGTCAGTAATAAGCACTCGTTGTCCACTCTTCATGCTTCTTTTTGATAATACCATTGTCTGAATCCTTCTGGAAGAACCAGATACATAGTTGATGCTGACTGTAGAGCCTTCAGTTACCTTACTATCTCTTCTGACAACAACAACTGGTACATTTAAATGTCTTGCAATGGCGTGGGCAATAGAAATCCCTTTTGTTGCTACAGTCATTATGACGTCAATTTGTTGGTCAGCAAATGCGGATGCAAACACCTTGCCAACTCGATTAATTAAATCTGGATTGCCGAGTAAGTCTGTCATAAATAAATAACCGCCTGGTAACAAACGATCTGAATGCTCAAGCTCCGCCTTTAAATCCTGAATAACTAAACGGACCTCAGACTCGGACATTTTAGGAATATACTTAACTCCTCCTGCAGCGCCCGGTACTGTCATCAATAACCCGATTCCTTTTTCTTCGAAAGTTTCTTTTACAATCGTCAAATCTTCACTAATGGAAGACTTTGCAGATTGATATAGTTCAGAAAAATAAGTTAGCGGGATCAGCTGATGTGGATGTTCTAGTAAATAGTACGTCATATCAACTAGTCGTTCACTACGCTTCCATTTCATGCGACCCTCTCCTAAACACGAATATTTATAGGTAAAATTAACATAAATTTGCGGTTTTAAGCAAGCGTATTTCGCTCGCCTAAAATCCGAACGGCATATACTTCTTCGCAAAAACCACGTAAACCATTATAAATGCGACTCACTCGAGCTTCACTATCCACTAAACCAAACACCGTCGGACCGCTTCCACTCATTAATGTTGCATCTGCTCCAAAGCGCTTCATCTGTTCCTTTAACATTACTACTTCTGGATGTAGCTTAAAAGTTACAGTTTCCAAAACATTTCCTAATGATGCACATAGTAGCTCATAATCTTCCGTTTCAATAGCATGAATCATTTGCTTCGTATTTGGATGTTCTAACCCTTCAACCTTTAATCCTCCATACACTTCTGCAGTAGAGACACCTATTTTAGGCTTAGCTAAGACTATCCAACAGTTCGGTGGTGCAGGCAATTCCTGAATTTTTTCTCCACGCCCCGTTGCTAATGCTGTGCCACCATAGACACAAAATGAAACATCTGAACCAATTTTAGCGCCTAGTTCGGCTAATTCATCTATAGATAACCCTAAATTCCACAGCTCATTTAAACCCTTTAGTGTAGCAGCCGCATCGCTACTTCCGCCTGCTAGACCTGCTGCAATTGGTATTTCCTTTTCTATAGTAATGGATACACCTTGTCCAATGCCGTATGTATCTTTAACTAGACGCGCTGCCTGATAAGCAAAATTACGGTGATCATTTGGCACAAAATTATCAGTTGAAATTATTTCAATTACACCATCTTCTCGAGATTCCAGACTAATACGATCAGCTAAATCAACAGTCGTCATGACCATCTCTACTTCGTGATAATTATCTGGTCTTTTATAAAGCACATCTAATGTTAAATTTATTTTTGCAGGCGCCTTTACATAAAGCATCTTTCTTCCTCCCTTATAGCTACACGTATCAACAGCCATATCTTTCACAAGATTATTCATTTTATTTTACCATAATGGGAAAGCGAAAATGGAAAAAAAGAACCGTATACCCCTGTTTGGTGTAACGGTTCTCTCTCGTCAGTTGTATTGTTGTGTCAACAGGGAGTTTTCATCCCTATTGAAATGAAGTTATCTTTTATAAGTGGTCTATTTTAACAAAAATAGTCTACTTATTATGCTCTTGCTCACTACTTGCTCTTTCAGCCATTTCGATGGCACGTTTAACCATGTTACCGGCGTCTCGAGCTTTAATGCCGCCCCAGCCTTCTCGTTGCACAACATCATAAAATCCAAGTTCTTTAGCGATCTCTTCTTTTAAACGAGGTGACATGATACCTTTTCTAGGCATATAAACTCCTCCTTTAACAACTGACGATTTTAGTATGTCCCAGAAAACGCAAAACACTCATGTAGTTTTTAACATACATGAGTGTTTCAAAATATAGAAATAAGTACTAGAAACTATTTTGCGACAGCAGCCTTTGCTTCGTCTAAAAATGTAATCTCTACTGCTTCAGTTAAAATATCTGTGTAGCTATACGATACGCGCTTGCACGTATTGTCTTCTTGATCAAGCTCAACCACAAAGATAGCGCGATATGTCTCACGCAATACCCCTGCACACTCGACCGTTTTCTTGCGACCACCGTTTGCTCTTAACTGCAAACGTTTACCCAAATGACAATCCAACGACTTTTTAATGTCCGCTAAAGTTTTTGGCATTTTCGCTTACACCTCACTATTTATCAGTATAAGCGATTCGCCTAAAAATGTCAACAAAATATAATATTTTATCAGCCTCTAATAAATGTTGTCAACTTATTTTTCATAAAAACAACATATTTTTTTACGTATACTCAAAAAAAGTTAACAAAAAATTTTTACTTTGCAAATGTCGGGTGTAATGCATCGGCTAATTTTCCAAATTCTTGAATGGTAAGCGTCTCTCCACGACGAGTTGGTTCAATATTTACTGCTGTTAATGCATCCATAATTTTCTCTTTATGTGCCTTACCATTTGGTAAACCTGATTGTAAATTATTGAAGATTGTTTTTCGTCGTTGTACAAACGACGCACGTGTAACGACAAATAAAAAATCCTCATCAATCACTTTTACTGGAGGTTCATCATGTTTAATAAGACGGATAACTGCAGAATCCACATTTGGCTGCGGCATAAAAACAGTTTTCGGTACCGTCATGGCGATATCAGCCTTTACATAATATTGAATCGCAATTGATAAAGAACCGTACTCCTTCGTTCCAGGTTTAGCCGTAATGCGATCTGCTACCTCCTTTTGCATCATGACAACAAATCCGCGAATTGGCAAACGATCATTGAGCAATTTCATCAAAATCGGTGTCGTCACATAATAAGGTAAATTCGCTACGACCATAATATCCTCAATACCTGGCATCTCTTCCTTAATGATCTTGGCAACATCCGCCTTTAAAATGTCTGAATGTACTATAGTAACATTATTATATGGGCTAAGTGTATCTTCTAATACAGGTAATAATCGCTGATCAATTTCAAAAGATACAACCTTTTTTGCACTTCTCGCTAAATGCTCTGTTAACGCTCCAATGCCAGGACCAACTTCGATTGCACCACTATTTTCAGTTAAATTTGCATGACTAACAATATTTCGTAAAATGTTCGGATCGATTAAAAAATTCTGACCTAAGCTTTTTTTAAATGAAAATCCATATTTTTTTAAAATTTCCTGTGTTCTAATTGGTGTTGCAATATCCTTATGCATCGTTTTCCTCCTGATCTAACTGTGCGACTGCCGCACCAAATTGCTTTTCTGTGATTTGAAACATTTTCAATCTTTTATGAAGTTGTTTACCGTTTGTTGCACCAATATTCAAAATCTCTCCAAGGTGATCACGTCGAATTTTCGACTGTGGATGACCAATTAAACGTGCCATCATTAAATCATCGAGAGTAATGTCATCAGTGATTGGTTCAACATTTCTTGGGGTATAGACATGTCGTAACGCTTCTCGTATATCCTCATCTGCTGCATGCTCAATGCCTAGTCCTTTACCGTTTTTCGCAATTGTTTTAGCCTTTGGTAAAAAAGCGTGCTTCACACCTTTTACATGCTCCTCGATAATGGCACGAATCCGACGTCCTGGATAATCTGGATCAGTAAAAACAATAACACCTCTTTTATCCTGTGCATGTTGAATTCGCTTCAATGTCTCCTCTGAAATAGCCGATCCATTTGTTTCTAATGTATCTGCTTGTACAGCTCTCTTAATAGCTGTTGTATCATCTTTTCCTTCAACTATAATGATTTCTTTTATTTCCAAGAAGGCTCCTCTTTTCTACCTTATCTTCAGACCATTTTACAACTGCACTGTACGATTGTACAGAAATACACGGCTATTCACTTTCTTATATAACATTCTCCCTCGGCTTTGGTATTGTCGGCACCTCACTTCCGCGGAGACTGTCCATTGGCGCTACTGCTTACCTTATGTAGATATAGTTATAGTTCATTCTCAAGAATATAAAAATTACTGGAAAAAGATAAAAAAAGCTTTCCCGCCAGTCAAAACAGGAAAGCTCATAGTTAGTGAAAAACATTTTGATTAATTTAACAATTTTTTTAATTTAATACTTTTATACGCACTTTCTTAACTCCCCAATTACTAGCTTGAGCTTCAGTTTGTACAAGTATGTCGATCTTATTACCCTTAATTGCACCACCAGTATCCCCTGCTATAGCTGTTCCATAGCCTTCAACCCAAACTTTTGAGCCAAGTTTAATAACAGATGGGTCTACTGCGATTACTTTTAATCCAGAGCCTGAGCGCAAATTAATACCAGTGGCAGATGTACCCGAGCAGCCATTACAATAAGGTGTATAGGCTGTTGCCGTTACATAAAATTCTTTACCGCTAGTTGGCTCTGTTGAACCACGTGATACAGTCGATGGAGTCGATGCACTAGCTACAGTTGCGACTACAGCTTTAGTACCTACTGCAACCACCTGCGCCTGCGGTTCTTTTACAACATTTTTAGATTGTAGATTTTTAGCTACAACTTGGCCGTTCTCTTTAACAATTTCATACGTTTTAGTCATTAAACCTTGTTGGCCTGCTGTTACAACTTTTTGTTTTCCCTTTTGCAATGAAGCATCCTGCTTCTTCTCAACTGCGAAATCTAAAGAGTCTTCCACTACATCGATAACCTTTTCTACGCGAACTACTGCGATCTTACTCTCCGGAGTGATTACGTCCTTCAGGTTATTCTCGACACGATCAAATTCATTAAGTTGAATTCCTTGTTGTTTTAAAAAGTTAGCGACCGTAGTCGAAGTGGACCATACTTGTCTTTCATTTACGCCATCGACAAGCGATACTTGAAACGCTTTTTGAATATCGATTTTGTCGTCTGCTCCTATTTCTGTATCTAGACCTTGACCTAAAGAGTCATGCTCTGATACTTCGATATTCGCTTCTTTCAAAATGTCTTTCACTAGTGTTTCAGTTGTCCAAACTTTTGACTGATTTCCATCAACTGAAATAGATACTTCTTTTGCCTGTTCCCATGAAATTGCTAATCCATTAGCAATTTTGGTGTTCAGAGAGGGTGATATTTTGTCATGCTCTGCTACGTCTATATTTTCATCTTGTAATAATTGTTCTACAGTTTTGGCATGTGTTGTTACTTCGATTGCTTCTCCGTTCGCATCAAGCGTTACGGTTTTTTTAGTACCTTGATAAAGTACGAATGAAATTACAGATACAAACAGGACAAGTGAAATGATTCTTATCACTGTTTGCTTACTCCTCAATGATCCTAAGAACAAGTTTTTCATGGAATTATTTGACATGAAAAAACGCCTCCTTAATACAAAGTTGGATTATACGGACTAGATTTGGCACTGTCAACCCGAATGTATTTCTAAGAAAATTGACATTGCCTTTTTAGCCAACCACAAATCCAGCATTGGAGGCATCTCAGCTAGTTAAACGTCAATCCTAAAAAATTTTTTCGCATTGGCTGTCGTTACCTGTGCAATTTCCTCAATCGTTAATCCTTTTAAACGCGCAATTTCTTCTGCAACTAATGGCACTAAAGCTGGCTCATTACGCTTTCCTCGATATGGATGGGGCGCTAAATACGGCGCATCTGTTTCAATCATCAAATGCTCTAAAGGTATTTCTTTCGCCACTTCCTTCGGCATACGTGCATTTTTAAATGTCACGGGCCCACCAAGACTAATCATAAAATTCATAGCAATACATTCACGTGCTGTTTCCACACTGCCACTATAACAATGCATAACACCTCCCACGGAAGCTGCATTTTCTTCACGTAAAATTTGTACAACATCTCCTGTTGCATCCCTGTTATGAATAATGATTGGTAAATTCACCTTTTGCGCTAAATGGATTTGCTTGCGGAAAAGTGCTTGTTGAACATCCTTCGGGGATTTATCCCAATAGTAGTCCAACCCAGTTTCACCAATACCAACTATTTTTGGATGTGCTGCTAATTCCTCAATCCAGTTTAAATCCTCTTGTGTACAATCAATGGCGTCTACTGGGTGCCAGCCTATGACACCATAAACAAAATCATATTGTTCCACCAATTGCATTGTTTTTTCAATGGTTTTGCGGTCGAAACCAACAACAACCATCGTTTCTACTTTCGCTTCAAGAGCTCTATCTATAACCTCTTGTAAGTCTTCTTCATACTGATCTGCGTTTAAGTGTACATGTGTATCAATGAACATCGTCATTCTCCTAACTTAGATTTTATTAAAAATTATTATTTCATATTTTGCATAAGCATTACAAATTTGTTACAAACAATTTAGTATTGTGACATTCCCCTTAACCTCAGGCACCACATCTGTTACTATATGCCTAAAAAAACTTATTAATTACCACACATAAATTATTTCAAGATAATAAAATGCTCATTTTTTAAACGAATTTTAAAAGCCTGCTGAACTTTTTGCATTCAACAGGCCTTACTAAAATCTTTTACTTTACTTTTGCACCGTTTTCTAGTTTTGGATCAACTGATGCTAATTTTAAAATTCCATCTTTTTCACCAGCTAATATCATCCCTTGCGATAATTCACCGCGTAATTTAACTGGTTTTAAGTTTGCGACTACAATCACTTTTTGACCAACTAACTCATCTGGCGAATAGAACTTTGCAATACCCGAAACTACTTGTCGTTGCTCATATCCAAGATCAACCTGTAGCTTTAATAGCTTGTCTGCTTTAGGGATAGATTCACATGCTGTTACCGTTGCAACACGTAAATCAATTTTCATGAAATCATCGATAGCAATTTCAGGAATTTCTGGAATTTCCGCAGTTTTTTGCTCAACTTTTGATTCTTTTTCTTGTGAAGTTTTCACTGAACCACGCATTTCTTCACGAATATATGCAATTTCTACTTCACTTTCTAAACGTGGGAAAATCGGTATACCTTTTTCTACCACTTTAATGTTTGCTGGAATAGTATTGCCGAATGTTTCAATTGTTTCCCATGCTAAGAATTTGTCATCCAAGCCTAATTGTTCAATAATTCGTTTAGGCGTAGATGTCATAAATGGTTGTAACATGACAGCAATTTGGTGTAAACTTTCCGCCAAATTTCGCATAACAGCGCCTAATTTTGGCTTATCTGATTCCTCTTTTGCTAGGACCCACGGTTGAGTTTCATCTATATATTTATTTGTTCTCGATACAAGCGTCCATAAGTCGGCTAATACGACACTAAATTGCATTTTTTCCATACTTTCTTCATATTTAATACGTACCGATTTTGCCTGCTCTTTTAAAGCTGCATCAAACTCTGTCGAATGAAGATTTTCAGTTGGAATATTGCCGTCGAAATATTTATTAATCATTGATATTGTACGATTCAATAAATTTCCTAAATCGTTTGCTAAGTCAAAGTTTGTACGTTCTACAAAAGATTCTGGCGAAAATACACCATCAGAGCCAAATGGTAGCTCGCGCAATAGGAAGTATCGTGTCGCATCTAAGCCATAACGTTCTATTAACATTTCAGGATAAATAACATTGCCCTTTGATTTAGACATCTTACCGTCCTTCATCATTATGAAACCATGTGCAAACACTTTTTTAGGAAGTGGTAAATCTAGTGCCATTAAGAAAATTGGCCAATAAATAGTATGGAAGCGAACGATGTCTTTTCCAACTACATGTACATCTGCCGGCCAATATTTATTGAATAATGTTTCATCCTCTGAAAGATAACCTAAAGATGTAATATAGTTAGTTAAAGCATCTACCCATACATAAATTACATGTTTAGGGTCTCCTGGAACTTTAATGCCCCAATCAAATGATGTTCTTGATACCGATAAATCTTCTAGCCCTGGTTTAATAAAGTTGTTAATCATTTCATTTTTTCGAGATTCCGGCTCAATGAATTCAAGGTTTTCTTCATAATAAGCTAATAGACGATCTGCGTATTTCTTCATATTAAAGAAGTAAGATTCCTCTTTAACTTTGTGTACCGGACGACCACAGTCTGGACAGTTACCATCTACTAATTGTGTCTCAGTAAAGAATGATTCACATGGTGTACAGTACCAACCTTCATACTCACCTTTATAAATATCACCATTATCTAAAAACTTTTGGAAAATCTTTTCGACAGCTTTCGTATGACGCTCTTGCGTTGTTTGAATAAAGTCATCGTATGAAATGTCCATTAATGCCCAAAGTTTTTTCGCAGCATCTGCAATTTCATTCACGTAATCTTGAGGATGCTTGCCCGCTTCTGCAGCTTTTTCTTGAATTTTTTGTCCGTGCTCATCCATCCCAGTTAGAAAACGTACATCATAGCCACGTAAACGTTTATAACGTGCAATTGTATCCGATGCTACAGTTGTATACGCAGTACCAATATGAAATTTCCCACTTGGGTAGTAAATAGGGGTTGTTATATAGAATGTTTTATTTTGTTCGTTCACAAGAACTGCCTCCATTGTTTCACAGTATACTATCTATTCTAACGAAGTACGAAATTCGTTTCAACTTCTTTCAGCAGGTGTGCAAGCACAAAGCCGATTCCGAACGCAATTATGCCGAGGTATAATTGATTGAAAGTTTCTCGTACGGCGAAAAATGTCGAATGATATAATCAATCCATTTAATGTCTTAAATAAGAAGCTTTTTTACTATAAATTAAAATATATAATAAAAACCTTTTAAAAAAACCAAAATATCTGTTTTCTCCTCAAAAATTTTTTTTAAAACAATAATATTAGTGTATTAATTAATTGACGTTTATGGCATTACTTGGTATGATAACTATCAGACAAGGAAATTATGTCGAAATTTGACGAAACACCAATATAACTTTTAACATTAGGAGGAAAAATAATTATGAAATCAACAGGAATCGTTCGTAAAGTCGATGAATTAGGTCGTGTAGTAATTCCAATCGAACTACGCCGTACTTTAGGTATTGCAGAAAAAGACGCTTTAGAAATCTATGTGGATGATGACAAAATCATCTTAAAAAAATATATGCCTAACATGACATGTGCTGTAACTGGTGAAGTTTCTGATGATAACTTCCGTCTAGTTGGAGGCAAATTAATTTTAAGTCCTGAAGGCGCAGAAATGTTAGTGAAAGAAATCCAATCTAACTTAAAAAAATAATTTGTTACACACCTAAATTGAGAACAGCGATTTAGGTGTTTTATTTTTATAAAGAGAAACTCTAATAATACGGGATAAAATATAATATAACCAATTCTTAAGTCCCTTATAATGTCCATGTCAGACCTTTCATAACTAAGGGTACTATTTTTTACAATTATTATCAATTTAAATGGTTTATATGCTCATCACCAAAAGTTGGGCGTGACATTTGTTAAAACGTAAGCCTTGTATATAAGTTGATCTTCGTTCCGACTGGGCGACTCCTTGGGGATCAGCGTCACAGATGAGACCCTGGAGCGAGCTACGCGAGTGAAGCGGCTCATCGGACGCCCTCAGGAAGCTTTGCTCTGTGCGAAAGCGAAGCGTCAGCTACAATTGTTTTATCTGTGCGAAAGCGAAGCGTCAGCAACAAAGCGCCCAGTCGGAACGGAAATCAACCCACGTTACGGTGAGGAGCCATTTTATAATTACCTATTTAGATATACAAAAAAGAGGTGCCCTATTAAGGCAACCTCTTTCTTTACATTAACTATGGTATTCATTATAA
Organism: Lysinibacillus sp. FJAT-14222; assembly: GCF_001278875.1. Classification (NCBI taxonomy): domain Bacteria; kingdom Bacillati; phylum Bacillota; class Bacilli; order Caryophanales; family Bacillaceae; genus Lysinibacillus; species Lysinibacillus sp. FJAT-14222. The sequence continues at coordinate 9,618 of NZ_LIYL01000020.1, read as the reverse complement.
ACTTCTCGCTTCGCTACTTGACGTAGTTTTGCTACTTCCTTTATAGCTTCTTTTGATGTAACGCCTGTATGATCAATAATATAATCGACATGTTCGATTATAGACATTGTCATCCAATAAGCTTCTTCACTATTTTCTTCCTCGGCATTCTCATTTCCTTCAAGGACAATACAAAATTCTCCACGAATTTCCTCTGTTTGTGACCATTCCACTGCTTCAGCCAATGTACCACGTAAAAACTCTTCGAATTTTTTAGTTAACTCGCGTGCTAATACAATTCGACGATGACCAAGAATAGCTTCCATATCTTTTAAAGTTTCCTTTAAACGATGAGGTGCCTCATAAAACAAAATGGTTTCCTGACGTTTTTTCAGTTGCTCTAATTGCTGTCGACGTTCTTTTTTTCCTCGATTTAAAAATCCATAAAAGAAAAATGGCTGCGGTGTTAATCCAGAAGCGATTAATGCTGATATTGCTGCATTGGGACCTGGTACCGGCACAACTGGAAAGTTTTGCTCAATTGCTTTTTCGACTATATCTGCACCAGGATCAGAAATACAAGGTAAACCGGCATCACTAACTAATGCAACTGTTTTTCCTTCACGTAAGAAGGCTAACAGCTTCTCCCCTCCCACCGCTAAATTATGTTCATGATAGCTTATAAGTGGTGTTGCTATATCAAAGTAGTTGCATAGCTTCTTTGTATTACGCGTATCCTCGGCAGCAATAATATCTGCTTCCTTTAAAATACGTAGCGCACGCACACTCATATCCTCTAGGTTGCCAATAGGTGTTGCAACTAGATATAAACAACCTGTATGATCATGCATTGTACTTTTCTGAGATTTCATGACTCATCCCTCCCTATATATTTCATTTTTTGCGTTCGTGTTAGCTGTTTAAAAGCATATTCTGCACGCATCGCCTCTTGCTTTGTATCAAATTCCTCTACATAAATACATTCCACTGGACCTCGTGCTCTCGTATATTTTGCTCCCTTACCAGTATTATGTACAGCGACACGTCTGTCTACATTATTCGTGTAGCCTGCGTAAAAAGATTGATCCGCACATTCTAACACATAAAAATAATGGTTATTGTTCTTTTCCATAAAGGATTTCTCTCACTTCCGCTGTATATTCATTATTCGCATTATAAACATACAGGGGCGGCAATATTTTTAAATCAGGTTTACCGTCTTTAATTCCTTCTATTAATAGTGTATTGGCTTCCTTACCTTCTTTCGGGTAAATAAGCTGCATACGTTTAGGCTCTAATCGATTCGCACGCATTGCCGTAACAATATCTAATAATCGACCTGGACGATGAACAAAAGCTGCTTTTCCACCTTGCTTTAATAATTTACTTGCTGATTGGACCGCTTCCTCTAACGTTAAATATAGTTCATGACGTGCAATAGCGTAATGCTCACTTAAATTTTTATCACTGGCTTCATGTGCTAAAAAATATGGTGGATTACAGGTTACAGCATCATATTTTTCGAAACCAAGTTGCTTAGGAATTTCCTTGACATCACCAAGAATCATATCAATTTGCTCTTCTAACTTATTGTAACGGATACTTCGCTCAGCCATATCAAATAAGCGCGGTTGAATTTCTACTCCTGTAATATGCCCCTTTGTTCTGGCACTTAAAAAAAGCGGGATTACACCGTTACCTGAGCATAAATCAACAATTTCCCCTTTATAATATGGGACATTGACAAATTTCGAAAGTAGCACCGCATCCAATGAAAACGAAAAGACAGAGGGACTTTGAATAATACGTAAATTCTCAGCCAATAAATAGTCTAAGCGTTCGTCACCCTTTAACCAATCTTCCATGATTCTTCCTCCTACTATACAAAACAAAAGACTGACACCACCATAGTGGGAATCAGCCTTCTATTACACATTTTGTTTATTTAAAAATGATAGACAAAACAGACAATCTTCACCTTTACGTGAGCTTCCGAAATGAACATGACAAACATGGAAGCCTTCCTGGTATAGACGTGCTAGGTTATCATAGCCCTCGCCAATATCTAATGGACTCTCTTTCTTCTCATCAGCAGCCTGTACGGAGTTTTCATTAGAAAGTAGTTCTTCTAGACGTGTACGAAGGTGATGATTTTCTGTTTCGAGTGCCTTATGTTCCTCCATCATTAACGCTACAAATTGTTTCAATGCACCAAATTGGTCCTGCATTGCTTCGAGCTGTTGTTCGAACTCCATAACGGTATCTAAGAAATTACGGTCCTTCACCCAAGCCACCTCGTTCAATTCTCTATCTTATATAAGATTTTTTTCGCATGCTAGCAGTTCTTCTAGTGTATACTCGACTGAGCGCTCCTGCTCTTGTAAATATACTTGAATGAGTCTTTCTAGTACATTTAAACCTACAACTTTACCACGACCATCTGGTGTCATCGCTATGTCACCAATGTCTGGCATGCCCTCTTTTGCTTCCTCATATTCATCATTTTCATACTTCAAGCAGCACATTAAACGGCCGCAGAGACCAGAAATTTTTGATGGATTTAAAGATAAATTTTGATCTTTAGCCATTTTAATAGAAACTGGCTCAAAATCGCCTAAAAACGTTGAGCAGCAAAGCATCCGGCCACATGGACCAATACCACCTAATAACTTCGCCTCATCACGTACACCAATTTGACGAAGTTCGATACGTGTTCTAAAAACCGAAGCTAAATCTTTTACAAGATCTCTGAAATCGACGCGTCCTTCAGCCGTAAAATAAAAGATGATTTTATTACGATCAAATGTATATTCAACATCAACGAGCTTCATTTCTAGATTATGCTCAATGATTTTAGTACTTGCTAGTTCAAATGCGCGCTTCGATTCGGCAGCATTTTCCTCTACTTGAATACGATCACGTTCATCCGCTGGTCGTAGTACTTGTTTAAGTGGTAATACAACATCATTATCCCCAACAACCTTTTGAGGGACAACTACTTTACCATATTCTACACCGCGAGCTGTCTCTACAATGACATATTGACTGTTCTCTAGTAGATATGATGCTGGATCAAAATAATATATTTTACCCGCTTTTTTAAAGCGGACTCCCACTACATTATACAAATGTATATCCCTCCTGCAGATTTAGCATTAGCTGCTCCATCATTAACGTCCTATTCATGTTACGCTGTAAAGATGCGCGTGCCTGTAAAATAGACTCCATTTGACTAGATAGGCGTTCATAAGTCGAATGTAACGCAGCTTCTTTAAATGTCTGTAACATGTCTGGATAAGTACAAGCTGCTTCGGGATTAGCTTTTATTGACACTATATCACGGTAAGCAAATAGTAGTAAATCCAATGCCTGCTCCATCTCGCCTTTTTCTTTAAACAGTGGCAACCATTCTTCATGCACAACAAGCATTGCTTCATGTACATTCTGACGAATTGCCTCTACTAATTTTAACACTGTTTTTCGAGCATGTGCAAACTGCTCATCATTTGCTAAAAATATAGCTGTTTCGAGCTCGTTCGTCATCATGCTCACTGTAGAAGCCATCGAGTAAGAAATGTCGTTATCCTGCAAATGCTTTAACAACATATGTCGAGGCATTTTTTGAAATTTAATATGCTGACAGCGTGAGCGAATCGTTGGTAATACTGACTGCATCTGCTCCGTTAGCAAAATCGCAGTTACCTCACCATCAGGTTCCTCTAAAAATTTAAGTATCATGTTTGCAGACGCAATATTGAGACGGTCTGCATGATGAAGTACATAAATCTTACGTCCCTCTTCAATACCCATCATCTTCATCTCTGCAATTAATTCACGTATTTGATCAATTTTTATAAATTGACCTTCTGGATAAATTTGATGAATATTTGGATGATTACCCGAATCAACACGTCTGCAATTTCGACATGTTTCACATGGAACATTTTGATTTGGTTGCTCACATAGCATTAATTTGACAAAAAACTGCATAATATCTACTTTGCCTGTCCCTTTTTCGCCATCAAAAATGTATGCATGTGCTAATCTTTTTTTGTCAAAAATCGTTTGAAGCTGCTTCATTACGACTGGTTGTAGTGTGAATAGCTCTTCAACATTCTTGGCCATATATTAAAATTCCTTCCTATATCAATTACACTCATAGCATAATTGTTTCCTATTGCTCACTTTTAGTACAGAAATATCTGCAGTTCTAGAGCAGATAGATTAGTTACGTGTTACTCAGCAAGTCATTTCTTGACCTGACTGCTGAATGATATTTGAAAAAAGCCCGCGCCTACAAGAGAACGAGACACGGGTTTTACATATATAAATTAATTAATAAGCCTTTAATCTCACCGATTTTATCAAGAAGGTCGATTGCTTCCTTTTCTTCATCTAAAATATCTTGCGTAAGCTCCACAAGGCGAATATCAATGGTTTCGATAATTTTTAAGCGTCTTCCTTCACCAAAACGATTCCATGTATGTGATTGCTTTAACTCCATACCATGCTCTACTGTTTCTTGTAGAAATCGTTTAACAAGCATTTTAAAACGAGCTAGTTCTCGTAAATTACGTGATCTTGCAACACGGTCACCTGCTGTAGAAATATCCCCTAGCAATCGTGTAAGTTGTTCAGTTTGCAGTTTGGTGCCTTGCTTGACGACCATATCTCCAAATCGGTTATTTTGATTATTGTTATGCAGTGGCTCTTTGCGATTAGTATTTAACCCGACACGTATATCTTGATTGATCTTCAAGCTGTTTTCGCCCCCACTTGCTTTCTATATCAAATACACAAAAGCTAATTTATAATGTGTTTACTTAAACGTAATGATTTAAAAATGGTGAAACTGTTCAATCGGTAATACAAAAACAGTCGCTCCTCCTACTTCTACCTCCACAGGATAAGGTATATAGGAATCTGCATTCCCGCCTAATGGTGAAACAGGTGCAACCATTTGTTCTCGTGCTCGACAATTATCACGAATAATATCTAAAACTTTGGGTATGAGAGAGTCTTCCGTCCCTATAAGAAACGTCGTATTTCCAGAGCGTAAAAATCCTCCTGTGCTCGCTAATTTAGTTGCGCGAAACTGATTTTTCGTTAAAGCATTCGATAAGCGGTTGCTATCTTGATCTTGCACTACAGCTACGACTAACTTCATTCGCACTCACCCCTTTTATAAAATTCACCTAAATAGATTTTCATTACTTCAAAACAGTGGCATCTATTTTTAATTTTATTCAATAAGCATTATAATGCCTGTTAAATAAAATAATAGATGTTACCATTATATCACAATGTGATAAACAACTTCATGCTTTTACTGCATTGCTTCATATAATAATGACCATACATCTTCAACAACACGCTCAATATTTTGGTCTGCATTCACGACATGTATACGTTCAGGGTAACGCTCCACTAGCTGTAAATACCCTTCTCGAACCTTCTTATGAAAAGCTAAACTTTCAACATCTAAACGATTTACTTCTCGCTCTCCATGAGCATGAATACGTGCTAAGCCAACCTCTGGTGCAAGGTCAAATAATATTGTCACATCAGGTAACTTCTTACCGATTGCAAACTCATTAATAGATAATACTTCATCGACGCCAATACCACGTGCATATCCTTGGTATGCTAATGATGAATCAATAAAGCGATCGCAAATAACCATTTTACCAGCATCCAAAGCAGGTCGTACTTTTTCAAAATAATGCTGACTTCTAGCCGCTGCGTACAGTAATGCCTCTGTACGCTCATCCATAGCTGTATGGGCAGGGTTTAAAATAATCGTTCTAATTTTTTCAGCAATCTCAATGCCACCAGGTTCTCTCGTTGCTAATACATCAATATTTTCTTGTGTAAGTCGCTCAGCTATTTTTTGAATAACTGTTGTTTTTCCAGCACCCTCTGGACCTTCAAATGTAATAAATAAATTGCAATTCATGCTGTTATTGCCTCCAACTATTTAATGACCTCAATCATTTTTTCTTCTAAACGGTGATTTCCTTGAAACGTTGCACCAGTAGCCAGTAACTCCTCAAGCTGACTCAGCTTTGCCACTGTAATTTTTTCGCCTGGAACAAGCAATGGAATGCCAGGTGGATAAGGAATAATCATACTTGCAGAGATACGTCCCATTGTTCGCATATACGGTAACCATTCTTTGTCCGACTTTTCAATTTCATCAAATGTATAGACTGGTTCCGTAATGGCCACAAAATTATAGGCTGTTTGTGAAGCCGTTATTATTTCTGCCTTTGGTGTACTTAACAACAATGTTATAGCATCCTTAATACAGACACGTATTTCTGCAAATGGATAGTGATGCCCATGTTTCAACAAAGGTAGCACAAGCAATACTTGATTGGCATCTGCTAGTTCTGCATAGACGTGTTTTGCTTCTAATGCCTTTTGTAATTGAAAGCCGCTATAGCCATCAACGCGAAGCAATAATTTTATAGGATCATCTACTTCGATAACTTCCAAAGAGCCAATAGCCCGTAGTGCCTTTATCCATTGATTCCTTTTTTCTATTATATATGCACCATCACTCTCCATATATGTCTGTATATAATAGCGTGCGTCATCTAAAGAAGCTAATAAAAGATAGGATGGGCTACTAGATTGTAGCATACGTAAATAGTGATTTATTTTGTCGACATCGATTAAATCTGAATTAACATGCATAAAGGATGCCATTGTCATAGCAGGCAATGTTTTATGTGCAGACTGTACTACTACATCTGCACCAAACGTCAATGCTGATGGTCGAAATAAGGTACACGCACTAAAATGGGCTCCATGCGCTTCATCCACTAAAACAGGAATACCTTTTTCATGACAATACGCAATCTGCTGCTGTATTTCTTTAGACGTCATACCGTAATACGTAGGGTATGTTAAAACTACAGCACGAGCCTCTGGATAATAATCAACAGCTTCTTTTAAATCTCTATAAGAAACATGTGTTGCAGTTAATGTTCGTTCATCCCATAGCGGCGAAACAAATACAGGCTTTGCTCCAACAAGCTCAATTGCATGAAATATAGACTTATGTGCATTCCGTTGGACAATAATCGTATCTCCTTTTTTACATGTGGCATAAATCATCGCTAAATTTCCAACCGTAGATCCACCTACTAAAAAGAAGCTTTTCATCGCCCCATATGTATCTGCCAATAAGTTTTCTGCTTCTACTATCATTTCCTCAGGGTGATGTAAGTCATCAAGACCTGATAATTCAGTCACATCGTAGCGCATTACATCTTTAAAGGCTTGAGGAAGATGGGACAGTTCTCCATGCTTATGCCCTGGTACATGAAAGGAAATATTTTGTTGTTGTCGAAAGCGTTCTAATCCTTCTACAATCGGCTTTTTCTTTTGCAAAACAAAACACCCATTTCCGTTATATTCTTAGTTAATTATAACACTTACGTTACAAAAACATTTGCTGAATGGATATAAATAAAGTGAAATTCAGATAACCTTTTTACCGATCCAATGTGCTAGTAATGCAACCGGGATCAATAAAAGACAAAATGGTAAGCATACAAATATAATATTCCACGTTATAACTTCATTGACTAATAACGAACGATACAAAATTAAACTGTATGGAATGACGATTATTAAAGATGTGAGTGCACCGGGTGTAATGGAACGAAGAAAAACAGATTGTGCAAGGTGTGTGAACGCATGTAGAAAGTAGATTAGCGTAACCATAGTGAAAAAGTATATATCTCCAAATGGCCCTTGATTCACATATTGATTGGCTAAAAAAGTGGAACTACTTACAAACATGAATATTACGATTACTGCTACCGCAAACTGCGCTGTCGACATCGAGAACTGTTTCATAACTCTATCAGCAATTTTTTCCGGCAATCTTTCGTACAAAATAGTAGAATTCTTATTTAGCCACTTTTCAACCATAATAATTTCTTCAAAATCATGAAGAATAAACATAATAGGGAATAGCCAAATAAGTGTTTGAATACCTACCCATTGTTCCATAATGATTCCTCCTTTTTAAATTATATTGAGTAATTACTCAAATGTTTCTCAAAAAAAAATAGCTCCTCACCAAATCGACTTCTATAAATTGCACACGTTTTAACAAATGTCATCCACAACTTTTGGTGATGAGCCAAAAAAATTTACTTAATGGGAATTTTGCATTCCTTTTAAAACAAACATTGCTATCTCTTCAATATAATCATTATTTTCAATTGGCATTTTATCTGTCTTTCTTTCTTCAACTAAAACATGCGTTAATATTGTTGAAAGAAACATTGAAGCTGCTGTTTCTATTGTCTTTTTTTCAACAGTACATGAAGAAGTTCTTATTAAAAATGAACTGACTTGTTCACCCATTGTATTTATAAAATCCACAATATCCTTACTAACATTTGTGTTCTGGACTATTTCGGGGGACCAAATAAAAGTTAAAAAGCTTTTATTACATGATAAAAAATTGGCATATAATTGACCAAATTTAATTAAAGCTGGATAGGGCTCCATTTTTGAAAGCTCTTTTATCTCATTTTGTAGTGAGCCCATAAATGAAAATTCACGAATAAGATAATTAAGAAGTTCATTTTTATCTTTAAAATAATAAAATATAAGCCCCTCTGCTACTCCGCTCTTTAATGCTATTTCTTTAGTAGTCGTTGCAGTATAACCCTTTTTAGTAAAAAGCTCTAATGAAGCTTCCAAAATTTTATCCTTCTTTGATATCAAACTTTTTCACCACCGTTTTTAAATTTGAGTATATACTCAAATTTAAACTTTATAAAAGGTGCTGTCAAGTTATTCCAGGTAATACGTACAAATAACGTAAGGGTGATTTCAGTTCCGACTTATTAACGTTTTAATAAAATATCAGCCCAAACTTTTGGTGATAAATACAAAAAGATCATTGCATCTAATAGCAATGACCTTCTACTCTTTTTAGTAAAAACTATTCTAAAATGTACTTAACGCCAGTTTCTCTACTAACATACTAGATACTAGCCTTTACCGCCATCTCTTGTACTAGCTTTTCTACTAATTGCGGTACAAACTTTTCTAAAATTGGATTCATCATCCCCGCTAAGAAACCGCTTGCCTTCATTGTTAAATTGCCTGCTAACTGACATGTACCGTCTTGATTTTGTGTAATTTCAAAATAACCATCACCATTTATCGGATCTGATAAGCCTACCAAATCAAACAAAACTTGATTAGGATTTGACTCCTTGCCCTTAAGCTCAACCTTTACAGCTTTTTGGATAATGCCAAAATCCCCTTGAAATACCCAAATCATATTTTGCTCATTTGGAAATTCATGATGTAAATAACCAGGTATTAGTACAGCCCATTGCTCTTTATTTTGAATAAACTCCTGTAGCCTGGCTCGTTCAATTTGGATATTTTCACTATATAATCCTGTTGCCACTTCAATACACCCCTTATTTGTTAATTTATATCAATTAAATTCTAACATTTTTCAAGGGTTTATTACTGAGTTTAATTAAAACAAAAAAACCACTGATTTCTCAGTGGCTACTTTTTGCCTAGCGACGTCCTACTCTCACAGGGGGAAGCCCCCAACTACCATCGGCGCTAAAGAGCTTAACTTCCGTGTTC
>NZ_LIYL01000059.1:231014-271937 GCF_001278875.1 Lysinibacillus sp. FJAT-14222 | reverse complement strand
ATGGAACAGAAGATAAATCAAAGATGTTGTACACAGGACATGGCAACACCATCTGTGGAGAGCTTTGTAACGCTTCTATTAAGTATATAAGAACCCAACTGTTTTAGCTGTGGGAGTAGTCAGTCTATAACACTTATTCTATCATTCCTAAAAATGGAACTTCAATCATTTATTCGCGCCAAATTTCGACGTCCACACCGCCACTTTATTGGTTACATTGTTCTCGAGATTGTTGATTGCTATGCATTGTTTACGATTGTTGACGCAGTGACTGACATTTTACTGGTGAGAATATTCATTTCCAGTTAGGCTTTGCAATTCGTTTAACAAAAGCAATCTAAACAACTAAAAATTTGTTGATTTTTCCTGTTTTTTGTTTTATATTTACAATATCCATGTGCTGTTTAACAGGTAACTGTTAGGCAGCTTTTTGTTTAATTCAAGAATCTGCCAGGCTATTCTTAACTAATTTGCTGTACAATCCCTCGTAAGATTAGGCCCTTTTTTATTGCCCACATGTAATAATTATTGGTACACCAATGCTATAATGATTAACCCACATATCACTTTATATTTTTGATCTCGGCCAACCTCTGGATCCACCTCTTATACCAATCATTGCCGATAACTTAAACTGTTGCAGGCCGTTAATAAACCCCATCCACCTCCATGTCATCAATTTTCTGACTAACATGCTTCTTAAACTACGAATCATGTCATATACTCGTTCAATCACTACATCATAATCTTCCATAATCCATTTAACTTCTACTGCACCGATAGCTGCTTGATTATTTTCATGAAATCCATCATAGAAAGTCTCCATTTCACTTCTCGGCAGCCGCTACTCGATGCGTATTTAGCGATCTAGCATATAGCCATACTCCTTTTTCTGTCTAGAGACATAATGCAGTTGCATATTTAGGCTTTCATCATTTTATCGTTTTGAATTGTTTGCCAGTTAGGTGAATAAAATGTTTACCCTTCAGCTTATTGATTTGTTGTGAATACAGTGGTTTTCATAGACGTTAATTTGTAAAAGGAGCTGTTATGAATGTCTTCAAAAAAAGTATCTATCGGTCTTACACAATTTACAGACTTTACTTTCAAAGGCGTTACTGGTAAAACCTCAATGGTAAGACAAATAAAATATCAAGATGAATACAACCCTGCTTTTGATTACTGGAAACCTTTACGAGATGGTATTCGAAAATTTCATGAGAAAGAATTTAGTAACGATTACCTGCTTGCTCTTGCTAACAAGGTTTCTGAAGCTAAACAAAGAAATTACCTTGAGGCAGTCAAAGCACATTTAAAATTTATTAAAAATAAAGAAATTGAATGGTTTGACCCAGGCAAATCCAATTGGAATAGCGACTATTTAACTGTACGTTCATCACCAGAACTTGGATTAAAGATTGATGGAGTTCCACACTTAATCAAGTTATATTTTAAAGGCAAGGACGAACGAATTGATAAAAATAAATGCCGCTCATCTTTGACACTATTAAATCAATCTGATTTCACCATTGAGCATTCTCCTGATATAAAACCTGCAATTTTAAATGTCCAAAAAGGACGATTAATTTCAGATGAACCCTCTACTGATGATCATCTAATTGCGCTTGAATCTGAAGCAGCGCAATTTATGGTCATCTGGAACAAAATTTAATGAAGATCATTTACTTTGGTTAATTTCTGGTACAGTACTAAGAAAAGAGAATATACTTTTTTAATAAAAAAGTTACTAGGGATATCATAAAAGAAGGCTACTCTTTAACGAGTGGCCATTTTTGTAAACTAGCTGTAGCGTCTATAACACATCGTCGTTTTTTATGTTATAATTTACATATATTACATATCGGGGTGATATTATGGAAAACAATAAATTAATTTGTAAGGCTTGTGGTAATGATTCATTTTCTGAGGGTAAACTCGATGGTTATGCCGCTTTAAAACCAGTTGACAAAGTTTTTTCTAATGGTTCTGCACTTATTTTTACTCTGTGTCAAAATTGTGGAGAAGTAGCTTCAATTAAAGCTGAAAAACCCCATAAGTTCACTAAATCCATCTAGTTTTGTTCAGGGTCACTAGACTGTAAGTGACCCTTTTTAATCGTTTCCTCCAAAAAATAAACAACCCTGCCATTAGCTCCGCTTCATGTAGTAGATCGCCTTGAGACAGATGTTAAAATTATCAAAAAAGCTTTATCTTCTTAAGCAACGTAGAATTCCATTACAAAATTAAATAGAGATCCCTACAATGAATTAAAAGCATGAACATCTAAATTCTGTAAACATTCATGCTTTTTTGCAAGGCTTCTTTCGTTGTATAGCATTATTCTGTACTATCCTTTAAAAATGAAATAGCAAAATCACGAAAACTGTTTACGACAAATGAACTTTTTCTCTTTTTATTCCAAGCAATTCCTACCGTTTGAAAGCAATCAGGATTTGAAATTTTTAATATCTTTACATTGTCTAAATACTGATCTAAAAATGAATATTTGAAAATAAAAGAGATGCCCTTTCCTTCGTTCACCAGTTGTAAAATAATCGATAAATCTTCACCTTCAAAAGCAATATTCGGCTTAAAACCTGCACTTTCAAATAATTGATTTTCTGTCGCACGGAAATTTTGCCCTGTTTCTGACAAAATAAACATTTCATCCTTTGTCTCAATCAATGAAATACTTTCTTTAGCAGCTAACGGATGATTTTTCGGGACTACTAAAAAGACTTCTTCTGTAAATAACGGAACCCACTCTATTCTTTCGTCTTTTATAGGATTGATGACAATCATTAAGTCAATTTCACCACAAATTAATTTTTGGAGCGCTAATTTATCTGGTAATAAATACTGTCGGATTTTAACATTCGGGCGCTTTTTATAAAAATCATAAAATAATTTTGGCAATAGTTTTGAATTCATTACATTAATCGCTACACTATCTTCTCTAATATTAGCCAGTTCTTGAATTTCTGTTTTCGCCTCTTGTAAATCATCTAAAGCCTTTCCCACCTTTTCATAAAAAATTCGTCCATATTCATTCAAACGAATAGATTTCCCTTTTCGATCAAAGAGTGGTACTCCTATATCATCCTCTAAACGGGCTATCGTTTTACTTAATGAAGATTGCGAAACCTCTAATTCCAATGCGGCCTGCGACATATGTTCCAAGCGCGCTACTACTATGAAATATTCTAATTGTGTTATTTGCATTATTACTCACCTTCTTATGCTTATTACTATAAAGGAATAAGTTAATGCATTCAAAAATATTGAATTCGTTTTTTAAGGAAAGCTATACTACACATGTAAAGAAGACTGACAAATATGGGGAGGCAATAATATGAATGGTAAAGATTTTGAAGGTCGAGTTGTCTTAATCACTGGAGCAGCAACAGGTATAGGTCGTGCTACAGCACTAGCGTTTGCACGTCGTGGTGCGAAAGTTGCTATTGGTGATGTGGATGACCGTGCACAAGAAACTGTAGCGCTCATTCAACAACAAGGCGGAGAAGCCGTATTCTTTCAAACAGATGTAACAAGCCCAGAGCAATTGAAATTACTTGTCAAACAAACTGTAGAAAAATTTGGTGGATTACATCATGCATTCAACAATGCAGGCGTTTTAAATAAACCAACAAAATTCGTAGATATTGAAGAAGACACATTTGATAAAGTAATGGCCGTTGACGTTAAAGGCGTATTCTTTGCAGTGAAACATGAACTGGAATACATGATTGCTAATGGTGGCGGTACAATTGTCAACACAGCTTCAGTAGCTGGTGTCATTGCTGATCCAAATATGGCACCATACGTAACAGCGAAACACGCCGTAACTGGTTTAACAAAAGCAGCTGCCATTGACCACGCTCAAGACGGTATTCGAGTAAATGCTGTGGCACCAGGCTTAACAGAAACACCAATGACTCAAATGTGGAAAGATAATCCTGAAGTTTGGAATGAAGTTGTGTCTAACGTTCCAATGGGTCGAGCTGCTAAACCAGAAGAAATTGCGGAAGTCGTTGTATTCCTTTCTTCAGACGCAGCAAGCTTCTGTAACGGCTACGTTTATGTAGCTGATGGCGGACAAGTTGCTCACTAATATTCAGAAATAATTTCCAAGTCAATTTTTAAAACATTTATCTCAAAACATTGGAAGAACGAACATAGACCAAGATTGAATATCTTGGTCTTATTTTTATTTCCTACGCTATTGCAAAATCGTAATGTACCTTACTACACGACATTTCTATGAATTATCATTGTGAAACCATTTTTAATTAGGGTTTTTAAAAATGCCAATCTCATCAGTAGAAAATGTTATTTTTATGTTAAAAGTATCTTTTTTATCAATAACATTACTTTCAGATTCTATAACTTCCTACCCACTATTTGCTATTATTAACCTGTAAAATCGCCATTCCAGATGCAGGGGGGCACAATGAAAAGCATTATCTATTTTCATTCTTTACTACAATACTTAAAATATCTCTTAATATACCAATAACAACGTCTGGTTTATCAAAATGTATCACATGTCCAGCATCTTCAACGATAATATGTTGATTATTAGTTGACAAGTTTGCAAGCTCTTCCTGAAGTCTCATCCAAGCAGCCATTGATTCCTTTGTATGAAAAGGCTGCAAACCTCCTGTCACGACAATCAATGGGGTATTTCCAAAAGATTTAGAAGTACGAACTTGCTCAAAACTTTCTTCAATCTCATCAAGAGATCCTTCTATAGTAAATTGATTATAATACGCTTCCTGAACTTCTTTTGTAAATAAGGGAGGCAATATTTTATTTTGATCCTCATGAGATGAATCTAAGAGAACTATTCCTGCGACTTCCTCTGGATACGTACTTGCAAATAATCTTACATTTATTCCCCCTAATGAGTGACCAACTAATACATACGGAGGCTTTACACCTGCTTTATTAAGTAATATACGTAAGTTATCGACATTTTGTCTACTATGTCGAGGTCTGTCATCCAATTCACTTTTCCCGATTCCTGCTCTATCATAAATGAACATTCTTGAGAACTTTGACACCTCATCTTTAATCGAATTCCAGTTTTCTAAAGTAGCTCCATACCCAGAATCGAAAACTAAAGTTGGACCTTCGTGATGCTCCCCTAACAATTCATAGTATAATTCAATGCCACCTATATCTAATTTTTTTCCTGCTTCATTTTCAATAAATTCACTCATATTTAATCCCCCATTTTTATCAAGATTTTATTATAAACACCATAGAGTTAATAAAACTTTTTAAAATAAATAGTTGGAATAAACTTCCTTGTTGCCAGATCACCAGTACTCCCAAATAAGACAATCAATTGCCTATTACTCTGTGTCATCATCTTTCATTTAAAATTTCTCTCCTCATTTAGAGGCAGCTTCTTCAAACATGAATTCAAGTTTTTGTGCTAATTTATCAATTTCTTGTTAAATCAGTTCGTATGTTACTTCAACAGGGTGAGTAAAAGCAAAAGATACTAATATTTATGTGAAAACAATTTCTATTATTAATCTTTTATTTCCATCATCATTCTCCTTTACTTTTTCTTGTTTATGTTAGTACCATATCATTTACTATGAAGATTTCAAAATCAGATTTTTCAATCAATTGTACAATTTTCGAAAAAACAGTTAAGTATCAAATAATGTACCGTTCAATGCTGCTATATATCGATTGGCCGATGCTGCAACTCTGTCCTTTGCTTCTGTTTTTATAACTCATATAAACTAGAAAATTAAAGGTTCTGGCGTGTTGATTAAGAAAATATAGGGCTGCCCGATAAAAGGATTTTTTACAAACTCAGTTTAATTTCACAAAAAAAACCAGGCTCAAATTTAATTGAGGACCCGGTCAGTATTATCGTTTAACTTTTAAACCTAGTAATTCAGCAAAGCCAATTGCTTGTTCACTGGAAATCACACAACCGCTTAAATTTTTTAATGTTACATTTAATCGTTCAAATGTACATGTGCTTATATCTACATTATTTAGAGGCGTATCGCTAAAATCAACTTCATCAATGTTACATTTTTCAAATTTCATTTTCTTAAATTGGCAGTCGTAATAGCTTGTACTACGTAATGACGACTGTTCAAAACAAACCTGTTTTAATCTTGTTTCTCCAAAGTTACATAAATTCATCACACAATCTTCAAAAGAAACGTTTCCTAAATTGGCCTCTGAAAAATCAACACCTACTAGTTTACAGTTTTTAAATGTAACTCGATGTATAATTCCCTCGTTAAATTTTGAGTTAGATAAGTCACAGTTTTCAAAGATTACATCGGTCATATCAATCTTGTTAAAGTTCGAGTTAATCAAAGATACTTTCTGAAACATAACTTTAGATAAAATCAAACGTTCAATACTATCATTTTCTCTACTTGTATTTGAAATTAGTTGATTTGATAAATAAGGTTCCTCATCATAAAAAACATCTTCAAAAGTTCCTTTAACCAAATCATTTGGAATAAGCGGGAGTTCAATTTTAAATTTTGTAGTCATTCGATTTGTCCTTTCTCATTTTTATTTCGCTACTTATTTTACCCCTCCCCATTCTTTATCTATAGTTTTACATATTTAAATATTAACTACAACTAACTACTCGACGTGTCATTTTATAAAGAAAATTCTCCTAACACTTGAAGCAATTAAGTCAAATATTTGAACGTATGTTCGCTTTCTATTATAATTGATTTTATCTTAAATAAAAAGGAGTTTTGTCTTTATGAGTCAAAGAGTTGCTTACTACGATGTTGCACCTGATGGAATGAAAATTATGATGGATATGGAGAAATACACGAAGACGTCGACAATTCATCGAACGATTAGGGAGCTTATTAAAATTAGAGTTTCTCAAATTAATGGGTGCGCCTACTGTATAAATTTGCATACAGCTGATGCTCGTAAGATGGGTGAAACTGAGCAGCGTATTTATTGTTTAAATGCTTGGAATGAATGCTCTTTTTATACACCAGAAGAGAAAGTTGCTCTAGAACTAAGCGAACATATTACGCTAATTCCTACTAAAAGAGTTCCTGAAGATCTCTATAAAAGAGTACGTGAACACTATGACGAGAAACAATATGTTGACCTTGTACTAATCATCAATCAAATTAACAGCTGGAATAGGATTTCGATTGCAATGGGAAATACAGTGACTGAATAGTAATTACTTATAAACGAACATTTTGAGGTGTTCGTTTTTCTCTTTTATTGCGGAATTATTTATAGTTTTCCCAATTTAAATTACCACAACCCGGAGATTGTGGTAGAAAATTTTATGCTTCTTCTCTTATTATTTATTACGTCTTGAGGAAGTGTTTTCGTTGTGTTGTTTTTCTTTAATTGAATTGTCCATTTGTTCTTTTGTAAGATCATTTTCTTCACGCACATCTAAATCATCAGGGCTTAAATCTGACCCAAATTCTACTTGATCTACTTCACTTTTATTTCGTTTTTCTTTTGTCATAATTATCACCTCCGATATATAAATTATCCATTTTGGCGTAATTTATACTTATAAGAATAGATGCTAAATCTTACACTATTTCCTCGGTAATAAGCTATTCTGATATCACTTTAAAGTAATTATTTAACAATGCGGAGTGTATCATTACAATTTATGAGTGACTTTTCATTATTCCACAACTATATTTATAAAGTACTTTGAATAAAAGGAGAAATAAGTTTATGGCTGAAAAGTATGTGCATCACATATGTATACAAACTAATACATATGCTGAATCTTTAAATTTTTACACGGAAGTATTGGGATTTGAACTAGTACAAGAGTCAACAAACTTCCACGAAAGACATTTTAATACTTGGTTAAAACTCGGAGCATTTTATATTGAACTCCAAACCGAGAAATTTAATAAAGAACTTGATGCATGCAATTCAAATGCTCAGGGGATTGTACATTTCTGTTTATGGGTTGACAATCTTAGCCAAGAGGTAGAACGATTAAAGGATATGAATGTTAATTTTATTTGCAAAAAGGATGAAATTATTTATAAAGTTGAAAATGGCCATCTCTGTAAGTTAAAAGCGCCTGAAGGAACCATTATAGAAATCCGTGATAATAAAGGAATATAAAACACGAAAATATGCCAGGTACTCATTATTAAGTGAAACTATAATCAGTGGTGGTTTTCTTCATCCCCCACTGATTAGCCCTCACCAATCGGGCTTTTACAGGCAGTTAATCTCCCACCTAACTTCTTTGCATTCGCTTCATTTCGAGGTGGGAGTCTTCCACTAGACGCTTCACTTTCGGTACATATAAATTACTGCCCGTTAATGCGGGATCAAAATGGTTAGATGTAGCTATCCTAAGTTTTTCTCTACTTATAATCCCCTCGTTTTTTGTCCAAGCTAAAACTAAACCACTTTACTCCTCAAAATTACACAAGAATTTCAAAAGTAGGGATCAAAAAATGAAGAAAAAAATTACGTTAATAGTTAGTTTAACAGCTGTACTATTGCTTTCTGGATGTTGGGATGTCTCTGAACCACAAAGAATGTACTATATTGACGGGATTGGTATCGATTATAAAGATGGTCAATATGAAATATATATGCAAATCATCAACTTTGCTAGTGTTGCTAAATCTGAAACGCCTAATCCTCAAGCGACACAGGCAGAGGTTGGATTTGCTAAAGGAAAAACGATGGAAGAGGCATTTTTTAAATTATACCGCTCCATTGACCAAAAAGTTTTCTGGGGACATATGACTTTTCTTCTTTTCTCAGAGGATGCCTTGAAACATGAGAATGCAATCCCCATTATTGACAGTTTTTTACGCCATCGGGAAACAAGATATCAAATATTGACTTATTCTACACAGGAACCTATTAAAGATATTCTTTTAGTCACACCGATATTAAATAAATCGTTAACAGCTTCAAAACTTAGCAATCCATTGCATACAAAAGATTTAGAAACATATGTAGAGCCCGTTGATTTACGAAAACTAGTTATCGACTTAAATGAGCCGAGTCATGAAGTTAATATTCCATTCGTTACAATCAACAAAAACTGGGAGACAACCAACGAGCCAACAGTGGAAACTGCCTTAACAGGTGTCGGAGTACTTTCAAAGGATGGATTTAAAGGCTTTATAAATAATGAGGCGGCAAGAGGTATCCAATGGATGACTCCCAAAAAAACTCGTGGAGAAGTAACCTTTAAATTAGACAGTAGTAAAGAAAGAGATTACTTAACAGTAGATTTAGAAAAATTAAGTTTAGACGTTAAACCCATTGTTAAAAACAATGAAGTAAAATTTGAAATTGATGTAAAATTTAATGCGATAATCAATGGTTTCAAAGGAAAAGTATCCTCTGACGAAATAAGAAAAGGTATTATTAAGTCAGTTAAAAAAGATATAAAATCAACATATGAAGAGGGCTTAAAGTTAGATGTTGATATTTACCGCTTATCAGAGCAGCTATATCGAAAAAACGTAAAGGTATGGAAAAAAATAGAGAAAGATGGTAAGGTTCCATTGACAGCAGATTCAATTAGTAAATTAGATGTTACCGTAAATAAAATTAATCCTGGTCGAAAATCATTTGCTGAAACAATTAAAGAATAGCTATTCAAAGAAAATCCCTCAATATTTACTATTTGAGGGATTTTAGCTTTATTCCTTTTTCTTATTGTATGATGAATTTTATTTTCTAGAGAAAATATCTTTTATAGCACCTATTAGCGCGTATGGAAGTAACGTAATGGCAAAGAATGCAGTGAACAAATTAAATTCGGGTGTGTTATATGGGGTAAACCATTCTATAAAGAGCTTGTGCCACCATTTTGTGTTGTCTTCATCTCATACAACTATCTTGTTTTCCGATTGTGTCAACTATCCAACGGTAATATTCATTTCACTAAAGTAAATCCTCAATAATAACTTTGATTTTCCCTACTATGTGTTATAATGCTTTTAATGGCTAAACCATTAAAAGGGCAAGACCAATTCTGAGCTGTAGCGTTGTCATACGCTGCAGCTTTTTATGTTATCATTTTTTCATAAATACTAGGATAAATTCCAATGAATGCATTTGTAATTGCTGCCTCAGCTGAATCTAAAATCAAAAAATTAGTAACACAAATCTGAGAACTTGAAAGAGACATAATACATAGAAAGAATGTTCCTGCTTTGATAAGAGTATTTGCTTGAATAAGAAAAAGACCACATTCAAAATGAATTGAAACCTGGCCATATAAGCTTTGTATATAAAATTCTTATCTCCATTGAATTTATTATTTTTACCATACCTTCTACTTGAAAAATTCTTTACTTTCTTGAATAGCTTTATTTACCTCAGTGTATTCCCCGTCCCCCAAAGAAAATGGAATTATGCTGAAATCAATATAAACTGTTCCCCCATCGTTAGTACAAATATTCTTTTTATATGTACTTTTGCATGCAAATTCCCTAAAATGGTAATGTAAAGGGAGTGAATAACATTAAACAGCTTAATCGGACGACGAACCACTATCACTGCAACTAGACGTATCATTATAACTAGAAGCACCATCTGAACAATTGTGTGAATCTTGTACGGAAGCAAATGTACCTGTTGAACTATAATCAGTAGTATGAGTACTCGCATGATTAGAACGATTTCTTGCTGAATCATCATTATTATGCGATTCCTTTTTCACGGAATTGATTACCACCATAAAAATGATTAATCCCATCATTACAATAAAGAACCCCATTCTTCCTCTCCCCCCTTCGGATACTAATTTAATTTTATCATTACGTACGTCAATTCACCATTTTTACCCACTTCCGTTAATTAGATGACGCTGATTTTCGTTGGGCGAGGTCGCTTAAATTCATTAAGTAGATTTACATTGGGATTTCCAGTAGCTATATTTAAAATTCGTTCGTCACAACTTTAAATCCTAATGTTTCAGCTTCTTGACGGTCAAAACCTTCATCTAAATGCATACACCAAAACTTTGAACGTAAATCTCGACTGACTAACTCACTAAGTTTTCGTAATGACAAATGCACATTGCCTTCATAATCCGCTTTACAAGTATCGACATAAACATAATCATAGACCTGACTCGATTCATTTGGATTTAGTAAAGATAATTTTAGGCTATTTGTATCTCCTGTATAATAAATAAGTTTGTCATCAATATATAATTCAATTGAATAAGAAGGGATCTCCTCAACATGACTAGATTTTTCAAATAGTACTTTACAGAAATTTAGATTGTACTGTGTATCTGATTGAAATTTTTTTGTTATGCAATGAAGTTCTGGGATAACACCATTGATAGCCAACAGTTCCTCTATTTTCACATCATGAACGGAATAAACAGAAACAGTAGGTTTTGCGAATTCTCCATGACAATAATAGCTATAAAAAATAAAATCAGCTAGGCTTCCTACATGGTCCGCATGAGTATGAGTTACCAATACATGGATGTGCTCAATACCTTCTAATATATTATTTTCTTTAATACGGTGAAAAATATTGCTACCACAATCAATAAGTAACATCTGATTACCTACTTTATAATATGCTGAATTATTACCTAATTTTGTATTAAATGCACTTCCTGAGCCAATAAATTTCAACATAAAGCAATCTCTCCATTTCCTTTATTTAGTAAACATCATTGTAGGTTAACTCCTTCTATCCCTACCCTTTGATTTATAATTTCATTCTGTTCATGAAACATTTTCTTGCTAAGAGAATTATTGACAACAATGCGTTTATGTAGTATTTTCTGTCTTTAATTTGGGATATTCACCAAATAAAAAATATTCTCTTAGATTTTCTTATACTATAAATATAAATTCGATTCAAATGGAAAGGATACTATAGTGTCAAATTATCTTATACTCTATGACGAAACAACTGGCTATGACTCCGCACTAAGAGCCTATATTCATTCACTTCATCAAAAGCATCCTGAAACTGGCTATTTCTATCTACCTAAAAAAAATGATGAGCTTGCTATTTTTATTCCGAGCATTTCGTAAATTGCACGATTTTAAATGCACCTGGCAATGCTAATATTTTATTGACACATTTATTATCAACTATTAAGCCAGTTCAAGATAATGAACATAATGATCAACAGCCAGATGTTTTTGTGCTATTTAGACCTGATACGATTCAAATGTATTTCCTAGAACATTTTTTGCAAGAAGCAGACTTTAACCTTCATTTATTTATGTTGGAATCTAACTATACGTCAAGTAGCTTAGCCATCAATCATCAAAGATTTATTTCAAACATGGATTTCCAAAAAGTGATATTATAACTACTTTAAACCTCAAGTATTGTAGTACATGCCTACTATACTTGAGGTTTTCTGCAAAAAGAGCCATGCCTTATTAGATGTGACAGAGAGATCTGCTCAAAACGATATGAGTTAGATCCCTATTACGCTTGAAAATCTAGCTCTGATTAAACTTCTCTTTAATATTGTTTGGTAACTCATCCACATTCATTACTTCGGGATCACCAGTGTATCCTTCTAAACTTCTTGGAACACGGATGATTGTCCCTTTTTCAAATGGTTTTTCTACAAAAAAAGTGATAACCTTTTCGTTTCCATCTTTATCATACCCATCTACTACATATACGTAATTACTATTGCCTTCTGGAGTTTGTGCTTCCTCGTTAATTTGAACATAGAAATCTTTTTCAATCAATGCACCCTTTTCACCACAACCAACTAACAAAATAGTGAATAACAAAGTTATCGTTATGAATTTCATTTTTTTCATTTCTATTACCTCCTCATTTTCTAACGAAATCGTATCGCTACAAAAAAAGTATAGATAAATTCTCCACTACTTTAAATTTCGGAACATGACAGTTAGCTGACAAAATTGTCATCTTGAAAAACTATGTCTGAACTGAGGTTAATATAATTCATCTCATACTCCCTGTCATTCCCCTGAATGTTTCCAAGATTTTTTGACGTTCAGCTGCAAAATCAATAGCTTGTCCAGCCTCTGTATCAATGTTGTCTTTTTGGCGGTGATGGAACCATTCTGGGACAACTTCTTGACGCGGTTTTTGACTGGACAGATTAGAATGTAGTTGTTGTTTTTGAGCTTTAAAGCGAAGTCGGTCCGCTTCTACCTCCTCAATTGTTTGAAACTTCTTGTGGATCCAATCGTGTAAAATCTTTTCAACGTAATTCCAACGAAGTACATTGTTTTCTACTGCTAGTTTCATAGCATGAATAACGAGCTCTTCTGAAAGATCATCAATCCAATTTCCGATTTTGTATGCTACATGAGAAGATAGAGAGCCAAAGCCATTTTGCTCGTAAAACTGGAATGCCGTTTGTGTTTTTGGAAAATTCTCTACTGAGGAATTGCTCTCATCATCATTATTATTTTTATTTAGTAAATTATTATTTAGTAACTTATTAATTAGTAGTGACGGGTTTTCCGTTAGCGGTTTCTCCGTTGATGGATTAACCGTTATCGGATTTTCAGTAAACGGTGCAGCTTGTGGTGTTTCGAACACTAAGAGTTCCATTTTGCCAAACTTTCCAAGGTTTGTTCTGCCCTGCTCCTTGTGAATAAAGCCTGCTTTCGTTAGTTCCTTAATAATGCTGGCAGTTGTATCACGACCACATTTGCTACGAGTGGCTAAATCAGAAATACAAAATGACCAATCATCTGGCAGTGACAACATGTAAGCAAGCAAACCTTTTGCTCTCCAGCTTAAACTAATGTCATTCAAAAATCCTTTGTCTAACACAACATAACTCGCCTTTTTTTGAACTCTAAATATTGCCATAATGCCCTCCTTTTTTAAGTTCTTTGAATTAAATGGACAATTGCAATCACATCCCATAGCAATTCTTCATTCATTAACTTATATACAGGTCTTGACAACAATAAGGGACAAAGTTTTCATATTTTGTTTGAAAAGCAAAAAAATTAGGACATGCTATAATGGCATGTCCTAAACTAGTGATTTACTTTGTCTTACAGCATTTTATAACTAATAGTTGTTCCTTTATTACGATCTCAACGTTTTATTTATATAACTCTTTATAAACGATTACTTTTAGTGCCATAATTTCATCGTCTGTTAATTTACCTTCCATTTCTTGAATGACCTGTTCCTTCGTCATTGAACCGTTTTGTACTTTTACTCTTATATTATTAAGCTCCGAGATACCAACTTTTTGAATTAATACTTTTGTAGCTTCCTCTTTTGTTGTAAACGGCAATTTGCTGCTGTCTGCTGTTTTAGCCTCTTCCACAAATGTTTTTAGTTCAGGGTCACTTTCAATCGTATTCTTTATCTCGTCTATTTGTCCACTGTCCTCTAATTCTGTTGATAACGTCTCAACGATCTTATCGGATGCAAACTTCGTACCATAATGATAAACCCCATAACCAATAGCACCGAGGATAATTACAAAGATTAGTAGGAATTTAATGAATCTCATATTCTCACACTCCTTAATTCTAAAGTTTATAATACTATATAGTGTGGATGGATGAGAAATGATAACCTTGCATACGGAAAATACGAAGTTACTGCTGGTAGAGTGGCAAAACTGTTGGATAAAATTTTAAATGGTACTCTCCCGGTTGAAATTTTTAACCGGGAGCTTTTTGTTTATTTTATATACTTCAAATACTTTTTCACAAAATCTACAATGTAATGCACTTCTTCTTCTGTAATATTGAATAAATTGCTAACTTTTTGTAATTTTCCTGGAGATTTTAATTGTTCCAGCACTTGATCGACCCTCATGTATTTACATTTACGAGGGTTTACACAATTTCTAATTTGCTTGTAGCGAAGATAGGCATAGCGAGCAAAAGCATTTAGCATCTCCCGCTCCTGCTCATCCCGTTGTAATTTTTTTGCGGCTTCATCAATCACTTCAGAATCAAATATCCTTGTACCATCTGTTAATTGCATAGTACCACCTCTCAGTTACATAAAGTTGATGTCAAACATAGCCTGGCATTAGACTTAAGACGGTCTCCATTGCATCTAGTCATAGCTATTAGATGCATAAGAAAAGGCCACACCTAGTTAGATGTGACTCTTTTTGTAATTTTCTTTTAAAAGCATATAATAAGCCTTTTCCAAACCTTATAGAATAATCAATAGCCATACACCCTCTGATTGATAAAAATACGTCGAATAATATTTTGTTTCAAAACGTTTAGCGAAATTTCATCTATACTTGCATCTTGCAATTAACTAAAATGGAAATACAATGATTTTCTTAATTAATAACAAAGGAGAAAGAAGCAGAGGAACAATCAATTTTATGTGAACTGGAGCGGTCATCATGTTAAACTGACTTGGCTACCAAAGAAAAAAATTGACGATTACAGCGAAGTAACAAGTGTACATGGAGTTTGTTTCTATAAAGGAAATGTTTTGTTGGTCCATGTAAATGGCAGAGGTTTTAATGAAGAGGCATTGCATAGAAAGGCATTTGAAGAAGGTTATGTAAAGGGACATATCAAGTATATCGGAGCAATTGAAGTCAATCATGAAGACAATCCTTTATTTAATGCTGGTGGTAAGTACCCTTTAATCGGTTATCAAATGTTTTATCGCATGGAAATTCAAGAGTGTCTCCCATTTCTTCGAGAGTATGAAACGATTTCACGCATTTGGGTTGAGCCGGAAGTAGTACCTTATATAATCAATGACCATGAGATTTCACAATTAGTATGACAAGAAGCTTTATGTAGCAAACCTTCTTACCCTATAGACTAGCAACTCATTTACATGTTCAGCTTTTATTTTCAGTTAGGAGGCAGATGCATGAGGTATTTAATAGGCATTCTCGGTGTTTTAATTATTTTATTTGGCAGTTTGTTGATGAGCATCACAAGTGATACCTTTTTAGAAAGAAATATTCTTTATAAACTTTTTGGAGCAATCATATTTTTTGTAGGACTTAGAGTTTTACAGAAGCAAATTCATCAAAATAAACACTAAAATAAGTAGGATATGCATGAAGTTATTTATTTAGCTAATGCTACAACAAAATAAAAATCCATTAAGATAGTTTTTGTATGAAGAGGTAAACTCCTGGTCGAAATTTTTGACCAGGAGCCATTTTTAACGTACTTCTAACATTTTTGTTAGAGCGGAAGAACTTCGCTCCTTTTAATCCCATCTATCAATCTTAATGACTCTAGTAGAATTATTTGTTGTTACTTTAACCGTTAGATTCCAATCATGATCTTTCGAATATCCCACACCACAAGCTGTTGCATTATTGGCACCTTCAATTGGTGTACTAGCAGTATAGGCTTCTAACGTTTTTCTGATTTGTCTTAATTCCGATTTAAGCGTTTCATTGAAGAATCCTCTGCCTTTCCCTTCCGAAGAGTCCTTTACTCCATCCAATATAAAGAAAATGTGACTTCCAGAATGAGGGACCGACTCTTCACCCCATAAATTTGGTGAAGTTGTAATACCATTTACCCTTACAAAATTATTTACTTGAACACTCCATGAATCATCACTAGCGTATGAATGGCTACTGATATTCGGCTGTTGCCCTTTAACATAATCAAATTCGAATACATCAGTTACAAAACCTTCCCCACCAGCAACTCCAACATATGAGAATGTTTTTCCGTTTACTTCTAGTTCCATTTTGAATGGCGTGCTTCCTTGTCCTCTTTCACAATAGTTATGAACATAAAATCTATAATGTCCGACTGGGGCATTTTCACTCCATCTGATATTTTCAACAGGGGAAGGGTTTCTATGCCTCCCTCCATTCATATCGATATCTAACCAGCCACCAAATCTGTCACTTTTATCTCCATAGTAGACGTGTTCCCCTTTTGGTGTTATACAATGTAAATCTAAGTCTGTGTAGCCTTCCCATATTAATGAAGCTCGTATTTCATTATTTTCATATCTTCCGCCCGCACTTTCTACTCTTCTTTTAATTTCGCCATCTATTCCTCCGTGATAATACCAACTAAAAGAATTGTTCCAATGTAAAATATTTGGCGCTGTTTCATCGGACGCAGTAACTAATGCCATTAAACGGCTAGGATTATCAATCAATACTTCAATATTTTCGGCTGTTGGTAGTGTTGTTCGTTGGAATTTATCCCATGTCATTACTGTACTCGGAAGAGATACTTTTGATGTGGCTTTTTTCTTAGGAATAATACTTGAAAATACGCCCTTTTTTTGTTCAACAACTTTAGGCTCAGAATGATTTTCCCACAAAAATGACGGAATCTCTTCAAAAGTAGCATATCTTCTTAGCAAAGAATTGGCGATTCCTAATTTTTCAACAATTTTTTCTGCTTCTACAATAGCATTTTGTGTTGGCGCAGCTTGTGAGCGCATGTAATTCGCTGGATTCATCTTCTCAGCAAAACGGCGAGCAACCGATTCAACTGACATACCTGAAGCTATGTCATCTAATAATGTACCGATCATAGAACTTCTTACATGACAGAATCCAGCTGGAGCTGTCGCAACAGCTAACCAAACAATATTTGTTTTCTGATTATTATTACCTACACTATTACGTTTTTCATGCAATGTTTTAAACCATTCTGCAACCCCTAATACTCTATCTGAGCGGTATAATGCTTCTGATTGTAATAGAACTACTGCTTGTTCAGCTGTCTCGATAGAATAATCAAGTAATGCATTGGTTAGCATCTTGAATTCTTCTAACTTCTCAGCCATCACTTGTCCCGCAGTTTGTAATCTAAAGCTATTCACAATTTCTCCAGGGACTTTAACGGATAGATGATTCCACTCTCCTGTACGAGGATAACCTAATATTGGTGAGTCTGAAATAAACACACCAATGACTTTTGAGTTTAAAACTACTGATTTCATTGCAGAAACAGCAGCTTTAAAAAATGGAGGAGTGACATCCTCATCCCACATAGCTGATGCAATAATGCCATTTTCATCAATCGTTACAAGACCACCAAATCGCTCAATGAAATGTATACAAGCGCTACAAGTATAATGTTGTTTAGCTTCTACTGGTAAATTTTCTAAATACAAATCAAATAGACCTTGAGCATTTGTTTTAAATAATTTGTTACTACTACTAATCGCTTCATCAAAATAGCTTTTTAAATTTTTTTCGAATTCAGGATATCTATCATTATCATTAATATACACTTTATTTGTCATTTCTATATTCTCTTTCACTCTCCAACATCTCCTTAGTATTTTAAATTTGTGAAATCACTTTATGTGGTTCTTGACGAAAAATATTTGTTTAAATATATGTCAAAAACACACCTTAATTCATTAAATTTCCTATATATGTAATTTTTTCTATTATACTATATATCAGAAATACTATGAATATTTAAATACACAAAGTCTAGGCACTTGATTTATACGAGGTAGTTATCTCTTAAACAATGAGGCATGCGAATTCAAAAAAGGTGTGTAAATATGCGCTTTTAAAAAAGAGAAAGTAAACTTTACACGAACGAACTATTTTATTACAATTATGGAAATTTATCTTCCCATAAAAGAAAGAGAATAAACATGAAGAATAGATTGGAAGAAATACGAAAAAAAAATGGTATAAAACAAGAGGAACTTGCTGCTGCATTAGAAGTATCAAGACAAACAATTGGATCCCTTGAAAATGGAAGATATAATCCATCTATTATTTTGGCATTTAAAATTGCACGGTACTTCGGAATGACTATAGAGGAAATCTTTATTTATGAGGAGGAATCGAATAATGAAAAATAAATTATTATGGTCAATAATCATTGTTGGTATGTTACTTTTAATTTCGGCTATCATTTTAGGTGTTGTTGGTGCAGAAATTTTAAACATACCTTTTATTAGAATGGATTTAGTACCAATAGGAGTTGGATTTTGTGGAGTCATGTTATTAGGTACTGGCATCACTCAATTGGTAGATGAAAAGAATAAGACAAAAGAACAACTCGTTGAGGAACATGATGAACGAAATATAACAATTAGTTAAAATGCGAAATCCAAAGCATTTGATTTGATGATTAATTTATTTGCCTTTGGTCTTCTAGCATTGGCGATGTTTGGTTATATGAATGAGGTTTCTTTTTTCAGTCTAATAGCACTTTATTTTACCTGCTATGTTTACTACTTATATCGCCTTAAAATAAATAAGGAGAGCATGTAGAGATGTCCAGACGTGACTCATACAAAATTCTAAAAGTGCAAATTGTCCCTTATAGCTTTTATTTTTAAATCTAATTCACAGGCATTTCACTATACAAACATAGCTACCAAATCATATTAATAGTAGTGTAAAGCTAACTTAGCTTTGCACCTCCTAGTTTGTGGTTTAGGGTCACTTTGGTTCGAGTGACCCTTATTTACTTCTCTTTCATTATTATCCGAATTCCCCTCATTTTTTTGTGCCTATACTGGAGAAAACTCCCGAGGGAAGAGTCTTCTTCATCGTATAAAATTTTCGATACCTTTCGGGAATGGTTAAGCCTTTTTTTGCATCATCCCAAGCTATGGAGCTTATCTTCCAACCATAGGGCGTGCGAATAAACTGTATCGTTTTCATGCCCATTGTATCAAATGCTTCACCAGACAACACACCTGTTTTTCATAAAGGCTGAAGCGACGAGCGATATTTCCGAAAATTTCTGTGATTTCGTACACTTCTTCTTCCTTGAAATTCATCAAGTTACCTTCGCTTAATAGTTTCTCACGGGATTCGATGAACTGTGTAAGATTGTAAATAATAGGAGCGCTATCTGTATTTTAAATGATCATGGCCTCTGGAATAAATAATTCGGAGAGGGCGTGCACATTCAGTTTATATCCATTTTCATTGGTAAACGCATCAAAAAAGGAGGCGGATAATCGATCTAGAATTTCTTTTGTTTCTGATGATTCCCACTGTTTTTTGATGTGGTTTTCCGTTTCATCAAACACTAAAAGCTTAAGCTCTTCCGAGTCATTGGTCATCTGGATCAATCTCTCAAACCGAAATCCTAGTTTTTCTAGCAGATTGGTGGAAGCCTGATTCTCTTGAGTCGTGATTGCCACAATGCGAGTTAGTCCTAATGTGTCTTTTCCATATGACATTACTGCGGAGGCTGCTTCATAGGCATAACCTTTTGACCAATACTTTGGTCGAAAGGCAAATCCAATATCCACATCTTCCAAGGAATCTCTTTTTACCAGACCGCAAATTCCAATCGGGGCACGACCCTCCTTTCGTTCCACCAAATAGAGGCAGAAACCGAGTTGTTCATACATGCGAACAGGTCCATTCAAAATATAGGTCCTTGCATCATCCAGCGTTTTCACACTGAAATCACCTATGAACTTCAACCAGGAAGGATCGTTCAAAAGCTCCAGGATAAACGCCACATCATCAGTTGTTTGTAGGCGAAGGACAAGTCGATCAGTCTCAAGAATTTTCAATAAAATTCACCAACCTTTAGTATTTTTTAAATTAACTAATTATATCAGATGAAACTTTATCCAATCTGTAATAAAGGATGGTGCTTATTCTTTTTGTTTAAAGATTCTAATTTTAGTTGGCGTATAATTTTAATAGCTCATGTATTGGTAAACTATTAGTATTATCAATCTTAATAAAATATGGTAATTGCCACTTTTGTGTTACAATAGCTTGTTTGCTAGTGGGAGTATCCCAACAAGGATAAACTCTAATTGCCATTTTCCCCTTTGTATTGGCGGTTTTAAGGATGTTTTGTTTTAAAAGAACTTCTTTTGGAAAAACGAATTGGCCAAAATCGCCATTACTATTAAATGTGTTTATTACCAATAGATCAGTTGCATTGTCATATGAAAATGCTTGGTTTTTATTAGCTTCATCCTTTTCCCAAAATGCAACAAATTGTCCTATCTTGTTAGGTGTTATTTTTGCGACTCTAAATCTAACCGATGTAGAATTTAACTGAAATAACCCAGCCCCATAATCTGAATTTTGAGTTTCTTCTTGAATGTTTTCTATAATTAAATGATTAGGTTCATAAAGTAATTCATTTACATATGTTAACGTCTTATTAAATTTATTCATAGTTTTACTCCTTACCATACACTACGATATACCAGTATACTATCTGCAGACTTGTCACCGTAATTGCTTATTAAAATTTCATTTGTCTCTTCATTTTGATTTACTGTTCTTAATTTAGCTTAAGTCCACTTCTATTATCGTGTTAATTGAACAGAACGAGCATTGTACGTATTCCGATGCCTGTTTCTTTATATGTGTCATTCGAAATTGCTAACACCAATTGTTTTGACAATCATGGATTCTTCATCACACAAGACAAGAATATCTGTTCTTATTTTATCATCACGAGAGAGGTTTGACTATCGCCAACCGACATTCATCCCAAATTCCATTCAATGACGCAAATGATGAAATAATGATTTGATTTTACACAGTTCAAGGAGGAAATGCTGATGAATATCAGAAACCATAACTCCAATTTCCCAACTGATTCTCCTGAAATTTATGCAGCTAAACTGACCTATATTGGTGCATCTATTTCTACATTAGGAGATAGTTTACAAGCAATTGCAGCCGGTCTTGCATTGGAAGTATTGAAAAAATATCAAACAACCATTAAACAATTCGAAGCTTTTTTTAAAATGTAGTGTTACAACCATGAAATTGAAAGAACAAACAATTAATAAAAACCCCCTTGAAATTAGACATGTATTTTACATAGTCTACTTCAAGAGGATCTTTGCACTGTTGAATCAACTTCCCAAACCCTTCGTAGTCATTCCACCGCTATTCATGCGCAGCTCAAATAATTCCCTTTTGTCTTGAAAGTCTTACCTAAATGATACTTTTTTCTTATCTTTCCGTACAATTAAAAACATATATAGGCTAAATAACAAAATGATTGAGATTGTTACTGCTAAAGAATATGTATCTTGAATCTTAAAAAAGAAAGAATTCATGGAATTTAATAACCCAAGCGATACTAAGAATACCCAATAGTTATTTTTTCTTTTCGAGTGATCTTCGTTACCTTGTAATTTATTTAGATAACTAGCAGAAAGCCAAATAAAGAAAGGTAAGAAAAATACAATTGAAAACGTTAGTATAGCCCAGCCGCTAAATGGCATAGCACAAACACCTCCCTGAACAATCCTTATTTGTTATACGATTGAAATTTGTAATGGTTTCAATTTTATTATTCTAAAAAAATTAAATAACATTCAGGCTACTAATGCATTTATGATATTTCCAGTATTTATCAATTGCCTACATACTTTCCTAAATCACTCATACTACTACTTCCGTATGGTTGCCCTCTTATAGTTTTTGTATCAGGCGTGCTGATTTGGAAAATGCTATAGCGTTTTTACAAGTTGTAGCTTGTGATTTAAAACAACTCAATTCCTATTTTGGATATTTATCAACTTTCATCAGGAGCTTTTTTTCATTTCATTTAATAAAAATAAAACTAAGGCAGGAACTGTAAAAAGTAAAAAGGGTAAAAGGAATTTAAAATGTCCTGACATAAATAAACATAATGTAGACAACGTTAATGCAACTGTCGAAAAAATCAAAATTCTTTCGTTCAAATATCCACTTTTCACCTTTCTTTTTCTCAAAATAGAACGACTTAACATCAAGGTTTTCAGTAAGTAATAGTCATAATCAATTATGCCCCGGCATCATTGCGTCCGGAAAGGAGTTAAAGATTCAGGGCCCTTCACCTCAACATTGTTTATTTATCTACACTTTCTTTTGTTTACTAAATTCCATAGCAAGAGAAAAATTCATCTTGTCCCGTTTCTATGCATTACTTAGTTCTAAATTCTTCCTGTCACTGCAAATAACACTCTTAAATCCTCAAAAGAGTTCAGGAAATATTAATTCACTTTGTTTGATGAAGAATAATTGGATCCATTTGCCTAAATTACCTCACTTAAAAGTTCAAAAAACGCTCAAGAGTTCTGAGCGTTCTTTCCATTCAATTTCATTTACTTAAAAAATAAAATAAAACCGCAACAACAATATTTGGTAAAGCAATGTATAAGGAATTTAACGTAATTTTATTGCGTTCGTCCCTATGTTCTGATGTTTCGGTAGCAATGTTTGCCCTCATCCTATCCCCACTAACCATGGAACCTGAAAAAATCATTGAAATTCCAATGAAGACACAGCCGACCGTTCCTGAAACTAAATAAACCTGTTCCATCCCCCAAAAAATCATTGCTATTAAAACACTGAATAATGATAATAAAACGCCAATTAATAAATACCTCAACTCTAACCCCTCCCCTCCTTATTTTACGTTCAATCACACTATTTTGTTTCAAATTTAAGTTAAACTTTTTTGTATGATATCCATAATTTTAACCCGTGTTTTACGATATGCAGATACCCCTATTTTACCTAAAGAAATCAATAAATTTCTTCAATATTACTGCTGTAAAAATTGAGCGAATGAAAAACGCTATACAATCATCCTTTGTCGATGAGAGTATTGCGATTTTTTTATTAGTCTTCAGGCTGTCATTGTTATTTAGCAAAGATTTCTTCAATTTGGTCAAGCATAATATCAGCTGCAAGGATGCCGCCTGAGAATGAATCTGTATAGTAGATTCGAGATTTATCGGCCATAAAGAGAAACCTCTTGTTTCGTTTTATTCATCACCAAAAAGTTGGAGATGATATTATGTATATAAGTTGATTAGAGCAGAGGCTGACGACTCCTTAAGGTCAGATCACAACGTCACAGATGAGACCCTGGAGCGCATCGAACGCACCCCAGGAAGCTCTACGCGAAAGCGAAGCGGCAGCGGCAATTTTTTATCTGTGCGAAAGCGAAGCGACAGCTACAATTTTTTATCTGTGCGAAAGCGAAGCGACAGCAACAACAAATGTTTTCTGTAGCGAAAGCGAAGCGGCAGCTACAATTTTTTATCTGTGCGAAAGCGAAGCGACAGCAACAAAGCGCCCAGTCGGAATGGAAATCAACCTCACGGTGATGAGCCACTTTTATAATCTGCTTGTATTAACTTGCCAACTATGTAATTTATCAGAATTCTATAACTTTAATATTCCATCATTGGAGGTAAAGCAAAATGGCAATAGAAGACCAACTAATACAGGTAACAAAAGAAACGCTTGTTGATTTAGTCAATCTTCGGTACGAAAAACTTAAAAATGAAGATAAACTAAACGATGAGATTGAGGAGTTTTTAAACGAGGTTATTCCGATGCAAGGTGTACTTACTTTACCACCAAGTGATGAAGATATGGACATAGACGTATACGAATACAATGATAATAGCGGATTTGGTACAGAAATAAGATATTTATGGTTTGACGATGAAGAGAGTCAGTTAGTACTTTTTTGTGAAGCTAAAACAGACACAGAAAAATCCAAGCTTACCGAATTTTATATCGACACAATTGATGCATAAGTAAAACAATAAATTTGATGAACCGTTCATAAATAAAGGGGTTTTTTCTTCTAAAAATATAAATAAGCCTATTCAAGACGACAGGGAAAGTCATGAGTAGGCTTATTTTTCAAAGCTGTTGATAGTAATATATTTATATATTCCCTAAATACTCTACAGATAACTCTTGCTCTTTAATATCATTATCCAAGGAGACCTTATATGCTTTACTATTAGGCTTTGAACTAACTATTTTATGGATTTCTTGATTGATAAAATGAACTGCTACTCCATCATCTATGGCAAGTCCAGATGAGAGCTTATTAGCTTTAACCAAATTATGATAAGCTGGTCTTCGATAGATTTCTCCATCATAATGAGGACAATTACTTCCTGGAAGAAACCCTAAACATGTTATCGGCTCTAAATCTCCTCCAAATGAATCTGTTATTCCTTCCTCGAACCAACAGATTGAACCAGCACTAATGCCTGTTAAAAGGATTCCCTCATGCCAAGCAGTCTTAAAAATACTATCTAACGACCATTCTCTCCATAAAGCTAAAAGGTTTTTAGTATTTCCTCTCACCAACATAAATAATATCCTTTTCAAAAATAAAACTTTCTAAATCACGAGTAGGTGGAGAAAAAAAGATTTCCGTTCCGACTGGGGGCGTCCGATGAGAAAAGCAAAGCTCAGTTTACATTAGGAACCGAGCAATTAACTATTTTAAGCTTTCTAATCCTTACTTTTTTTATCTTCATTATTTAATTTTTGAATCTCAAGTAGCTCAGAAATCGTTACAAATTTATATCCCTGATTTTCAAGTTCTGGTAAGATTTTTTCCAATGCTCTCACGGTTTGCTCACGATTTCCACCACCGTCATGAAATAACACTACACTACCTGGCTTAGCACCTTTCAACACCGTGTTGATAATTTTCTTTTCCCCTATCTTTTTCCAATCAAATGTATCTAAATGCCATGACCACATCACAACTTTATACCCTTCTTTTACAATTGCATCAATCATGGCATCCGTATATTGACCTTCAACTGGTCTAAATAATACAGGAGAATATCCCGTAATACCATATATTGTTGCATGTGTTTGTTTTATTTCTTTCATTAAATTGGAAACATTTGTTCTAAAAGGATGCGTATATGTGTGAATGGCTAGTTCGTGTCCTTCTTCGTGGACACGTAAAGCAAGCTCTGGGTTTTTTTCTGCGTTTTCACCCACAATAAAGAATGTGGCCTTGGCATTGTATTTGGATAATATATCTAAAATGTCAGGTGTGTACTTTTTATGAGGACCATCATCAAAGGTTAAGGCAATAACTTTTTCATCCGTTTTTATATCCCACAAAATTTGTCCTGCTTCTTCGTAATATTTTCTGCCTTTGTCTGCAAACGATTTTTCATTTACAAAAAATACAAATATTCCTAAAATGCATAGTGCGATTAATAGATAATATTTCCTCAAGTTTTCACCTCCTGCAAATAATTATTTCTAATCATTATTATTTGAGGTTTAAACTAAAAGATGCTTTATTTTTTTGTATTTTTATCTGTATGAAAAACCAATTACAATCCAAAATGAATGTAAAACACAGAAAGCAATAAAAAACAGCACATTCTTATTCCAAATGTTATATTATTAGGTAGGAGTGTGATTATTTTTGATAATAAAGGTAAAAAAAGAAGATTTTGATCTAAATTGTTCCAACCTTAGTCAAAGATGCTTTGAACCACTAATTAGAAATTATAAGGTAAAAGTGTCCAAAGAATCTAACAGCAGTACTGTCCAAGTTAAAGAACGCTTTTATGAGGAACTTACTGAAGGCCAAAGAGCATTATTTATGTTTTATGTTTATTATAACCATGTTAGTAAATCCCTTATCGAATTTTATTGGTGGAGTGCTTATTTCATGGCTCAGCCTAAAAATTGGGCAGCGCTCAAAGCATGTTTTAGGTATTTTAATGATGAATCTTTTCTTTTACTCCTTGAGAAAATTGAACAGGAGCTGAAACGCCATAATCACCCTATTACATTAGAAAATTTTACAATCACTCGAGATGAATTAAATCAAAACAAAGACCTCCAAGCATCATTTGAATCGCTATATGTTATTTTCGAGAGTATTTATCCAACTACTATAAAAAAAGTAAATAATCTCATTGAAAAGAATTTACAAGAGTTTATACAAATAGAAAATTAAATACTCCCCTTCAATAAATACAATCAACTACGACATCTTCAATTTTTTTGAATATTTGTTTATTCCATGATAATATTTATAATATTAAATTCACTTAAGGGGTACTTTTATGGCAACTATAGAAAACTTTGTTAATCTTGATATAAGAATTGGTACAGTGACCCAAGCCGAAGAACTTCCGAAAGCAAGGATTCCTGCCATTAAAATGAAAATTGACTTTGGGGAAGATCTTGGCATCAAGCAATCCTCTGCTCAAATTACTAAACGCTATACGCCAGAAGGTATTGTTGGTAAGCAAGTAGTAGCTATTGTAAATTTCCCACCTCGTCGTGTGGCAGGCTTTAAGTCTGAAGTTTTAGTTATTGGCGGGGTTCCTGTAGAAGGAGATGTGATTCTATTAACCCCTGACCAATCTGTACCAAATGGAACTAAAATTAGTTAAGATGAGCCTCTTTACGAAGAGGCTTTTTGTGATTGTTGATTTAATATTTCTCCTAAAATTTAATTTTTTTAGGAATCTATTTCGCAGGCACAAGACTAACTAAAATAGCATCTACATCATAAATATAGTAGTGTAAAGCTAATTAGACTTACACCTCCTGGCTTGATACTAAGGGTCACTAATGTGGCCCTTTTATTATTTTTACTGGCGTTGTTTCATATTATAGTCAATGATATAATTTTTGATACACAAAGATAATATCAACAAATCCCCTCAATTGGGAGGAAAATGAAAAATGGAATTTTATCTAAACTGGTGCTATATCGTTAAAATCTTCAATTAAAAAATAGAAAGGAGCGTGATAAACAAGGAGAAAAAGGAGAGATTACTATGAAAAACAGACAAGCAACTACTAATGACTATGAAGCTATTTTAAATCTTTGGGATAGATCCGTATCCGCAACTCATGATTTTCTAAGTTTAAAAGATAAGGAAGACATTAAAAAGGAAATCCCTATGTATTTCCCACATCTTGATGTGAGACTTTGGTTTGTGGAAAATGTTTTGATAGGTTTTTCAGGCACTAATAGACAGCATTTAGAAATGCTATTTTTAGATCCGGCTGAAACTGGAAAAGGATACGGGAAACAAATCATGCAACAACTTATTAAGGAATTTAATGTACGGTCTGTTGATGTCAATAAAGACAATGAAAATGCAAAGATGTTTTATTTGAAAAATGGTTTTACTATTGTCAGTGAAGAGCCAACAGATAGTTCTGGTCGCCAATATCCAATTTTACATCTAGAGTTAAAATAATTTAGCAGAGGCCACCTCTCTACTTTGTTCATAAAAAAAGGGAGATTTAAAATGGAAATATTTTTTGCACTGATACCTCTTTTCGTTATATTTATGTTTTACATTGTTCCAGCTGCCTTTATCATTTGGTTTTTAATTAAATTCATTAACATACAGCAGGAGCAAACTGAAATACTTAGAAGCATATCAGATAAGTTAAATCGAAATAGTTAAATATGTAATTAGACTGAAGTTAAGCTTATGCATTTGACTTCAGTCTTTTTAGTAGAAATGAACTCCCCCTAAAAGAATCCAGAAAAATAAGGACTTGTCTTAATTATTGTAGGTTTCAAACTCAATTAAGATTATGAGAGAGTGTTAGGCAAAAAAAGAGCACTAACAAAACATACGCATTCGTCCGTCAATGCCTTCCGATTTCCGTGACATCCGCTGAAAGAAGTTAAAATGATGCTTATTTCTTCACTTTTGAAAGTGTCATGCCATCACCGATTGGAATAATAACCGACTCTAATTGAGGGTGGTTTGCTACTGCTACATTGAATTTCTTCATCAATTCCGTATAGCGCTTTGGTTTGGCATTTGGATCTGCAACACTACCAGCAGCAAGGACGTTATCAGTAACGATGATAGCATCGGAATTTGCTAGCTTCACACAATAATTTAAATAGTTTTCATAATTATCCTTATCAGCATCGATAAAGAAAAAATCGAATCGCTCGTTACCCTGCACAAGCTTCTCAAGGCTTTGCAATGCAGGTCCCGTCATATACGTCACTTGTTCACCAAAACCTGCCTTCGATAAATTCCCGTAAGCTAGTTGCGTATATTTTTCCTCTAATTCTAGAGAAGTTAATTTTCCCTCACGTCCGAACCCTCTAGCTAAACAAATTCCACTATATCCACCGAGAGCCCCTATTTCAAGAATATTTTTAGCTCCTGTCATCGAGACAAGCATTGTTAAAAGTTTTCCAGAAGAAGCAGAAACAGAAATGGCGGGCATTCCGTTTTCTTCAATGGACGAAATAACCTCCTCTAAAATAGTATCTTGCTTATGAAACACGGAATCAATATAATGATTAATTATTTTCATTCAGGTTATTCCCTTCCTCATCATGATCTAAAGATTTTTCATTTTCTTCTTGATTGTCGGATGCATCCGTCGTTTCACTTTCATGTATTTCAAATAATTGAATGAATTCATTGATAACCATATCAATGGCTTTTAATTCGCCCACTAACATTGGCTGAATAGATTGAAACTCTGGTTGCTCTAATTGTTGCTTAATCGTTGCACGTTTTAAATTCATCATCTCTAAAAAAGCAATAGCTCTTCCACGTCGGAAAGTTTTAGCTCCGCGTTGATGAGAGCCGTCTCTTCCTCTGTGACGTCCTCCTCGATGATGTCCCTCTTCTCTAAATTCCTTAAATTTTTCACTTCTCATTTTCATTCTCCTCTCATCGTATACATTTGTATACACTTAATTACATCTTTATTGTATACAAATGTATACAAATTGTCAATTAATCTACTTATTCATTTCCTATTTCTTGTCTCCATACTTTAACAACAGTACATATCAAGTGTTTTAAGGAATTTTGTAATATGTACTTTCCTTTGTTCTTCCATTAAACTGTAAATAACAGCCATCACCATAAAACGGTAATTAATAGTTGTGTGACTTTTAGGAGTTAAGAATTTAATCGTATTGATGTATAGAACTTCATGTTCAAAAGAAGGAGCGATAAAATGAAAAGGCCATTTTTAAAACTTGGTCTATTACTTGTTTTTGGCATAGTGTTTTTAACTGGGGTGCAATCATTTTTTAATCAACAGGAAATTAAATTGGCAACTGAAAGATGTCTAGAAGCAGGTGGAGAACCAATTGTAGAAAGAGATCTTCTTGCATTAAATTACTCCTTTTCATGCCACATCAAATAATTGATTTAGATTTATGAGCGATATCATTGCCATAATGTAGAAAAAAAATGAAAATGGCTATTCCAAAGCACCAGGAAAAGATTTCAATGTTAATTGAAATAAAAGATAAAATGCCTAAGCTTATTAGTGATATTGCAAGGGACTATGAACAGATGTACGATATCACATTTACAAAGGATGTACATCTGATTGTAGGTTTATATGGAAGTAATGCTTTTACTTACCGACAAATCATACCAGAAATTGCATTTTGCTTAGAGAAACTTTCCCTTCAAGATCGCCATTTACAAATTATTATTGCTCATGAGTTTGGGCATGCTTTACACCATTTATTATCCGAAAAAAGAGGTATTGATTGGGCGATGGTAGACTGGGAGAGCCTATTCACTTGGCTTTTATAGGAAGGCATTGCAACGTATTTTTCTACAAAGATGGTAAGTGCGAGGAAAGATGAATACTTTGCATTTCAAGAAGACTTAGAATGGATAACATTTGCTACAAATAATAAACAAATAATTATTGAAGAGTTTTTAAGCGATTTAACTTCACTTGATGCAAGAGCAGTGTATCTTGAATGGTTCTCTATTAATGGAGGTAAACGATTTGGTATTAATCGCTTAGCTTATTTTATCGCATACGAATTCATACAAAGCTGCCTTCAAGAACTAACAGAATTAGATGTTATTACATTATGGCGAAACGTAAACTATCAAGATATTATTTTTCAACAATTAACCAAAATGGCAAACAAAAATGTATGATTCAACTATTTTTAATACAAAAGAGTACGCAGATATTTGTTTAGGAAATCAGTACGCAATACCGACACGCGATTTCAGGTATTCCTTGCTCTGAATTTGTTGATAGGCAAACGCTGCCGTATCTGCTACAGATATCTCTCCCTCACCTTCAGGTAAAAAGTCTCGTTCGATACGATAGATCCCCGTGTATTCACCATCAGGCAAGTATGTAGGGCAGACAATGGTCCAATCGCATTCAGATTGCTTCAATAATTCATAGACCTTTTGATGCTCCTCTGCCGCAAAGGTTGTTTTTCTTTTTGTTTCGCTCGATTGGTAACGTAATATACTTGGTGACAGACGACTTTGCAGAATGCCAGCTGTTCCAACAGTTATAATTCTTTTCACATTCACTTTTTCCATTGCGTCAAGAATCAGTGGCATACTTTTAGTTAATGTATTTGTACCGTCTGTGTTTAATGCACTAATCACAATATCTACATTCGCCATGACATTTTCTATATCTTGTTTTTCCATAACATTACCCTGAAAAATATGTAAATTTTCATGACCTATTTTTATCTTATTTGGATTACGAACTAACGCTGTAATGTGATGTTTATCTTGTAACGCAAGAGAAACGATGTGGCTTCCAACACGCCCCGTTGCGCCTAAAACTAAAATTCTCAGAATAATCACCTCTTTGTGTTGATTATAGCACACGAATTTTTCAACTTATGTATCCAAAAAATATCCTTCCCAGAGAAAAATAAAAGGAACACTGCTCAAAGAGAGTGCTCCCTGTTCGGTCGTACTTATTCTATATAGGAAGTCGCGATAACTTGAGCTAAAGTAGTACCACCATCGATATTATCATACTGGAACTG
Source organism: Lysinibacillus sp. FJAT-14222 (assembly GCF_001278875.1). NCBI lineage: Bacteria > Bacillati > Bacillota > Bacilli > Caryophanales > Bacillaceae > Lysinibacillus > Lysinibacillus sp. FJAT-14222. The sequence continues at coordinate 240,447 of NZ_LIYL01000059.1, read as the reverse complement.
ACCTAGTGGTAATCCCCAAATATCTATGAAATCACCTTCTAAAATGTCAGTTGTTTGATATCCAAGTGCATAAATAGCATTGAAATCCATATCATCTAAAATAATTGTTGTAACTGGCGTACCATCATCTAACTTATGTTCTTCGATTTGGATAACGTCCCCAGTAAAATTAATGATTTTCTCTAAATATGGTTCTACATTTTTATTTAAATGCTTCGAAGTTACCTTTTTATCTGTAAGCTTTTTTACTTTTGCAACAGCCTCTTTAGTTGTAGCAGGGAATAGTTCAGGGTTTGTTGAGATAAAGTTATAGGAAATCTTATTTAATGTAAGAATATCTTCAGTCAAAATAGGAAGATCTTCTAAATAACGTTTCGCATTATTAACTGTCACAGCAGGTACAGCTGCCTCTTTCTCTGACTCTTCCGTTTTCGCTTCTTCCTTGTTTTCTTCATCATTTTCTTTTTTATTTTCGGATGAGACCTTTTCTGAATCACTAGCCGGTAAGTTTTTCTTCCCTTCATTATATGTAGATCCACATGCAGCTGTAATTAGTGCTAATAACATTAAAACAGCCATTAAAACTCGCTTTTTCATTACTAAATCCTCCCAAAAATTCTTTTGACATACTAAATATATCAAGAATAGGGAATGTATTATATAATAATTTTTCAATAATTTGCTAGGTATTATAGTATTTATTATCTATTTATCTATTTTGTACATCCATCAATAGACTGTTTTCTATCTAACCTTATTACTAAATATCAATAGGCCGGACATCTACGATAAACAACTGAAGGTTATTATTTTTCGCAATAATGTTGACGATATTTTGAATTTCGCTTTCTGTACTTTTATCAAATTGATCTAAATTATGTAATCGTATGGTCATTACTTGATTGTTTGGAGATTCAATTAAATAGCCTATCGTACTATCTGGATAATAGCCTGCTGCTCGTAACGCTACTATAATCTTTTGTGTAAAATTTGCATTTTGTAATTTTCCACCAATTTCTTCAGAATAATTTATGTCGGGATATTTTTCAATGGGTCGTTCTAATGAAGGCTGATTATACTTAATCAAGGCAGCAGTTATTAATACCAAGGAAAATAAAATAAAAAAGCCTTTTATTAATCCTCTCATATTCCCTCTCCATTTCATCTTTTTAATACAATACGCTTGTCGTTTTAAATAATGAATTAATCATACTTTTCCCGTATATAATAAATGTTTTATACGACATCATAGCAAATATGAGTACGAACGTGAGTACGAAAATTGTCATTGCACAGAGGAAAAATGCTTCTTTAAAGAAGAAACCATCATTGTAAAGGTTGCGCATGTAATTTCTCAAGACGCTTAGAACCAGGTACATTAGTAGATATTTTCTTAACAGGTGGCGGTAGTTTCTTAGGTATTACTTTCTTAAACTTTGATCCAAAAAATTGATGCAATCAGAAAAGCTGCATAATTTAGATCATCCCTTTTTACGAAAATGCATATAGTTCGTTCCATACAAAAAGGTCTATGAACAAAGCAATAATTATAATTTTAATTTTTATTTAAAAACTAACCTACTTATAATATGCCAGGCTAACATTTCAATGACTAGCCTGGCATATTTTTGGATCATCACCTTAACGTGTGGTTGATTTCCGTTCTGACTTATATATATGGCATACGTTTAATTAATGTCATCCACAACTTTTGGTGATGAGCCATATTTTTGTGATATGAGAGAGAAAATAGTATATTATTAGCTGCGAACTTACATAGAACGTTTATTCGTTTATAATTACTTTCACAACTGGTTCTAATTTTCCTACATAAGCATCTCCAAGATAATCTACATCTACTACTACAGCTCGTGGCTCGAAACGTTGAATGCTCTCAATAAGGCGTGCAGTATTACGCCTTTTTGCAAGCTGAAAAGGTGGAAGAGTATCTAGTCTAAAACCAAAATCCCTGTATAAAGGGCAAGATATTACGAAAGTAGATAATATATAAGCTACATTTTGTAATATTTCTTCAACGCCTGTAGCATTAAAATCAATATTGCTTGTGGCGGTTACTTGATGTGTCATCCTATCAACCTTTCTTCTACGATACACGCAAAGATGTAAGTAAATCTTCTTTATAAAATATGAGCTTTTCTTTGAAAAAAGAGCACTTTGTTATTTATGCTAAATGCCCATAAGTTATGAACGAAGCACACATTCTCTATGGTATGTATATGTTGCAATGTTTCTCTAGATAATTGCACAGCATTGCGTAGTTGAGGTTCCACATTCATCCCGCTTCTTTTCACTATTATCTTATTAGCGCGTAGTAGATTACATACAACCAACTAAAACAACCATGTATGATTGCCCATAATATTGAATGATTTACACTCCACGAAATCGTAATGGCTAATACCGCGCCAAAACTAATACCGTTTTTTACTACTGTTTTGTTTTCCACTTTTTTCACCTTCTTTGTTCCTTTATTTTCTGGTGTGTGCCGCCTCATCATCATTCCTCCTCATCATGAAATCAATTAATAAGAAATGTGTACCTTCATTTCCCCTACCTTGTTGCCAACATATAATGACAAAAATTAATGTCCACCCTACGAACTGGGGCAAACTACTGGTCCTTGAACTTATTTTTAACTCCAAGCATTTATGTAGAATAAAGGCTCTTCACCATAATGTGGGGTTGGTTTTTGCTCCGACTGGGCGCTTTCCTGGTGGCGTCCGATGAGCCACCCTAGCCTCTACCTTTGCAATTAAGTGGTTTTCGACAATTTAACTAGGACATCATAATAGATAGGATTGATAATAAAAACACATTTTGATTTCTCTCAACAATACAAAATGTTTTCAATGTGGCTGCCATCGGTTTTAGATGTATCGCTGCAGCGTCTATTTAACAAGTTATTGTTGGGGATACTTTATTTATGACAATCATCCATGCAGTCTTTTTGAACACTTGATTCCTAATCACAGGTGGTTATATTGAAGTATTCCTTATTTATAGATTGTTGTTATCTATGAGCAAAAGTTGATTTGCTATGTTAATAAAAATCACAATGAACACGCCACTCATTTAGCTCTGGATTAAAAAAGAAATAGAAATTTCCATTATCGACGATATTGAAATAAGCCTTCTCGTCTGAGGCAATCTGTAATACAAACGGAAACTCCTCACCGTAATCATGACCACTTTGGCAAAAAGCTGGATAGCCACCTATTTTATGAATTGCGTATATTTCCTCTACGATATCATCGAAGTACTCAAACTCCTCCTCGTTTTCTAGCCTCAAAATTTCATCTTCCACTTCAGAAGGAATACCTCCCCCATCCCATGCTGGATAATCATTGTCAATAAGCCTTGGGATAAGCGGAAATGCCCGAATATGCTCATGCTGCCAAGTTTGCTGGATCAACCCTTCGAGTGAAGTATATGCTCTTATTTCAAAAAAACGGCTAAGATCTTCTTCTATGAGGTGATCAAATATTTTTTCATTGATAAATAACGTTAGCAGCTCAATATGTTGCAATGATGCTGGTACAAAAGGCAGATCCTTCAAAAATAATGCAGCAAGGGGCTGAAATCCTTCTGGCCACTGTTCCTCTGGTAATGACCATCCTACATAGCCAATCCAGCTTTCAAGCAGACCATGTGTAGGTCGTACTCCACCTGTTTCAAAGATTGTTGCCTGTCTCACTAGTTGCGCCTTAATGTCATCGATTTTCATCATCTGAACCCTCACTACGACAAAAACAATCTACGACATGATCATTAACCATCCCTGTTGCCTGCATAAATGCATAGCAAATGGTATTACCAACAAATTTAAAGCCGTCCTTTTTCAATTGCTTGCTCATTCGTTCACTAATCTCTGTAGTCGCAGGTACATCAGCTATTGACGACCATTCATTGATGATCGGCTGATGATCCACAAAACGCCAAATATAATCAGAGAAGGAATCGTATTTCTCCTGTATACGTAGAAAAGCTTGAGCATTCGTTACAACACTAGCAATTTTTAGTTTATTACGAACAATGCGAGAATCCTGACTAAGTTCCTGTAGCTTGTCCTCTGTATAAAGAATGATTTTCGAAGCATCGAATTGGTCGAACGCAGCCCGGTAGCCCTCTCTTTTTTGTAGGATTGTCCACCAACTAAGTCCAGCCTGTGCCCCTTCTAGACAAAGCATCTCAAATAAATGCTGATCATCATAGACAGGAATACCCCATTCCTTGTCATGATACTCAACATATAAAGGTTCATCTTGCTTGACCCATTCACATCTTTTCATTAAATATATCCTCCATTTTTTATGTATTATTTAATCCCTGTAATACAAAGCCATCCTTTTTGTGTGTTTTCCTGTATATGAACGGTTTGAAATCCAACACTTTCAAGTAACTTTTTTATTTCAGGTTTTGTTTTATAAGCTTTCATATGATAATTAATTTTATAGAGCTCTGAAATTATGATAAATTTCCCACCATTCTTCAACACTCTAAATACTTCCTTCACATCATTTGCTAAGTCTGACCAAAAATAATGCGTTTGGAGCGCTGTAATCGTATCGAAAAACTTATCTGTGTACGGAATGCTTGAAACACTTGCTTGCTTTACTATCACTTTTCCATTCGCTACATCCTTTCGATTTGTTTTTATGGAGTCTTTGATAGCCTGCTCAGAAAAGTCTATACCATAGATTTTACCACTTGGATTGATTTTCGATAAGGTTTGGAGTGTTTTTCCACCTCCACATCCAATATCTAATACTATATCGCCATCATATACGGCACCATTTTTCATTAACCATGTATTCATTCCACTATGAGCAAAATTCATTATTCGTAACATCAATGAACCTACGATTCCTCTTGGTTTCTTAGCCTGCTCAATTAATCGTTGTAAAAGCGTCATTTTAAGTTCTCTCCTTCTGATTTTCACCTTCAAAAATTTGCTGCGAACTAAGAATTAAGATGTCTTGTGTAGCTAACTTTGTTAAGGCTACTTCCCTACTTTTATCTGTTGCGCCTGCGACTGCATCCTTCACAACAGTAACAGCAAAATTTCTAGATAATGCCCCTTCCACAGTTGCAGTGACACAGCCCTCTATAAACAGACCCATTACTATTAATCCACTTATTCCATTATTGTCTAAGTATTCAATTAAGCTAGGATTACTAAATGCATCCGCTTTCTTTTTCGAAAAATACGCACCCTCGGCTCTTAATAGTCGTTCGTCCAATTCAGCACCATTACTTCCTTTTAACGCAGTGAATTTTCGTAAAAGATTTGAAAGTAATTGCGTTCGCTCAAATTCATTCCTAATATAGAGGATAGGGACATTTGACTTTTCAGCGCTTTTTATCAGCTCATTAATGCTATTTAAAGTTGGCTCAATTTGATCCTCTGCTATAGGCATTCGGGATTGATCACTAAGGTAATCATTTTGAATATCAAGTATCATTAACGCTTGCTTCAAAGTACTAACCTCCCTGTATTTTTATATCTTATCAGATGTGTTGATTAACCGTTTTTATCCACTTTAATTGTTTAGAAGACGCGGATTTCAGCTGTCGCTTCGCTTTCGTACGGAAAACATTCGCTCCGTGCAGAGTCTCGTCTGTCTCGCTTTTCCCGCGGAAAGCTTTGCTCTGCGACGACAGGAGCACTCGCAACAAAAAATCCTTTTACAGCACAATAATAAACCTATATTTTCCTAATCAACACGCCTGATATTTTTACGTTCTAATTAATAAAAAGTTTCAATTTTTACCATTTCATAAAAAAGGGGACTCAATATGATTAAACAAGCCGTCATGGAAGATATACAAACAGCAGCATTATTAGCACTACAACTTTGGCCAAATCATACGTTAGAAGAATTTAGCGAGGAGATGGCGCAACTGATTCATGCTGAAAACGCCGCGATTTTCCTTGCCTATGAGGATGATGAAGCAGTCGGTTTTGCACAATGTCAACTCCGAACAGATTATGTTGAAGGTACCGACTCAAGCCCAGTCGGCTATTTAGAAGGACTCTTCGTAAAAGAACAATATCGACAGAAAGGCTTTGCCAAGCTACTTATCGAGAGTTGTGAGCAGTGGGCTAAAGGTAAAGGATGTATAGAATTTGCGAGTGATTGTGAATTGCAAAATCTAGAAAGTTTAGCAGTCCATCTTAAGCTAGGTTTCACAGAGGCTAACCGTATTATTTGCTTTACGAAAAAGTTATAAATAGAAAGTTTCATGAAAAGAAAAATCACAAGAGCATTTGTAAAATACATAGCTCTTGTGATTTTTTAAAAAATATAGAGGATAAAGTTACTTAATAGGAACGTCACCTTGTCAGTTCAAAATTTCTATAACAAACGATATGTAATGTGATCAAAGTCAAATTTCTGATCCTTCGACATTTTTTAATTTAAATATGTATTGTTTGTAATACTTCTTTCGCGCTCGTCTATCACAAGATGGATAATAAATGCAAGTTGTTGCTCAATTCGCATATTGTTAAGATACAGGATATCTGCAATTGCATTTCTTTGAGTCTCTTCTAATCCCACTTTTTCCAGCATTAACATAATTTCTTCCTTCGAAAGCCCAAACATACTTTTTCACCTCTAATTCATCCATAATTTATTATTTCACAATCAGAATCCTCATTTCTAAAACAACAAACTAATACTACGATTCATGAACCATTTTTACTAATTATAGGATGTAGCATGAAAATTAATCAATCTAAAATCCACTTTAATTTAGTAAAATTTTAATCTCTCCAAAAAATTATTGTAATTTTTTTTATAATTTTTGATGAAGTTACTAGAACAATTCTTGTCATTTATTAATTCTATTATAAAAATAATGAGCCCTTTTGTCGAATTTTAGCATTCTGCATAAAAGCGTTTAAATCGCAAAAGAAACCGTTTACATATGAATATGCTGAGAATTGTAATGAACAGTGACAAATGACAGTAAATCTTTTTTAATATGTATCCACCTTAATTATACATTCACCTCGTTATTACAGTGCTTTTATTTCATAAAAAAAGTAATTTCAAAATTATTGAAACTACTTATCCTACTTTTATATTCGGTTATTACACTGTTTTATTAATATTGTTTTTTTGGAGAATTGCTTTTATTTGTTGTAATAATTTATTATTTAGTTTTTGATTATTGACTGTTTCTGCTTGATTTAACAAGCTTACAATGTGCTTTGTCTTGTCGCTAGTAGTAGCTAGTAAATAAACAATTTTCGACGATGCGTCACTCTTCCACATAGTCTCGTCAGTATACCCTTGGATAAATAACTGACTCTTCTCCTGCACAATAGCTGGTATCTTTACAGCCGTTAGATCTGTGTTCAACATCTCAAGTAAAGATTGATTGGACATCGCTAAAAACGTACGATCCGCTTTATCAATCACACAGTGCTTAATGCGTCCCATTGACTTATCAGACCAAACTATCGCATATGGGCTTTCTTTGCAATTCTTAAATTCACTATTCGCAACTTCAAAAATAGCATCAATACAAGTAATGGCATTTCCGATAATGTGTTCAAAAGTACAATTTTCAGTAAACAGTCGAGCATTATTTATATAAATGTGATGACTTTCGAGCTCTCGAATTGTTGTGTTATAGAGCGTAATCTTGGCGTGATCATTGCCATAAATACCACCCGACTGTCCAAATTGAAGCATGGACTGATTAAGCTTTAGCCCGCTTGCATCAATAACAAAGTGAAACTGCTGATGTTCCTGGATATCACATTCGGCCATTGAGACATCCGCTTCATTGACAATCGTGACTCCGGTTGCCTCCCCTTTTGTTATGCTACATTTATAAAACTCTGCTTTACTATTTTCAATTAATAGCTGCGACTTCATATGCCGATGGATCTTACAATCATACAATGTTGCCCCAGATTTCTCTCCAAGAAAAATGCCATTCCCTTGTCCTTCTGAAAAAATAGAATCTGTCACCAATAACTCACTTTGATGAACAGCCAAATGCGTGTCCTTATGTTGCTTGATTTCACAGCCATCCATCGTTAGTTTCGAGCTATCGAATACTTGGATACCTAAACCTTGCCCTTGATGAATAAGTGTATTGGTCATCGAAATTGAACTGGAGGTTGCAACAATTTGTGCCTTCTGATGTCCATGAATTTCACAATCCACAATATCCATTTTCACATCGCGTATTGCAAAAATGCCATTCGTTTGACCTTCCAACAGCATACAATTTGTCAATGCGATTTCACTGTTTTTCACAATGATTTGAGCCTTAACATGATGCTGGATTGTCGTATCCACAAGTATAACGCTCGAGCCATTTTCAATACGTAAGCCAAAATGATTGATGGGGGACGCTAAAATATCAACATTTTTCATCATTAGACTTCCGAAGCTAACGGTCACTTGGGCTTGCACCATTTGCTGCTCAATTATACAGTTTTCAAGCTGTAAGTCTCCTTTTACATAAATACCTTGCCCTTGTGTAAAGCGCAGATTTCGCATATTCACATGTGTTTGATAGCGAATAAACACGCCACCTTTAATTGTCACATTGCCCACCCCATAAAGTGTAAGCCTTTTGGTAATCTCGAAGCTTTCTTCATATATCCCTTCTCGAATTTCAATAAAATCTCCCTGCTCTGCCTCTTGAATCGCCTGCCCAATGCTTTGGTATCGGTGCATTATACTTCTCTTTACAACAAGTGTCGCCATCTCCACACTCCTTATCGAAGCTTTTTCATGAACTCATGAAATAAATCATCGGTTTTATTCTATTTATATCCCCATTGAACTTCCTATTATTCAATTTTGTACAAATAATTTACAACCGTTATTGTGCAAGCAGACAATTGCTAATAAATAAAGAATGTTTTCTTTTAGTTCAAGCTGGTACAGATTTCAATCCACACTCCCCTTACAGAGAGTGACAATCGTGCTTCATTTTTATCTGGACCACGTTACCAATTTCAATCCACACTCTCCATACAGAGAGTGACGTTATGCCCTCCACAAGTGACATGATTATGCCTAGTATTTCAATCCACACTCTCCATACAAAGAGTGACTGGCAGCACAGCACCAAGACCAAAAGAAAAATTAATTTCAATCCACACTCTCCATACAGAGAGTGACGCACACCCAAGAATTTTATGGTTCGTACCTGGTCCAATTTCAATCCACACTCTCCATACAGAGAGTGACTATACCTAATTATGTAACGCCTACAGGGTTTAAGATTTCAATCCACACTCTCCATACAGAGAGTGACTGGGATGTTAATTTAAAACCTTCCAATATAAAAAAATTTCAATCCACACTCTCCATACAGAGAGTAACATTTTCTCCCATATACTTCTTCCTTTCTAGTTGCATTTCAATCCACCCATACAGAG
>NZ_LIYL01000059.1:174466-231001 GCF_001278875.1 Lysinibacillus sp. FJAT-14222 | reverse complement strand
ATTTCAATCCACACTCTCCATACAGAGAGTGACATTTACGTATACAGTAGAGCATTTCGTTCCTGCTATTTCAATCCACACTCTCCATACAGAGAGTGACTTAGGTAGAAAAACTATAAATGGTGTCTTAGTTGAATTTCAATCCACACTCTCCATACAGAGAGTGACGCTTTTTGAAATTCTCTAAATAAAACGTCCAGTTATTTCAATCCACACTCTCCATACAGAGAGTGACATCAATTTTTAAAATCTTATCTCCTGTCATTGTTATTTCAATCCACACTCTCCATACAGAGAGTGACATGCATGATGCAATTACTGTGTAAAAACCTTCTGATTTCAATCCACACTCTCCATACAGAGAGTGACATAATATTTTTCACCATCAAACATGCCGACACGATTTCAATCCACACTCTCCATACAGAGAGTGACGTTACACAGCTTGTGGAAATTGCAACAGAAAGTATAATTTCAATCCACACTCTCCATACAGAGAGTGACTGATTCTTTTACAAATGTATGTTCACTATCATATATTTCAATCCACACTCTCCATACAGAGAGTGACAACTTCTACTGGATAACTAATTCTTGTACTCATAATTTCAATCCACACTCTCCATACAGAGAGTGACATTTCTTCAACCTTGCTCAGGTCGTTAGCTTTAAAATTTCAATCCACACTCTCCATACAGAGAGTGACTGCTTAAACAACATGTATTCATCGTACTCATACATTTCAATCCACACTCTCCATACAGAGAGTGACCTTCCATTTCCATTTGTCCATTTGGACTATAGTAATTTCAATCCACACTCTCCATACAGAGAGTGACATGCTAGATTATACGGATTGGTACAGAGTGGCAATTTCAATCCACACTCTCCATACAGAGAGTGACAGTGATTTAGCTAGTGTCTACGGTAAAGCTGATAATTTCAATCCACACTCTCCATACAGAGAGTGACGGGAAAACGCTGATGATGTCCCTTTTGGCGCATTGGTGATTTCAATCCACACTCTCCATACAGAGAGTGACATGACATTGCTGCTGTACTGTTTGATTTTACAGGATTTCAATCCACACTCTCCATACAGAGAGTGACGGTACTGGCGACGAAAATTACGAATTCATTCAAATTTCAATCCACACTCTCCATACAGAGAGTGACACAGGCTGTTAGAGTTTCTTTAGGTGGTACTTATAATTTCAATCCACACTCTCCATACAGAGAGTGACGGAGCACTACCTCCTCCGGCACCCTTACCTGTACTATTTCAATCCACACTCTCCATACAGAGAGTGACAAATAGACGCATTACAGGCTGATATTAAACAGCTATTTCAATCCACACTCTCCATACAGAGAGTGACAAGGACCACTAAACGGAAACTGAAACAATGGTTTATTTCAATCCACACTCTCCATACAGAGAGTGACCAAGGTGCGTTAGACATCCATAGCCCAAGCCGTTGGATTTCAATCCACACTCTCCATACAGAGAGTGACAACGTTTAAGGATGAGCAAGATTTACTTACCTTATTTCAATCCACACTCTCCATACAGAGAGTGACTTCGGACGTTTAGTAAGAATGGCTTGTACTCGATCATTTCAATCCACACTCTCCATACAGAGAGTGACTAGTACATCTTTTTCCATTGGATTATCAGCTATTATTTCAATCCACACTCTCCATACAGAGAGTGACTGTTTCATCGATGTCCATAGGATCAACTAATGTACGATTTCAATCCACACTCTCCATACAGAGAGTGACTCCAGTTGCAATATTTAGTTAGTTGTAGATTTAAAATTTCAATCCACACTCTCCATACAGAGAGTGACTAAATCCTTTAGTCCAGATGAAGCACTTCTAAATATTTCAATCCACACTCTCCATACAGAGAGTGACAGGTGCTGTACCAAAAACAACTGGTACAATACTAATTTCAATCCACACTCTCCATACAGAGAGTGACCTTTCATGCGATGACCAACGTGTAGTATGTGCACATATTTCAATCCACACTCTCCATACAGAGAGTGACGGTAAAGCCATGATAGTTAATAAAGATGGTACGGCTATTTCAATCCACACTCTCCATACAGAGAGTGACAACAATTACAAGTAAATTTAACTGTTCAAGTACCAATTTCAATCCACACTCTCCATACAGAGAGTGACATCAATAAAAATTTGAAAATCACTGTTAAGCATATTTCAATCCACACTCTCCATACAGAGAGTGACGACCACCTTTGGAGACACTATTGAAAAAAAGTAGGTATTTCAATCCACACTCTCCATACAGAGAGTGACTGCTCTCCTGGAGTTACGTTGATATTCCTTAACGCATTTCAATCCACACTCTCCATACAGAGAGTGACTTGTTTACCTAAGACGTATATTTGAAAACCTTATAATTTCAATCCACACTCTCCATACAGAGAGTGACACCAGTAATTTCTGCTTCAATCATTGTAGATATCATTTCAATCCACACTCTCCATACAGAGAGTGACCGAGAGTGTTCAAACAGATTGGTCTATGGACAGGCATTTCAATCCACACTCTCCATACAGAGAGTGACTTGTTTACCTAAGACGTATATTTGAAAACCTTATAATTTCAATCCACACTCTCCATACAGAGAGTGACACCAGTAATTTCTGCTTCAATCATTGTAGATATCATTTCAATCCACACTCTCCATACAGAGAGTGACCGAGAGTGTTCAAACAGATTGGTCTATGGACAGGCATTTCAATCCACACTCTCCATACAGAGAGTGACTTGTTTACCTAAGACGTATATTTGAAAACCTTATAATTTCAATCCACACTCTCCATACAGAGAGTGACACCAGTAATTTCTGCTTCAATCATTGTAGATATCATTTCAATCCACACTCTCCATACAGAGAGTGACCGAGAGTGTTCAAACAGATTGGTCTATGGACAGGCATTTCAATCCACACTCTCCATACAGAGAGTGACTTGTTTACCTAAGACGTATATTTGAAAACCTTATAATTTCAATCCACACTCTCCATACAGAGAGTGACACCAGTAATTTCTGCTTCAATCATTGTAGATATCATTTCAATCCACACTCTCCATACAGAGAGTGACCGAGAGTGTTCAAACAGTCTATGGACANACACCAGTAATTTCTGCTTCAATCATTGTAGATATCATTTCAATCCACACTCTCCATACAGAGAGTGACCGAGAGTGTTCAAACAGATTGGTCTATGGACAGGCATTTCAATCCACACTCTCCATACAGAGAGTGACCGAGTGTGCTAGACTAGATTTTTCTTGCCACAATATTTCAATCCACACTCTCCATACAGAGAGTGACAATACCGATCCTTGCTCGTTGGCGTGTCCACGAAAATTTCAATCCACACTCTCCATACAGAGAGTGACCTGACAACACTTGCCATTATTGATACAATTTAATAATTTCAATCCACACTCTCCATACAGAGAGTGACAAAAAATCTTTGGATGAACTTTCTTTAATGGAAATTTCAATCCACACTCTCCATACAGAGAGTGACAGACTACTTTGCTATCCACGTTCTTGGTCAAGAGATTTCAATCCACACTCTCCATACAGAGAGTGACAACAAAAATATTATTTTTATGAGCTATATTTGAGATTTCAATCCACACTCTCCATACAGAGAGTGACTCTTCATAAAGTTCATCATCTTCGTCTAGATAACATTTCAATCCACACTCTCCATACAGAGAGTGACCAAAACTCTTAGTAACTTCTAAATCTAAAACAATATTTCAATCCACACTCTCCATACAGAGAGTGACGCATTAACTCCATTTCTCTTTGCGCTTTCTCTTATTTCAATCCACACTCTCCATACAGAGAGTGACCTGCGTTAATTTTTACTTTTCGTTTTTACAATCAAATTTCAATCCACACTCTCCATACAGAGAGTGACAAGATGTTACGGTGGCTAAACCTGTATTCGATGAAATTTCAATCCACACTCTCCATACAGAGAGTGACTAAATGAATCTGCCAATAAACTCGCAACTACCTTAATTTCAATCCACACTCTCCATACAGAGAGTGACGAAGCAAGAGGTTAAATCACAAGCGGAAGCATTGAATTTCAATCCACACTCTCCATACAGAGAGTGACTGTTATCCATGGTCAATAACTATGATTTATGGTTGATTTCAATCCACACTCTCCATACAGAGAGTGACTTGATACGTGGATCACATAAGATATGTTCTTCTAAATTTCAATCCACACTCTCCATACAGAGAGTGACGATGTATTAGCTGAGTACATGGATGATGAATTACGTATTTCAATCCACACTCTCCATACAGAGAGTGACGAAAGGCGCGGTAGGTGCTGGTAGATGGGCAATGATTTCAATCCACACTCTCCATACAGAGAGTGACACGTGGGGCATCAGTGACGCTTGCAGCATTGAAATATTTCAATCCACACTCTCCATACAGAGAGTGACAAAAATTATCAGACTGCCAAATTATCGAAACGTTTATTTCAATCCACACTCTCCATACAGAGAGTGACGCTACATCGCCATCTAGTATGTCTTTAATGGTAATTTCAATCCACACTCTCCATACAGAGAGTGACCTTTGCTTTTTGATCCCACTTAGGCCCAGTGCCAATTTCAATCCACACTCTCCATACAGAGAGTGACGTTAAATTGAGAAAGAATTTAAGTGATTTAGGAATTTCAATCCACACTCTCCATACAGAGAGTGACACCAATATCTCAAATTGCCCTCTCCGTCCTCTGTGATTTCAATCCACACTCTCCATACAGAGAGTGACGTTTTCGATTTTTTACGATAACTACAAAGATAGTATTATTTCAATCCACACTCTCCATACAGAGAGTGACCTACAAACTATCGTAACAAATTTATTAACAGGTATTTCAATCCACACTCTCCATACAGAGAGTGACGAGATATTACGATACTATGCAATAGATATTTGCAGAATTTCAATCCACACTCTCCATACAGAGAGTGACGCAAAGAAAATTGATTAATGTTATACTAAGTTAGATTTCAATCCACACTCTCCATACAGAGAGTGACGAGACCACTATGACCGTGTAGAGGATGCTTACAACATTTCAATCCACACTCTCCATACAGAGAGTGACTAGCAACGCCATAAAGTCCCAGGGCAATGAAAAAGATTTCAATCCACACTCTCCATACAGAGAGTGACAGTCCATCCATCAGACACCGCCTTCGCTAAGATATTTCAATCCACACTCTCCATACAGAGAGTGACTCGTAACGTGTCAGTTGATGGACGTATGGTCGATATTTCAATCCACACTCTCCATACAGAGAGTGACGTCGTCCTGGTCTGCCATCTCAACAAACTGACGAATAATTTCAATCCACACTCTCCATACAGAGAGTGACACGTCCACCAGCTTTGCGTCTTGTATATCATTAAATATTTCAATCCACACTCTCCATACAGAGAGTGACGTTCTTCAAATTTATTCATAACAATATCATCTATTATTTCAATCCACACTCTCCATACAGAGAGTGACCGTATTCAACACCGCCGATTGTCGCCACTGCTCCTATTTCAATCCACACTCTCCATACAGAGAGTGACATTTTCACTCATCCTTCCTTATCAATTCTATAAAAATTTCAATCCACACTCTCCATACAGAGAGTGACTGGTCGTTCAGCACGTCAAGATGATGGAGATATTATTTCAATCCACACTCTCCATACAGAGAGTGACCTTGTCCCGAAAACTAGTAGTTCTTCTATTAGATTTATTTCAATCCACACTCTCCATACAGAGAGTGACGAAAAAACTATTAATAGTGGAAATAGGTGATAAATTTCAATCCACACTCTCCATACAGAGAGTGACGTCATTGAACGATTAAAAGACATTGACAAAGTAATTTCAATCCACACTCTCCATACAGAGAGTGACGATTTACCGCAAGCTAGTGTTATACCTGGAGGATATTTCAATCCACACTCTCCATACAGAGAGTGACTAAATGGAAAGTTAAACTACTCTTTAAAAGATGCATTTCAATCCACACTCTCCATACAGAGAGTGACTATATTAATCACGAGTTTTATCGATGGTTTAGGAATTTCAATCCACACTCTCCATACAGAGAGTGACGTTTATTCCACTGTTTGCAGCAAGTCTTAAATTAGATTTCAATCCACACTCTCCATACAGAGAGTGACTCGTTCCGACTCACTTCCAATGCATTGATAAAATCATTTCAATCCACACTCTCCATACAGAGAGTGACGCGTATAATAAAAGCCATCCACTGATAAATGCGATTTCAATCCACACTCTCCATACAGAGAGTGACATCATCCTGTCGCCTCCAATGTACAAACGTATTTTGATTTCAATCCACACTCTCCATACAGAGAGTGACCAAAGTTTATCATTCTATTTAACAAATAACTGAACATTTCAATCCACACTCTCCATACAGAGAGTGACTGTGTTAACGTCGTTGATGAACTTACGAGACGACGAACATTTCAATCCACACTCTCCATACAGAGAGTGACTGCAAAAATTCATAAAAAAATAATAACTCTAAACGATTTTTGCTATTTATCTTTTCATTCTAATTCTTTCATACCATTCTTACCATTTCTGATGATTGAATTTTCATCAAAATTTGGTGCGGATCTCTCTAGGAATTTATGTTTGCTTGGCATCCGCACCGATTATAAAATTATTGTATCTTCAACATTGAATGTTTCTTTTGCTCCGATATGAATAACCTTTGATTTGTAATTGTTGCCTAGCTGATAGAAACGTAGACTATCTTCTTCCACATCAATAATCTCCTGTAGTGCGAGTTGTAGTTGCTTAAACTGAGTGGCATCTACTACACACTCAAAAACTGAATTTTGCACACGTATTCCGAAATTTTCACATATTTTTGCAACCTTTCGTAATCGCTTTCGGCCAATAGGTGTTTTCGTGACAACATCGTAAGTGACTAATACTAACATGTAAGCCCCTCATTTCCATAAAAAAGGTGGATATTCTTCTATATCCCCCCGTAAATAACGTGCAAGTAGAATTGCTTGTGCGTGAGGGACAAGACCCCAATTTATTTTTTCGTTTAAGTATGGATGTGTAAGACTTTCTTGTTTACGTTCTTGCCATGCTTTAATAAATTTCCTTCGTCCGTCATCCGTTAAGAGTACAGCACCGTTTTCTTTTTGTACAAAATCAGTAGATTGCATCATTTTTTTATTAATCATTTTAAGGACAAAGCGATCTGCCATAACACCACGTAGCTCCTCCATGACGTCTAGAGCAAGTGATGCACGACCTGGGCGATCACGGTGTAAATAGCCAACATAGGCATCCAAGCCTACTGTTTCCAATGCAGATGTGACATCTGAGGCAAGCAATGTGTAAGCAAGTGACAATAAAGCATTTACGTTGTCTGTTGGTGGACGACGATTACGATTTCTAAAGTAGAAAATGTCTTTTTGTTGCAAAATCATTTGGTCGAACAGTTTAAAATACGCTGTGGCAGCTTGTCCTTCTAGTCCACGTAAACGTTCTAAATCCTCAGTCACTAAAATCGCCTTCATGGCTGTTGTCAATTCACTAGAAACTTGCTTAAACATGGGTACATCTATACGAAGCGGGTAATCACGTGCCATTCGCTCTAAAATCCATTTTTGATTTGCAATCTTTGCAAATATAAAATTACGAGCAATTTTCGCACTTTCAACTTCATTTTCTGATAAACGATATTGCGTCTTACGTAATATTACATTGCCTTTACTTTCGCCAACTACTCGTGCTAAAAACCTCCCTGAACGTGACAAAAACGTTAAATTAATATTTTTTTCTGCACATGCATACATTAATTTAGGACTTGCTCCAGCATATCCAAAAGTACAGATTGCCTCAAAATTGTGTAGTGGAAATCTGCCGAGTTGCTGATTTTCATGTGTTATGACAACATTCTCACCTTTTAACGACAGGTAAATATCAGGAGTTGTAATAAATAATGTATTTAGCAATTTTTTCATTATAAATACCTCTCCATATAGCTGCGAACCGTAGTCGATGACATGAGCTCCGGCATACATAAATTTTGTAAAGAGCAGCTTACACAGTGCTTTCCTGTTTTCACTTTTGGCGTATGTCTTCTATCAAAATAATGATGCATTTGTTTAAACATAGACTGTACTTCATTACGCATTTCATCTGTAATATCAACTTTTACACGGCGTTTTATTTCATCATAAAATAAGTATGCAGCCGGAATGTCACATAATAGCATCTCCTCTAAACACATAACTTGCGCCACAAGCTGAACAACATCCTCCTGTCCCCTCTTTGGTTTTCCGCGCTTGTATTCTACTGGGATTGGTAAATAAGTACCAGTCTCGCCATGTATAGGAACACCATCTTTATGTTCGTAAAATTCTACGACATCACAAATACCATTCGTCTTTAAACTGTGAGAGCGAATGGGCATCGCTCTCACAATTAATTTATTTCCACGCTTTTCACGTAAAAATGGTTGATCTGCTTTTTCATGAACATGTTGTCCTTCAATCGTCAAAACATTTTCTGCCCATTGCTGTTCTATATGGATCAACGCCCATTGTCGTGAACAGAAGCGAAAATGCTGAATACCCGATAACATTAAATAATCGACATCATCATTTACCATCCAGCTCATGAACCTTCAGCCCCTCTAATGGCTCAACAGTAATTGTTAAATCCTCAAATGAATTTCCATCTAGCTTTAAAGAACGGTGTACTTTTGCTGATGAGTATTGGCCAAGCTTTGAATTATGCTCCCACCAAATCACTTTATGTACTTCTAGCGATCCCTCTGGACGAGCAGAAGAAGCATCGTTTTCAAACAATGTAATTAATGCTTCTTTTAATTTAACAGCATCTTCATTTGTAAAGCCTGTTTTCTCAGCTAATTGTGTATTAATACTTCCAAAAAACTTATAGATACCAAAATCAACTCGATGCTTCATGCCCATTGTATCAGAGCCCTTTTTATCGCCCGTTACAGAATTCACACTTTTTGTTATTTGAATACTTGTAATGTCGATTGGAGCAAGACTAATAGCTGGGTGAATAGATACTGGACCACGAACACCGACAGACAAAGAATCTCCTTTAAAAGCAAAAACTTGTCCAAATGCACGCACATCAAACCAAGTACCACTCGCAATCGTTGCATACACATCGGCATTGCCTTTTTTATCAGCCTTTATCTTTTTAAGCTCTGGAATCGCATCTGCTCGATCGTTTAAACTTTTAAAGCCGTCATTATTACGATCATCAGATTGTACAAAAATTGCTTCCCCCATATCTTGTAGGCGGTTGCGTAATTTACGCTTAATACATACATCCGATACTTCACCATAACCATCGTAATTTTGACGCGGACGATTACCATTTAATGGATCACCATTTGGATTGGCATTTTGTACAGAAAATACAACCGCAAAATCAATTTTATGATCTAATGTTGTCATCGTTTAACTCTCCTCTTCATTCTTTTCTTTTTTTGTATACAATGCTTGTCGTTGACTGTAATAACCTAATAAATATTTTCCACTAAGTGGCTCATCCGTAAAATCTTTTATATCCATTTGTGCACCAATGTCATCAATGAGCTTCGTATAATAAATGCCCTTTTCTCTTAACTTCATTTGATAGGGTTGTAGATTTCTTTGAATCGTTTCCCATGTCCTTGCAGGATGTCGAGAAAATGCATTCATATAACGCAACGCATTAGTCGGACGGTTTTCTTCCTTGCCCAAGGCATTACGTTCTAACACATCTGCAACTGCGAGTAAACGACCAAATAAGTAATCACGTTCTGGACTTGTCGTATCAAGTGCCATAGTATAAACCTCCTTATCTTTATCAAAATAATGCTTTTTCACGAGTGAGCATGCTACTCCTAGTACCTGTTCCCACTCCCACATTTGATCGTAGAATTGGGGATTTGAAGCACGAACAATTGCACTGCGCACTATATCAATCGG
Source organism: Lysinibacillus sp. FJAT-14222 (assembly GCF_001278875.1). Lineage (NCBI taxonomy): Bacteria > Bacillati > Bacillota > Bacilli > Caryophanales > Bacillaceae > Lysinibacillus > Lysinibacillus sp. FJAT-14222. Next base: position 220,897 of record NZ_LIYL01000059.1, on the reverse strand, counting down.
AATTTTTCGTCCATCAAGTATGCAAGGCAGCATTCGCTCTATCACACCTTTGACGACCTTATCACTAGGTCTTGGGCCATATGCGGCATGTGCAATTGTATAAAAGGACGGAGAGCCGAAGTACTGCACCCATTCATTTTCTTTCTTCCGCGTATGACGCCAGCTACAATCCTTATGCCAGATTAATAGCTTATCAAAATAATCTTTAATATCTAAATCTCGATAATAGAGTACTGCTAACCGTCCAGGCGTTGCCGCATCAAGCGTTAAAATATAAACCTTTTCATCATCATGTTCTTGAATATTCAGATTCTTTTTTATACCGCTAATAAGTAGACTATGCTGGTCTGCCAATACCTTCTTTGTATCAGCTTTTTGCGCAAGCATAGCATCGCGTTGTACCAAGAAATCATTCCATCCAGTAAACACACTACTCGATAAATCGTCAGCTACATATGGCATATCTGGATTTTTTGAGCCCCATACAAGAAAGATACGACCGTCCACTTGCTTTCCTTGCCGTTCAATCAGCCACTTTAATGCATTATGCGCTTTTTGCGAGACATCATAACTAATATTCGCTGCTTCAAAGCTATCCTTAAAACGACCACGGTATGTAAAACCGCTACTGTCATTTGCTGAAATTAACTTAGCCTTATCCCCCGAGTTACGTAGCTTATTAGGGTGACGCACAGTGAAAGGTAAATATTCACCTGTTACATAGCAAATATCGCTTTCCTGAAGCTTTGTATTATAAAATTGACTATATGCATCATAAATATCCTTATTACTCCAGACAGGATCAGTAATTTCTCCAGGTACATGAACATTAAAACGAACAAATGCGCTTTCCTGCGCACCTGCGAGCATCTGGAAAATAGGTGGCTTGTCCCCATCCTGCTTTGTATCCCATTTTGAATGCAATAGTCCTGCTTCTGTTAAATGTAAAATAGAGCGCTCTACCAAATCTTGAATAAGTGTTCCCTTTTTCACATATTCGTATATTGCTTGTATGTGCGGATGACTATAGTGCGAATCACACCATTCTCCGAGTTGTTCTAAATAATGGAGATGTGCATCTCTTTTATCTTCTTCTTGTGTAAAAGCAACATAATCACCTGCTACATACATCAGCTTGTCCTGTAACATATGAGACACATAATTTTTCCCTGAACGACTACCAGAGCTTTCGGTAAACGGTAAAATGGTATTGATTTTCCCAATTACTTTTGCATCATATAATGTACCATCAAGATTAATAATCATTTCAATATGTGCTGTTTGAGTTGTGTGCGAAATCGGCAGTAGTGTATATTCTAGCACTTTTTTATCTTTTGTTTCTTTTGAGAAAATCTCTCCTACTTGCGCTTCATTTTCCTCGTAGGTATTAAACAAAGCACGTAAATAACTCATTTCTTCACCTCCAGCTCATCGTATTCTTCATCCACAGCTGTCATTGATTCTCCTAGATTAAACGACTTTGCATGCATTTCCTTAATTGGACGAACAAGAGAACATTCTTCCGGACGAATAAAAGAAATATAGCCATTTTTCATCCTAGGTTGCCAAAGTCTTGTTTCTAGCATATTACGTCCTGTTTCGTCAGGATAATTTAGGCCATGCACCATCGTACCAAAATGCACCTCATCATAATTATCATAAAAACCTTCCCCAGCGCCGAAATTGCACGACTCTACATAAGCCTGACATTCTCTTGCACCCAAAAAAACATCACGACGACCACCCTTTTCGACACAACGCTTGGCAATATTATGATGTTTGTGCTCGTTGAAGTCTGGCTTTAAATCCATACGATTTGTATTAAACTCAAAATGTGCCTTTACTTGATAACGTACATCTCGCAAATAACTGTAATTGGCAAGCGTATTTCCTCCCGACATATCAATCGGTCGTACACCCTTCGATTCCATTCGAATAGCATTCATTACACGAATTTCATCAATATACCAAATGATAGATGGTTTCCAATAGATTGATTCCACAATTCCCTTAAGTGCTTGATAACTTGGAATTTGAGTTGTCATCTTTTCACCACCAAGTTTCATTAGTGGGTCTGTAAATAATGCATAGGCACCATGTACCTCAAACTCAATTTGATTTCGTATTTTTGTCATCCTGTCACCTCCTTGCACAACTTCTCTGTGAATTTTCGAGGGAAATTCTCTTCTTAATGAAAGTGAGTTAATTAAAAAGAAGAATCCCACACTCAAAAATTCCTAGAGAGTAATTCTATTTAAGAATTATCTATAACCAATTATTCCAATATGGACCTATTTTGTCAACAGATTATCTAGAAACATGACAAACATTAAATAAATATATTATATGAACAATATATTTTTAAATTAAACTTTAACTCTCCAATAATTATGCTATTATTATTAATGTCGCTTGATAGCGTGGATTGAAAAATATACTATATCATTTAAGTTTGAATGCAGCTCACTACCTGAAAAGCAATGAGCTGCTTTTCACTTCTTAAATAATACAATCGTCTAACTGTGCTTCTCCCTGAACACTTATTCCAAATTGATCGTCATATGCTGTTTCTTTTGCAACATAAATATTAAATATCCCGAACTGTACAACAATCAACTGATTGTTTTGCTTCAATGCTTCAAAATCATGTTTGAACACATTTACACTGCACTGCTGTGCCTTTTTCAAAAATACTTGATAATCATCAATTGGATCGTAGCCCATGAGCTGGCTAATGAGATTCTTCCCCTCACCGTACGGCACGAGTACCCCCTGTGTTTTGGCATCAATCACTTCAAAATGCGAAAAAGCTGTTTTATAACTAGCCAAGGTTGCTAATGGATAGTGTCTACCAGGTCCCTTAATATATGTTTTATTCTTATCTGTATCTATTCGAAATAATAATTCATAAATTGATGTTTTAAGTTTTGGTAATGGATAATTCAACGTTGAATCAAACGCCTTATAAATATGATTAAAGTAATGCGTCATTGCTTCGGTTGACAATAAATAACCACCAAATAGTGCAGGATTATCCTGTAAATCCTTCATTATATAATGCGAACATTCTCCGCCCATTTTAATAGTTGGTAGCTTGCTGAGCGATTCCTCTGCATGGTTAAAAACATATACATCTTGTAATTCTACCTCCCCATTACGATTACAACGTCCTGCAGCCTGTGCAATAGAGTCTAATCCAGCTAACGAGCGGATAACACATTCGAAGCTAATATCCACTCCCGCTTCAATCAATTGCGTACTAATACAAACAAACTTTTCCTTTCTTTGAAGTTTCAGTCTCATCTCTTCTAGTTTTTTCTTTCGATGTGCAGGACACATGCCAGTACTTAAATGCATAACGTCAAAATCAGCATATTTAAGCTGTTCGTATAAGTCATGAACTGCTTTTTTTGTATTTAAAATAACTAACAAATTGTTGCGAGTGATTAACGATTCTTCAACAAAACCACTGATTTCCTCCGTGTTCCACCCCTTATTTTTTAACAGTGGCGTGATGGATGTACGCTTAAATGCTTGAATAATCGTTGGCAAGTCTTCCACAAGTTCCCGATTAATATCAATATTATTGCGTACAAGCTGGAGAGCAGGTTGTGTAGCTGTACATAGAATAGATGTGGTATTACATGTATTTTTCATGAAATTCAACGCTTCATTAAACAATGATACACAATGAATCGGTACGGATTGTACTTCGTCAAAAATAAGTATACTATTTGCTAAGTTATGTAACCTTCTCACATTACGCGACTTCCCACTATAAAACGTCTCTAAAAATTGCACCATCGTCGTAAAAATTATTGGTGCATCCCAATCATCCTTTGCGGTATTCAACCTTCTTGCCACTTGATACTCCTTAAAGGATAGATTTTCATTGTGTTCAGTATCCTCAATTACATTACTGTGATGCTCCAATACATAATCCTCTGCCTGTAAAACTTCACGCACCTCTTGTGCATTTTGCTCAATGATGGTTGTGTACGGTACAATGTAAATAATACGTTGCTTTTGATGAAGTTGTGCATGTCGCAGGGCAAAACGAAGACTTGCTAAAGTTTTTCCACCACCTGTAGGAATAGATAGTGTATATATACCTGTTGGTAGTGATGCTTTATCAAGGCAATCTATCGACATTTGTTTGCGTAAACGTGTAATTTCGTTAGGTAATGATTTTTTCTGCTTCTCGGTTAAATCTTTATTTAGGCGTCCTTCAAAAGTTTTCCATAGTGATTGAACATCGAAAGGTGTAATTTCCTCCTGTTCCTCGAATGCTCGTGAGTTGTGACGATCTGCATCAATCAAGGCACTGAAAATAAATATCGTGACAAAGCTTGTTTCTTTTTGTATTACACTAGCTGCTTCTTCTGTTGTTTTCGCATTTTTCAGTTTACTTTCAAAATACGTTTCCAATTCCTTTGCAGCTTTTATAACGTAACTGTTCAAATAGGATAAATCATACATATGCTGTAAAAAACGTTGCTTTACAAGTGAAAAATCAATATTCTTCTCAGATGTCAGCCGATTCACAAAAGGCGACTGTCCATCCATATCTATCATATCTAGTAACTGTCCATGATGTGAAAAAATAGCATTTGCCACACACTCCACTAAAAAAGGAGAAACTGGATTAACTCTTTGAAAATGCTCCATCAAAAATTTGCCACCAGCAGTCGAGTGATCAACACTCCCACGTTTTGGTGGATCAGAAGGATTTGCCACCGCATCGCGAATATATTCCTGAAACGCATCACTAAATTTGCCCATATCATGCAACATACCTGCAAGTCCTGTTACATGCTTAAGCCCTATTTTCTGTCCGATTTCTTCAGCAATATATTGCACCTCTTTTAAATGATCTACTAACAATTGCTCTGCTCCGTCACTAGTTCGAATATGCGCAATAAAGTCTTTTACCAACATTTATATTCACCTTCTTATTTTATTTATTTTTTACAATCGACTTCCTTATATGAGCAGAGACATCATACATATCACTGTAATACCCTTGATGCCAAATTTCAAACCACTCCTCTCATACGAGAACAGACGCTTTTCCACAACTTCACTTCTTACGAGTGACTCCAATTTCAATCCACTCTCCTCATACGAGAAGAGACCATCAGTTTTAGCATCGACATTCCACAACGGATTATTTCAATCCACTCTCCTCATACGAGAAGAGACGAAATGTTCTATCAATAACAACCACTAAACAAGTTATTTCAATCCACTCTCCTCATACGAGAAGAGACGTTAGGTATTATTTCACTAGATGCTTACAACCAGATTTCAATCCACTCTCCTCATACGAGAAGAGACTTGTATTACTTTGACTCTCATATTGTTCCATTTTATTTCAATCCACTCTCCTCATACGAGAAGAGACAGAATTTCCTCTAGAAGTTGTGGAGAACGGAATAATTTCAATCCACTCTCCTCATACGAGAAGAGACAGCAAAACTTAATAAATCCATAACAAATACATCATTTTTATATCATAATATCTAATGCGCATAGGTTTTAAGGAATAAAACGACAAAATTAACGCTATCATATTTAAATGAATTTCGGTGCGAATCTCTCTATAAAGTTATGTTCGCTTGCTATTCGCGCCTTACCTAATTATAACAAAACATTGTATAATAAACCTAAATTAAAACTATTATTTTACATTTAATCAGTATAATATATTCCCTTGATTTAATCCTATTTTCTAAGCCACAAAAAAAACCAGCAATGACAAGATTTTCTCGTCAATTGCTGGTTTATTTCGATTTTCATTATTTTTTTCGTTTCATAAATACGAAGCCGAGGATGACAGCTAGTAATGCGATAATTGCTACAATCCATACAGTGCTTGAGCTTGATGTTGCGTCGTCAGTTGCAGTCGCTGATTGTTGTTCTTCTCTTGGTGTAGCTTTCGCTGATTTTATTTCTTTTGTGTCGTCTGAAGTCGCTTGTGTACCTGAATGTATTTGAATGTATTGTAGTGTTGGTGTGTTGGACGCCTGTTCTTCTTGATGATCATCACCGTGATCATGATTACCGTGATGATGGCCACCATCTGTTGTTAAAATGGATTTTTCTAATGTTTGACCAACCCAGCTTTTTGCCTCCGTTGAATCTGCAAAAATTCGTGGATGACCTGAAAGCATGTATGTTTTGCCTCCAATGACTACACCCGTCTCGTCACCTGTTACTACATCTTCAATCGTACCAGTTGGACCTTCAGAGAAGCCGCCCATTTGAATCAATGTGTGACCACCCATATCAACGTCCAGATTTTCTGTTAAAAAGGAAATATACTCCTCTTTCGTTAGTGTAGCATCTGGCTTTTCAAGATTTAGTTTATGATGAAATAATGCTGTATTAATTTCTTTATAAGTAATGTCTCCCTCAAGTGAAGAAACATAATCTTCATTTTTTGCTGCTTGGGCTAGCTCATCGACAGTAGCACCTTCAAGGCCAAAGAAGCCTCCTACCCAGCCAGCAAAATCTTTACGTGATAAATTTTCTGTTGGATTTAAAGCCATATCTTTGCCATTATAGCCAAGCAATCCGATGCTATGAAGTACCATTATTTCCTGTATATTTGTTGCAGTTTCTGGAACATCAGAAAAAAGCGTACTTTTATCCATAGTATGAGCGTAGGCTACAGGGGCCATAAGCAAAGTGCTCATCAGTATTAATAGTAAATATTTTCTCAATATGATTCCACCTTCCAATACAATAGTATACAGTCTAAATGTGATGAAAGTGTGAAATTCCGATAGATTTAATTATAATTTAAATTTTCGAATGAGCTCGTTCAAATTCTCTGCCATGCCCGCTAAATTTTCGGAACTATTGTTGATCTCATCCATAGAGCTTGCTGCTTGTTCGACAGTTGCAGAGGTTTCTTGAATGCCTGCAGCGGATTGTTCTGATACAGCTGCAATTTCGTCCACTGATTTATGAATATTCACAGTATTTTGTACTACTTCTTCTAGCTTTGTCGACATGCTGTCAATGTTTGTTGACATCGAATAAACAGCCTTTGCAATTTGGCTGAATGTTTCATTTGTAGAAGCAATTTGTGTTGTACCTTTTTCAACCTCTCCATAGCCATTTTCTAGTGAAGATGTAACCATGTTCGAATCTTGTTGAATTCTTTGTACAATACTTGTTATATCGTCAACTGAGACGGCTACTTGTTCAGCGAGTTTACGAACCTCATCTGCAACTACCGCAAAACCTTTACCGTGCTCCCCTGCTCGAGCCGCTTCTATAGCAGCATTAAGCGCCAGTAAATTCGTTTGCGCAGCTATATCCTGTATTACAGACACGATTTTTGAGATTTCCTGTGTTTGTTTACTTAGTTCGTCTACCTTATAAACAGCATCCTTCACAATATGATGAATGGATGTCATTTGCTCAGTGGATGCATCCATTAAACCTTGTCCCTCTTTCGTTAAAGACATGACATTTTTGGAATACTGATGAACATCCTTACTGCTGTTATTGACATCTGTCATCTTTAAGGTGAATTCTGCCATTGTTGTAGCTACATCTGATGCATTACTTGCCTGCACCTCTGTGCCACTCGCGATTTCAGTGACTGTATCGACAATTTGTTCCGTACCAGTTTTCACCTCTGTCGCTGATTGCATGAGCTCTTCACTATGCGCAGCTACGTCATTGGATACTGTTTGAATTTGCTTTAATAAACGATTCAAAATATCCGACATCGCATTAGTCGCTTCCATAAGCTGTCCTACCTCATCTTTTGAATTCACAATAAGTGCAGGCTCACTTAAATCACCTTCAGTAATTCGTTGCATACGATTTGTCAAAGTGATGATTGGTCTTGAAATGACTCGAGCACTTAACAATGCAATTATGATTGCAACGATAACAATGACAATTCCAACGATAATGCCTGTAAGCTGCTTATTCTCTCCTGATTTAATAATGTCTGCGCCTAACACATTAATCGCTTGTTTACGATGCTCGGCTAACCCCTCATAGCCTTCACGTATTTCCGTAGCCTTTTCATTCATAGTAGCTAAATTTTTCGTCGCTAGTTCAATCTTGCCTTGATCATAAACAGTAAATACTTCCTGTTCAACATACCTGCTCCATTCCTTCGCCATTTCCGCAAACTTGCTGAAATCTGCTGACTCTGATATTGCTAAACGTATTTTCTCGTTCTCTTCAGCATGCTTTACATTCTCTTCAAATATTTCCTTATACTTTTTTTCACCAGAAAGTACATACCCTCTAGCTGCGGCAATTCTTAGCCCAATCGTTTGAGCTTGTTCATAATCTGTAATGAGTAATTGTAATTCTTCATCAACGATTTGTTCCGTTGCGCTGTTGCTTTGTGATACTGCATAGTAATTGTAACCAATGTATAAAACCACTACTGCTATTACAATACTGAAGGAAAAAACGATTCTTTTACTTATTGACTTGAAATTCATTTCAAATTCTCCTTATTTTCCGAATGCAATCTAATGTGCCTTGTTATCTACCAGAGGCTTTTGGCCAACAGGAAGTTAAATTTTGCACATCATTAGTAATCTACCATTTTTAAGCTGGACTTGGATGATTTGAGAATTTTTTCTATATTAAAAGAAATAACTAGTACATTTTTATGTAATTTTAAGCATCTTTCGAAATATCTAAACAAACAGATGAACTACCTTAAAACGTTAAAACAAGACTTTTGCTCTAAAAAAGGAACAGCCTCAATAGTCAGCTGTTCCCTTCTATAGAAATATCATTAATCCCAATAATTAAACATAACGTCTCCGATTGTTTTACTGTCAAAGTGTGAAATATATTTCCATTCAACCTCAGATAAACTATGAAGCTCCTTATCCTGTGTCAGCAATATGTTTAGTGTATCTGCGACAAGGCATTTGCGCATCGGAAAATATTTGTGTAAGTGAGGCTTCGTTAAAAATTGAAAGTTTAGTTCTTCATCAAATTTAGCAAACGCAATATAAGGCATTAGTCTATGATGAAGAATTGTGAATTGTTCATCCCCCATTTGAATCAACGCTTGCATATAAACAAAGTGTGGTTGGTCAATAAATTGCAAAGCTTTCGCTCGTTGTTCACTTGTAGCTAAATGATAAACCATCGACTGAAATCTACGCATATCCTGTTCGATTAAATGGTCTGCATCAAAACCTGAAATGCCCTTCGTTAATCGCAACGAATCACCCCTTTTATTATTACCTTCGAGTAAAGACAGGCAGATTCCTTCAATAAAGATCTATTTTCTTGTTATTTGATAGTCAATTTGTAAAAAAGCTAGACCGAAAATGCGCATTTTGTGTACAGCCGTTAGTGTTGCTTCATCCTTTGACGTAATCGTAAAATGTTCATGTAAAGGTAGTTTGAATAAAAAACGATTGATTGCTAAATAAATCCCCGCATCTCCATCGTGATTGCTCGTTAAATGTAAATCACCATTATCTTCATATAAATATAACACCCCAATCATTGTTGAAAAAGGCAGTGGGAGCGCAATATTCATATATGTTATTTGCTCTGTTGTATGCTTCGAATAGATTGCGACAAAGGTTGTTTGTTTGTCTATGTTACGAATCCATGCACGTGGAGCTAAACGCCCATCTTGCAGCTCATCTACTTTAACAATCCTGCCTGTCATCTCAATTTGCTTACTGGAAAAGGGTAAGTTTAGCTGTTGCATGAAACGACTTAAGCCTTGATAAATCAAAGCAAACGGTTTAAACCAGGGTTTCCACTTTACAGATGCCCTTAAACGATAATGATTTGTTTCTTCATAAAAATGTGGAATCGTGTGAGGCAGTTTTGTCGTATCAACAAAGTCACTAAGCGAATCGACTAAACCAGGATGTGGATCACTTTGTTCTCGCAATTTCCCACGAATTTGGCTGATTGGAAATTGAAATGGTTGATGTGTGGTTTCTGGAATAGCTACAGCCCAAGCCAGCACCCCTACACTACCGAAGAAAACACCATTCATGAATCCATGAAATTTTAGCATCTCTGGTATTCCTACATAGACATTGCCTATAAGATGACCAAATGCATACATAAATGACCATAATATCGTGACACATAGAGACCCATAGGAAATTCGTAAAAGTAAGCCTTGCCCACGAGGGAGTTTCGTTTTTAGAGCAAGGAAAAATAAGCTGTAAATAGCAGCGATATAAAGTACCACTGAAACAATTTCTAGTATCGTAGAAAACGTTATACCCAATGCAACAAGGAGCGGGCCTGTCAATAAAATAACAACGACCGCATTGTACCATCTACTATTATGTATTCGCCCAAAAAGACCTATCGAAATCGCTAATAAACAAGCTGAGTAATGAAAATGAATGGCTGTTAACCACGTTATCAATGATGAAAAACCTGTATCGATGTTTGCGATAAAAGCAAAAAACCATAGTCCTCCGATAAATATATAGATAAGTCCAACATCAATCGAGATTTCTGCCATGTTTGTAAAGCCTCGCTGTAAAAATCGCTTCACACCTTGTATAGCTATAAACACCGTATAAAGCACATAAATAAGCGCAAGACCGATTGCTACCGACCCTTCAGACCACCAGTGGAGCATCGTAATTGCAACCATCATCACGACAATAATAGCATCACCGGCTTTGTTAAAGGCAATAACCATTTTCACCATCGCAGGAACAAAAATAAGCTGTGCGACTGTCAGTAGCAACATATATTCAGGCTGAGGGCTAAACAAATAACAAACGACCGACAGCACAAGCCCTAATACTAGGACTGGACTACATAGATTGTTGCGTAAATTCACCAGCATACATCATCAACCTCCCTATCAATGGATTATGGATGGACACATGAATCGTAAACACATTTCTTTTGTTGTCAAATCCTTCCTCGACAACAACACGTCCTTCCAACATTTTTGGTATCGGACATTCTATTTGAGAAACTACAAATCGCTGAACACCAGAACGAATGACCAATCTCCCCTCACTTGTCACCGCGAAATGTAAATCTGAATAAAAAAGAGCCGGTGAGCCTAAATAATCCTTCACTATTTTTTGAACTGGATCAACCGTCATCCTCGCATCAAAGTATCTTGTCTTGTTAGAAAAATAGAAGGTACGCTCCCATAATACTTCTAGTTCTCCGCTTGGCAATACTCGACAAGTATTACAAATTGAAAATGGCACATCCTCACCTGATTCAGGAAACAGGAATCTAGTTTTTGTAGCCATAGCATAAAAGGGACGCAGCCACTTTGCACCAGACTCAATTTTATGCATCACACCCTTTGCATAAAAAGGTTGATCTACAGGTAATGCATAACGCTTTTGTAGCTTCGGATGAAGTCGTGTAAAATCCTCGCCTAATAAAGTTTGATAAATCGTCATGCTGTTTCTCCTCGCTTTCGTTTACAGCTTTTAGCACTTGGCATATCTTTACTAAGAACAAACCCAATAATGGACAATACCCATAAAGCTACATTAAGTGTTACTGGATTAAATGGAGCAGTAGCAATCGTTTTATCTGCTAGCACGGCACCCATTGTTAAAAGCGGAAACAGTAAAATTTGAGCTCCAAACAATAAGCGCTTCCCTCGAGGTAACAGCCAACAAAGTGCAAAGATCATCTCTGCAATACCAATCCAGCTTACTATTTGAGTAGCGTTGCTCTTAGATGCTCCAGCATCGCTAAGCTGACTAGTTCCCCCACCTAGTAATTCCTCAACCATCATCACCTCACTCGGATGCTGCACGATGATTTTCGGCACAAGCCCATGGTATAGCCAGACAAAACAAAAAAGCACACTAATTAGGATTGTTAAAAAGAAGCGACGATACTGAGAATAAGGATTTTCTCCCTTTTCAAGCCATCTTTTTAAGACATCGAAGCTAAGAGCTGTTGCCCAGCCCATTATTGGACGAAACACACCATCAAATAACTTCCCTAATTTTCCATAGCGAACATCATAGTCATACTGCGTTAAAAATGTAAGCCCCTTGTTATGAGGAATATACTGCCAGTATCCTTTCCCCTCTGCAATCGGTGATATTTTTTGAGGCGTGCCAAAATGTAACGAGGATGTTTTGGTGCCATCTTCCTTCTGATGCTCCCCTTTACTTTCACCCCAGCCACTTACCTTCAAACCTGGCATCACCTTCGTCTCATAGGTAAAGCGCTGTGGTTCTTCAGGTGAACTTTTATCGATATATGTAATTGAGCTAAAACGTAAATCCCACTGCTCATGCAGCTTTGGATTTTGGGTATAGGTCCAAGCCTCGTCAATGGGTGCTAGTATATCTACCTCCACATAAATAGGCTTTTTCTTCATCTATATTTCCTCCTTCAAGCAAGCTAGTCGGTTTTACCTTTCAAAATATAAAACTTCAATAACTTTCATTCTTTAATGGTATTATAGCAATAAATTAATTTATCACCATAAATTGGACTTTATCTATTAAATTGGAACAACCCCAAAAGTAGGGATAACATTTGTATGTGTTGATCTTCGTTCCGACTGGGCGACTCCTTGGGGATCACAACGTCACAGATGAGACCCTGGAAAGTAGAGGAACGAAGGCTAAGAGCATCATGTCCTGTGATAACGCCTTCGTGACCAACTTCGTGCCTGTCGCTACGCTTTCGCACATACAAAACCCTCTGCTGCCGCTACGTTAGCACTACGCTTTCGCGCAAAAAACATCTTTTGGCCCAAGCGGCTCATCGGACGCCCCCAGGAGCTTTGCTCTGTGCGAAAGCGAAGCGTCAGCAGCAAAGCGCTCAGTCGGAACGGAAATCAACCCTACGTTATCGTGATTACCCACTAAATTCGAAGAAAATAAAAAAAGTTGAATCGAAATGATGGTTTGCCAAGTCTAATAGTCAGAAGGAGGCGATTTTCATTACTACAAAGCAAGAATCACTTGTAGAGTTAGCGCAAAACGGAGATGAGCAAGCATTTTATCAGCTTATTGAACAAGAGCAACATAAGTTATATCGAATGGCTTATGTTTATGTCCAAAATGAAAATGACGCCGTAGAAGTTTTTCAACAGACCATTATCCGTGCGTATGAGGGCCTACCTCAATTAAAGGATCCTCAATATTTTTCTACCTGGTTAACGCGCATTATTATCAATTGCTGTAAAACCTATCTTGCCAAGAAAAACTCTGTACAGCTTGTCGAACCACATTCATTAGAGGATCTCAATAGTACATCACCTACATATATCGAAGAAGAACTAGATTTATGGCATGCACTCTGCAAGCTAGAGGAAAAATATAAAACGGTTTTACTATTACGTTTTTATCAAGACAACTCTGTAAAGGATATTGCTGTGATTTTGCAATGTCCTGAGGGCACAGTGAAAACTCATATTCGCCGAGGCTTACAAGCTTTACGACAACAATTAAAGGGGGCATATATAGATGAATGGGTTCAATCCGTTGAAAGAAGTCATTAATGGGATTCCAATTCCCGAGGGACGTTTAACAGAAGTGTTACGCGTTGAAGGGATGTCAAAAATCTTTCAACAAAAGCATCATACGGTCAATGCATTGAAAAATATCCATTGTACGATTTATCAAGGTGAAATGGTGGCCATTATGGGGACGAGCGGTTCTGGTAAAAGTACACTGCTAAATATGATTAGTGCCATCGATGAACCAACTGAAGGAGCGTTATTCTTATTTGGAAAGGAAGCGCATGATATTTATCAAGAGCCAAAAGCATCGAAATTCCGTAAAGAGAATATCGGCTTTATCTTTCAATCATTCCATTTGTTGAAGGATTTATCAGTTGAAGATAATATTGCGCTCCCCCTTATCCTCAATGATGTACCAAGTAAAGAGATCAAAGTACGTGTACAGCAAATGATGGAAAAACTAAATATTGCTGCCTGGGCAAAGCATCGACCAAATGAGCTTTCTGGTGGTCAAAAGCAACGAGTAGCTATAGCACGCGCCATTATTGCAAACCCGCCAATTTTACTGGCCGATGAGCCGACTGGTGCATTGGATGTGAATACGACAGATGAAATTTTAGAGCTGTTAGTAAACTTGCAAAACAATATGAGTCAAACCATTTTACTCGTGACACATGACCCTTATGTGGCTACTTATGCAAACCGTGTATTATTCTTCCATGATGGTGCCATTGTGGATTCCTATCAAAATACGCAAACAGCTGAGGATTTAGATTGCATTTTATCAAAGTTCAAGCTGGTTACTAGAGGTGATGTGTAATGTTTACGATGCGTACCATTGCTCTGAAGCTATTTCGTGCAGCGTGGGCCAATGTATTAACGAGTATAAGTATTATTACCATTTCTATTTGCCTTGTCATGACAATGAGTGTTTACATATGGAATGCTAATAGTCAAATGAAGGAAGAAATACAAGCATTATATGGAGAAATGGATATAATGGTCGGCTATAATCCCGAGCAAAATATGCTATTAACTTCTCAGCAAATCGAAAATTTTGAGACAATGCCAGGTGTGACAAAAGTTTCTAGTGTGTCACTAGCTCATACAATTGTTGAAAATGAAAAAAGCACATCATTTTATACAGTTGGTGTTGAAAGCGATGACTTAGTGAAAAGCCGCTATCATTTTAATGTCAATCTTGGTCCGAATGATGTTGTTATTACTGAAAATGTGGCGCGTCTCTTCCACAAAGAGGTTGGCGATACTCTAAACGTTACTTTTAATAAAACGGTTGGAGACTCAGTTGAAGCAGATACAGGCAACTTTACGATACAAGAAATACTTCCACCTCTAAAAGGCACAGATAGCCCTAATATAATCCTAATACAAAATGATGTGTTGAAAATGTGGATGGAAAATAGTAATGCACAAACAGCCGGTATGTTTGCACTCATAAAAACGGAAGATAATGTGGCAACCGCAGTTGGTACGGATTTGAAACAGCTCGATGGAACATTACGTGTCGATGTCATGAGTGACTATGATGACTTCAAGAGAAATTTACAAGCATTAATGATTTTTATGATTGTTCTGTCATTCTTTATCTTACTTATTTCAAGCGTCTTACTACTGTCAACGTTCCAACTATTATTCCACAAAATTAAAGAACAGCTTATGGTATTACGTGCACTTGGCGCCTCCACAAAGCAAGTAGGACGCATTGTACAATTGCAATTATCTTTAATCATCGGCTTCGGTGTATTGCTGGGGACATCGATCAGTTTATTAGTAATAAAAAGTTGGCTACCACAGCTCATTAGCATCATGAAAATGCCAGATGCAAAAACTAATTTACCGATGATCTTTGTGTTAGGGATTGCTATTGTAAGCTTTTTATTGCTCCAGCTAATCACAAAGTGGCAAGTCCATAAAAGCTCTAGTCTATTACCTTTACAAATCGCAACAGAGAATGAAAATTTAAGTTTACGATGGGCAAAATGGAAAACGATTATTGTGAGCGGCGCTGCAGTCATATCCCTATTCTTGTTTTTGAATGCTTATAAAGTCGGAAAGAATAGTGGGCAAGGTGCACTCATGATTTTAATTGGCACATTACTTGTCAGTGGAATTTTCCTTTATATAATGCCATATCTCTTTACAGCACTATTCAAAATTTCATTGAAGCCTATTCGTACTGTGTTCGGCAAAGAAGCATACTTAGCGTGTCATCAGCTTATGCCACAGGTACGAAGAAATACACCGATTATACTTAGCATTATCGGGTTAATGGTCATTTTAATTTTCGGCAGCTCTTTATTTAAATCGGTTCAGCAAAACTCATATGAGTATATTAACTCTCAATATGAAACGTCGATTAAAATTGAAAATGAATTAAATGACCCAACTATTACACCTGCTCTAACAAAAGAAATTGAGGCATTGCCGAGCGTGTCCTATGCCTATGCACAAAGTAACTTTGCTTATATCTCATTACTGATTGATGATAAATGGACATCAAATGACATTATTGCGATAGATGTTCCTAAATATGTTCAATTAGATAAGCTAGATGCTATTGAAGGTGATTTTAAAAATGGGCTTATTGTTAAAGAAAGTTTTGCAAAAGAACATAAATTAACTGTTGGGGATCACTTAAAAGCAGGTACCTATGATAATGCATTACATCAAGAAGTTCCTATCGGCGAATTTCAAATTATTGATATTGTAGATTCTCCAATTAATGATTCCGATTTAATGGTTGATTGGTCCTCTTTCCTTTCAAACCTTGAAACAACAAGTATTAGTAGAACAAATATAACAGACATTATCGTGGAAACAGATGATACAGATCAGGCATTAACTGACCTCTCTTACTTACAAGAGCGTTGGCCAGCTTTAAAAATTACTGATAAAGAGACATTTATCAGGCAAAACGATGAAATGACCTTCCAGCGCTGGAGCCTTTTTGTTGGCGTCTTTGTTATTTTAATTTCTGCTACTTGTCTTGGCGTATTGCAAACATTGCTTCACTCCATTTACTCAAGACGTGCCGATTATGCGATCCAGCGGCTTATTGGTCTTTCACCTCGAGGATTAATTAAGCTGATTTTGACGCAAGTGTTATCCTTTGTCCTTTATGGACTGGCTGTTGGGACATTTCTTGGACTTCTAGTTACAAAATTAATGTTCACAATTGATGGAGGATCTTATGACTTCGTTACATTAGGTGTTACGAGTATCGTCTTTTTAGGCGCGACACTTATTGTCTTTACGCTACAAGGTTACTGGATTAGTCGTAAAAAATTGGCAAATGAAATGATTGATATTTAAACGAAAGCAGACCCTTTTTTGTAGCAGAGGGTCTGTTTTTCATTTATCACTCAATTGTTTCAGTTTATCGCCCTATTTTTTTGATTTATCACCCAACTATTTCAGTTTATCGGACACTTTTTCAAATTTATCGACATCTTACGCACCTACAAACAACACTGCTTGTCCGATCGCAATAAAAAAGGCTTCATGCTGTATCGGGCTGTTGTCTTCAATTTGTAGCGTAATCTCAAAATGTGTCTCACAAAAGACAGCCTGCCAGCGAGCAATCGGTTGATCGTCAAGAGAAAATACGGACCAGTCCTCCATTTCCTTGTTCAAATTTATTTTTTGGACGCCATCTGTGATGATTAGATCAGGAATCATAATTTGCCAGCCATCATAGGCAATCATATACTCTTTGCCTGTAACGAAATCCTTCCCTCGAAAATGCACTCGCCCACGACGCGACATCTTCTTACATGTAAAAAGAGCCTGACCAGCAATATCGCTAACATCAAAACGTACAAAATAACGATAGTCCATCGTGCGGTCAAACGCCTTTTTCAATCCATTCGAATACACACGTTGAACAGTAGACGATACTTCGCCCGCTTCATTTAAAATTGCGACTGACTCCGTTGACTCAATGGCCGCTGGTTGTTTATATGTATAAATCTTCAATCCGTTCGCTCCTTCATTCAGTTGCTTCCTATAAACTAACACAAAATAAGCGCCAAATACAAAGGTAGTATTTGACGCTTTGAATGTTTATTTAGTTTGCTTAGGTACTTCGACTGTGAATGGTTGGAACTTCACTTCTTTTAGTGACGACTTATCAAATGGTATTTCTGTTTCTGTACCATCTTTATCCATTTGTACGCCACCTCCGCCTGAAGGAAGCGATAAATAAGGGGAGATCGTTAATTTTTGAACAACGTCTGAAATCGGGTCAAAGGACTTGGTGCTACTAAATTTCCATACACCATTATCGAAATGACCTTCTGTCCCACCTGAATGCGATGTTATTTCCTTGCCATGCTCATCTGTAATACGGAATTCTATAAACGATGCACCTACTTGTGGATTATCAATTGTCCCCTTTTCAGTAGCTTTATAGTCAAGTGCTATACCTGATGGGCTAAATGAAATTTTGGACACATCGAGTTGAATGCCTTCTGCTTGTTGCTGATGACTAACTGGAACATAAATAGTATTCGTAATCTTTTTAACAGGAACTATAAATTCCCACTTTTCCCCTTCTTTCCCTTCTAACGTTAAGCCCATTTCAAAGGAATCCGGCATGTCCTCCTTCACTTCAAATCTTGCGATGCCTGTACGGACCGTTGAATTTAAATCTTTTTCACCATAGCCACCAGAACTCACTTTAGGGTTTTTACCATTAATAGTAAAGTTCGGTCCTGCCCCGAAGTAATTCTCACTTAATTCCTTTTCAGAATCAATCGTAAGTCCTACCGTAATATTAGATTCGTCATAAAGGATTTCATCTACGGTTACAGAAATACCGTTAATTGTATGCTTTTCTCCAACAGTGCTTGTTAACCCTTGTTCACTAGCTTGTTTTAGGCCAGGTAAGCCTGAGTTACTGAATACTGACCCGACAATTGGTAGCTGTGATAATGTACTTGCGAAAGTTGGTGATACATATGCGACAGAACCGATCATAATACTAAATGCGGCCGCCGCACTTGCTACATATAATAATGGTTTACGTTTACTTTTTCTTTTCATTTGCACAGGTGTTTGAGTCATATTTGTTTGCTCCTCTGCTTGTTGGATTCCTTTGGTAATTGCTGCTCGTACCTCATCTCTAGGGAATTCTGGAAGGGGTCCGTTTTCATTAAATGGCTTTTTCATTGAACGTTGCACTCCTTTCTAATTCTCGCTTCAACTGTTTTTTTCCACGATGCAAATACGTCTTAATAGTGCTCACAGGCTTTTCCATTACTTCAGAAATCTCTTTAATCGGTAAATCGTGATAATAAAATAAAATGATGGCCATTTGTTGAGAATGATTCAATTGATGTATGGCATCCGATAAATCGATTGGATTCGCCATAACATTTTCTTGCTCCTGTAACCGATTTAATAATTCACTTTCTTCATAAGGAATAATTTTTTGCCCTTTTTTTAGCAATCGGTAGCATTCATGTATTAAAATGCGAAACAGCCATGTGGAAAAAAATTCTGGATGCTTTAACTGATGAACGGTTAGATAGGCTTTACATGCTGCTTCTTGGATAGCATCCAATGCATCCTCTTTTTGGCCAACATAAGAAAACGCGGCATAGAATAGTTTTTCTTCCTCTAGAATGAGTAGCTGCTCAAACGCTTCCTTATTCCCTGCAATAGCCTGTTTGACGATAGATAAATCATGTTCCATGCTGTTTCCCCCTTTCAATACTTAGAGTAAATAACTCTATCAAAAGGTTTCACTTTGTTAAAATTCTTTTTTCAATTGTTGGGTGAACCCCACTTCGGCAGTCCTATCCGTCGTTCAGTCGATACTTTCCGTCGCTCTGACGGTTCTCTCCGTCACTCTGTTTCGATGTATGTATACCGTAACTAATATTATAGAACCAAAAAAGTAGACTACTTCAACTTAAAGTAGCCTACTAAACTTTTCTTTATTTATCCAATTTAAAAGTAATGTCGCCAACCCCAAGTTCTGAATTAACCTCTAATACTACATCAGCTTTATCATATGCTTCGTTAACATAAACCCCTTTACCTTTAGAAATTAAACCTTCTATATTTGAAGTGCCGATGCCTTCTTCTGTCGTAAGTTTTACACCAACCTTTGATGGTAAAATGACAGTAGTTTGCCCAACACCTGTTTCAATATTCGTTTCGAAGCTTTTTTTCCAATCACCACCTAAGTTCACACTTAGATCACCAATACCCGTTTCAATATCTAATTTTTCCAACTGAAGCCCTTGTAAATCAATTTCTGCATCCGAGGCACCTGTTTCGATTGACAGGTCCATTGGAATATCTTCATTCAGTTCGATATCCCATGTATTTTTTATTTTTCCAAGACGCACGTTAGTAGAACCTTTATGGTCAATCACTACTTTTCCTGTCTTGCCGCGTAAGTCATATTTAACTTTTGGTGCCAGTTTATCAATATTATATTGAGCAGTCCCCTCAACCCAATCCTTGGCACCCTTTTCAACTGTAATTTCTCCAACCCCAAATTGTAATTCAACATCTAACCTCTCTGCTTTATCCTTTTCCACTAGAATTGTTTCATCTTTGGTTTTACCTGGCATGACTGAGTTACACCCAGATATAACAAATAAGGAAGCACCCATAACTAAACCAAGTCCAATAATTTTTTTCAATGTAATTTCCTCCCGCTATATAATCTTCCAATAAATTCATTATATAGGAATATTCATTATTAAAAACGACCCTCCGCTTTAAATTCTTCTAAGACCTAAGACGTAGGGACGACTCATTTCATAGATATGTCAAAAATGAACCCCGTATGAAGGCATCTTACCTTCATACGGGGTAACTGTTAATAGGTAAAAATTTTTGAATCATTATAGAGAATATAGGTTTTTCCTTCATGATCCAATGCATGTATCACCAATTGTGAAGTAGCTATTTCTGATTTAAAAGGTACTGATACTAATTGTGCTACATTCGAATCAACTGCAATCTCCATTCGCTCAGCATCAGTGTCTATTATTAATTTTTCGATGTTATGATTTTCAAGTAATGGAATAACAATGTAGTGGATGTCTTTCAAATAAACGGCAGTCATTGTATCTAATTCACTCTGTATAAAGAAATCTAATGCATAGCCTTTTCCATTATGCTTGAAAATTGATATACCTTGAAAGCCATTCTCCGAAAAATAGCCAATTCTATACTGTTGAATCGTTATTGTATCATTCATTTTAACAGTATTAGGATGGAATGGTCCCCATTTTATAGCATTTTGAATTTCCGCTTCATTTTGTACGTAAACGCGATAGCCAATTCGTTCAGACATATTTCCTAAAATGGCAATCATAATGATGATACATAGTAGTACACGCCAAAACCATTTTTTCATCAAAGCAAATAATGCAAAAATAAATAAGGAGACTGTACTTGCTAACCCTACTACCATCCAAGGACGCTTTAATACGCTATAGTCTTTAAACTTCCCAGACTTTTCTGGATAAAGATTTGAATCGATGATTGCCGACGTCGTTGATTGGAAATCATTTTGGGATAGCATTAGCTTTAAACTGATTAACAGACATCCTGATACGACTACTGTTAGGATAATAGGCGTTAACGGTGTTTGCCTCTTCGTTTTTTGATTGATTTTTTGAAACGTTTTTACATGACTTTCATGAGAGAATTTACCTTCCTTATACATTTCGTTGATGGCATTACGAATCTGATCCATATTCGAACCCCTCCTCCAATAGCGTGATCCCAACCATTTGACGCGCTCGCCTTAATCGTGTTTTCACCGTATTTTCTGGTAGCTTTAACAGTTTTGCAACGTCCTTTAAGGAAAACTCGGCAAAGTGAAATAGTAGTAGTACATCTTTGTATTTCGTTGGAAGTTTTTCAATCGATGTCACTAGCATTGCATCCGTTTCACCCATCAATACTTCCTTCTCAGGATTATTGGAAAGGCTCTTTAATTTGTCCCAGTAATCAATGACTTGTATTTTTTTATAGCGCCAGCTTGAAAGATAACTATGGCAATTGTTGATCGCAATTCGATATAAATATGTTTTGACGGAAGCTTCTTCACGAAACTGGTCCATTTTCTCATAGTATTTAACAAATGTGTCTTGTACCAAATCCTCGGCCACTGTCCAATCTTGAACATATGTATAGCATACTCGTAATAAATAATCTCCGTAAATTGTCATAGCACTAGATAAGTGAGCGTCCTTCTGTTCTTTTAACATTTTGCTCGCCCCCTTTGCTTCAAAAGCATTTATAGTTAGACTAATGAACAATGAAAAAGTTTCATGAAAAAATAAATTTTTTTCCATGAAACTTACATGTTAAGGGATATCCTTTCCCTCCACTAAAGCTTTTAAGTTGACAAGAGAAGCGTCATAGCCACTCCTAATCAATTATGCCTCGGCATACGGACGCCCCCAGGAAGCTCTGCTCTGTGCGAAAGCGAAGCGTCAGCGGCAATGTTTTATCTGTGCGAAAGCGAAGCGTCAGCAACAATGTTTTATCTGTGCGAAAGCGAAGCGGCAGCAACAACAAAGCGCCCAGTCAGAACGGAAATCAACCCCATGTTATGGTAATGAGCCAAAATTCACCTTTTTATCGATCTATATAAATTAACTGCACCTAGCGCTACAAAGATCGCTACAATATCCATCGCCAATTGATAGCTTGAAAAAATAGTGACCATGAATCCAAATAACGTTGGGGCAATCACAATAAATAGTTGATTCAACGTCAAAGCTGCACTCACAGTTAGACCTACATAATTTGGATTCGATTGTTCTGTCACACAAGCAATGAACAATGAATACCACCCAAGAGCCACAAAGCCTAATACAAAACAAAACAGTAGCATCAAAATTTCCACATGTAGCATAAGTGGCAATATTACTGTAAGAATAACTGCACCCGCCATCACCATCATTAATAAATGTTCTCGCTTCTGTGCAAAAAATTGATCACTAATCCAAGCAATAGCTACCCTTCCAACCATTCCTCCTATTAATACAAGGCTTAAATATTGTCCCGCCTCCGTTAAGGAATAACCTCCTTCTTGATGTAAATAACTCATGAAATGGGCAACGAGTATCATTTGTAAGGTCATCATGACGATTCCTACAATATAGATTGGATATAAATTCTTATTATTTTTAATGGCGTTGAGCTTCTCTTTTAAGGTTACAGATGTTGCTGCTACCGTTACGCGATTTTTAGGCTCCTGATAAATAAGTAAAAAGAGTAGTCCGCCAGCAATAGCTACCAAGCCTTGAACAAGATGCACTGATGACAGGCTAAAATGATGGTACATATATGTGAGAATGACTGATGCTAGAGCTCCACCGATTGGAATGCCTGTTTGTCGAATGCCAATCGCCAGCCCGCGATGTTTGTCTGGAAACCATTTTACGATTGCCGTGCTGCCCCCTGTTTGCGCACTTCCGTACCATATCCCCACGACTAGTAATAAAATTAACAATACCGTATAGTCATTTACTAACATTAGTAGCAAAGCTGAGAACCCTAATAAAATGGAGCCCCATCCGATGATTTGTTTTTCCCCTTTTTTATCCATTAAATAGCCAAACAAAATCATTGAGAAAATTGGCCCAATATTAACTGCAGAAACGATAAATCCTGTTTGTAACGATGATAAATTCCATTCAATTTGATAAAATGTAGCAATTGGTCCCATGCCGTACGTAACAAAAGTTGCCGCAGTTTGAGAAAGCGTAGCCACTAATACGATAATCCATTTATAATATGTATTCATGAAAATTCCTCCAATACCGATACACTGATTCATTTGTGTAGAATAACTTTATGTACAAGAGTTTACGCTAGCCCTAGGAATGCGTAAAATGGAGGAAAGTGATAGTGGCTATCAAAAAATTTTATAGGTGTGTGAAATACAACATGAACATAGAAGAAATAACATTAAAAATCGAAATTTTGGAGAGGCAAAATCTCAGTAAATCTGCAGAAATGACGAATTATACTCAATCTGCCTTAACTTCTAAAGTGAAAAAAATGGAGGCTGAAATTGGCCAAGAGGTTTTTAAGCGTACACCACAAGGCTTGAAGATTACGGATGTAGGCATACAATATTTAAACTTTTTAAAGCTTATGACACAGGAATACGATGAATTTTTACAAGCAATTGGATCGGCACAAACGGACACAAAAATTAGCTTTGGTACTTCACATACAACGATCAAAATTTATGGCGCACCCATTATGAATGCCTTGCAGACAAATAATATTCCTTTAGATGTCGATTTCATTGTGGAATCCAGTACTTCTTTAAATCAAAAAATACACAATGCCGAAATGGATTGTGCACTCACGAGTAATCCTATTAAACATTATTCTGATTTAAATTATGACATGATTGCAACAGAAACTTTTGAAGTCATATCGAATAATACATGTATCATTAATTTTGAGGAACGTTCACCCGTTACACTACTTGTGTTAAGCAGAGGCTGTATGTATACACATGCGATGGCAGAGTGGCTAAAAAAGAATCAAATTCCATTTACGATGAAAGAAATAAAATCAGTAAGTAGTATTCTTGATTTCCTACAAATAGACAATTCGATTGCTGTGTTAAATACAAAACTAATTGATCTTTATAACTATCCCAACATTCACTATTACGATTTGCAGCAGCTAAACAAGGTGATAGAAACTGTCTTTATTTACAAGAAAAGCGAAAGTAAACAATCTTCTATTTTTCAATTAAAACAAGTTATTGAATCGTTGTTGCTGGAAGACCCTATCGAACAAAGCTAGTTCGATAGGGTCCAAATTAATTTATCGGAACAATTTCAAGGTTTATCGGAACAAATTTTTGATTTATCGGAACAATTCCAAGGTTTATCGCCCTAATTTTTAAATTTATCGCCTAACTTTGATTTATCGCTCAACTTTTTTTATTTATCACCTAACTTTTAAAATTTATCACCCAACTTTTCTTATTTATCACCTAACTTTTAAAATTTATCACCCAACCTTTCTTATTTATCACCTAACTTTTAAAATTTATCACCCAACTTTTTTTATTTATCACCCAACGCTCAATAAATTCAAAGAACCGCTAACCCTTGCGAGCCAAAATAAGGAAGTTGAGTCCAAGCAGCAACCTGCAATCTAACTAGACTTCCATTCCCTTGAATAGCAAATACGGAGACTGTCCCCTGATTGCCGTTAAGGGTGTAAAAATGCCGTCCATCTTTACTCACTCCAACATCCATCGGCAGTCCTGGAGCAGTGCCAACTGGTGTACTGGTAATATGCCCTGCTACTGACAGTGCACCATTGGGATCGATCCGGTAAGTGGAAATAGTGCCACTTAAAGTATTAGTTATGAATGCAAAACGTTCATCTCTTGTCGTGATTACCCAGCATGCGGTTTTATAGCCGTTTGGTACAGAGCCACTGATTACATGA
Organism: Lysinibacillus sp. FJAT-14222; assembly: GCF_001278875.1. NCBI lineage: Bacteria > Bacillati > Bacillota > Bacilli > Caryophanales > Bacillaceae > Lysinibacillus > Lysinibacillus sp. FJAT-14222. The sequence continues at coordinate 195,966 of NZ_LIYL01000059.1, read as the reverse complement.
AGAATCCCGTCGTTGCTCATTGAATAGGATGACAGGGCATTCGAACTTGCTTCAGTAACTAAGAGAATTCCAGATGATAAAAAATAGGCACCTAATGGGCCATCACCATAAGAGTCATTAACGGTCGGTTCTGTAACCGTACCATTTTGATTTACATTGTAAACACTAAGACGGTTTGAAGTATACTCGGTTACAAGGAGCTTATTACCATCACGCGTGAAAAGAACTTGAGCGGGCTCGGCATTGATAGTGCTGAGAGAACGTGAGGAGCCAGCAATAGGAGTAAGGCGTCCGTGTTCATCTATCCGAAAACCCATGATGTTCGATGCAAAATTGTTTGCGGCATACCCTACATTGGCAACATAGACAAGATCTCCAAATATATCTACACTATTTGGCTGAGCACCTCCCGATGGCTTCACATCCACGAGAACAGGCGCACCGCTGTCACTAATGATAAAACTGCTAATACTATGGCTGCCTGCGTTTACTGCGAGTAGGAAACGACCATCACGAGACAAGGTTAAAGCTCCTTGTGACGTAAGGGGATCGACACCATTGTTTGGCGTTGCAGCAGAAACTTTCCTTGTACCAGTACCTCTACCATTAGTTGGATAGGCACCCACAAAGGCGAGCATCCCATTTGTGTCCCTGTAAAAAGCAATGACTTGATTCATCACTTGATTATTTGTCATCATGTAAACCATACTCACATTTGCAGAGAGATTTTTGTTCATAAAAACTTTCCTCCTTTTATAGTTTTATATGGTTCTTTTACGATTTCAATTCCCTAAAATTAATGTAAATTGGTTTAAAGGATTATCATCTGCTTATGAATATGCACGTGTGTCAGGATTATTATTAATTTCTCTCTATTTACAAAATTAAAAAGGCTGTCTAAAAGTTTTTACATACTTAATAGACAGCCTTCTATATCTTATTCCACTCGCTCTAGCAAAAGATTTTGCTGGAGGTTACTATAAATGCCTTGTTTTTGCATGAGCTGCTGGTGATTGCCCTGCTCAACGATTTCACCTTGTTGAATAACAAGAATTTGGTCGGCATTTTCGATTGTTTTTAAGCGGTGTGCAATGACAAAGCTTGTGCGTCCCTGCATTAAATGCTGTAGACCTTTTTGAATATCGACCTCTGTTTGCGTATCCACACTGGACGTTGCTTCATCCAAAATTAAAATATCCGAATTTTCCAAAATTGCCCGGGCAATAGCCAATAATTGGCGTTGACCTTGACTGAGGTTTGCGCCGCCCGCCTGTACAGGTGTATCGTACTGTGCAGGTAAATATTTAATGAAATTATGGGCATTGGCTATTTTCGCCGCTTCCTCCACCTCTGCATCCGTGGCATCAAGCTTTCCAAAACGAATATTTTCACGAATGGTCCCAGAAAATAAGTACGTATCCTGCAACACGACACCCACTCTTTGACGAATCGTTGCCATTTTATAATCCTCGATGTTTTGACCATCAATTAAAATTTCACCTGCATCAACATCATAAAAACGAGTCAACAAATTAATAATGGTTGTTTTCCCTGATCCCGTTGGTCCGACAAGTGCAATGGTGTCACCAGCCTTGGCATGGAAGTTAATATTTTGCAGTACTGGTTTCTCTGGCAAATAACTGAAGGACACATGTTGAAATGTCACTTCCCCTTTTAGACTTTGACAATCAATAGCATGCTTTTTATCAGCTACTTCCGAAGGTTCATCTAAAATTTCGAAGACTCGTTCTGCCCCTGCAATCGCTGACTGGAAGGTATTCAAAAGATTGGATAGCTGATTCAGCGGACGGAAAAATTGACGGGTATACGTGACAAACGCAGCGATAACGCCAACAGAAACGATACCTTTTACTGATAAAAATGCCCCCGTGCCAATGACAATAGCTAAGCCTAAGTTATTCATAAAGTTATTAATTGGCCCTAGTAGACCTGAAGTAATTTCTGCGCGCTGTGCCGAGTTACGGAGATTTTCGTTTTGCTTATGGAACGTCTCGATAGTTTGTTGCTCTTTCCCAAATAAAGTTACAACCTCCGCCCCTGTAATCATCTCCTCAATATAACCGTTGAGTTTCCCTAAATCACGTTGACGTGCCGCATAGTTTTTACTACTACGTTTGACAATTTGCTTTGTCGTAAAAACAATTAGCGGAATAATAATAAGTGTCACGATCGCTAGCTGCCAGCTAAGAGAGAACATGGCAATACTAACACCAATTACTGTTAAAATTGACGATACGATTTGTGTCACACTTTGTGCAAGTGCAGTATTTAAATTATCGATATCATTGGTCACACGGCTCATTAAATCACCAAGTGCTCGCTGATCAAAAAATCTCAATGTTAACGTTTGGAGCTTTTTAAATAGTTCAAGCCGTAATGTTCGAATTGTTTTCAAGGCCACATGAATCATGACATAGGTTTGTAGCCATGTAAAAATAGACGCTACTGTATAGATAACTGCTAGTACAATACCTAAACGAACCGTACCAGCAATGTCCTTTTTCATAATGTATTCGTCAACGATATGTCCGATTAAGTACGGTCCTGCTAAGCTTAAAAACGTCGAGGCAATAACAAAAAATATAGAGAAATAAAGCCCTATTTTTTGCTGCTTCACATATTGCCACACACGATAGATCGTTGTCTTTTGATTTTTAGCCTTTTCAGCAGGCCCTGCCATACGTGGTCCACGTCCAAAATTCATTTGCTTCGGTTGATTTTGACTCATTGTTGTTCACCAGCCTTTTGCTGTGAAGCGTAAATTGCTTGGTAGGACTTATTATTCTGTAATAATTGTTGATGTGTACCTTGACCAACTATTTCGCCGTCCTCTAATACTAAAATTAGGTCTGCCTGTTGAATCGAAGCAATTTTAGACGCCACGATAAACGTCGTTGTGTCTTTATATTCATTGCTAATGGCTTGTTGGACATGTCTTTCAGAGGCGCTATCAAGAGCAGATGTTGTATCATCCAGCACTAAAATAGCTGGCTGTCTTACGAGTGCACGCGTTAACGAAAGTCGCTGCTTTTGACCGCCAGAGAGATTTGTTGCCCCCTGTGACAGTTCATGCGCTAAGCCTTTATCAAGTCGCTCCACAAATTCTGTGGCACATGCTGCATTAAGAGCTTGCTGTAATTCCTCTGACGTTGCATCTTCCTTACCAAGGCGGATATTGTTGTCAATTGCACCTGAGAATAGTAATGCTTTTTGAGAGGTAAAGCCTATATGTTTTCGTAAAGTTGGTAATGCATAATCCTTTAGAGGCTTTCCATCCAAGCGTATTTCGCCACTTGTTGGGTCAAACAAACGTGGTAAGAGCTTGACTAGCGTTGATTTTCCGCTTCCTGTTTTGCCGATTAGACCTACCGTTTGCCCTGGTTTTACCGAAAATGAAATATTTTTCAGGACATCCTCAGCCGTTTCATAATAACGATAGCTCACATTTTGAAAGTCGATCTCTCCTTGAATTGGTGATGTAAGTGCATTTTCTGCTTCCTTGACCGCTACTTCTTTGTTTAAGACGTCTACGATACGCTCTCCCGAAGGAATAGCACGTGCAATTTGCATCAGCACCATGCTAGAAGTCATTAATCCATTTAGTATAATCGTTAAATAGTTAATAAAAGCGAGAATCACCCCAACCTGCAATGTACCGGCTTCTACTTTAATAGCACCCAGCCAAAGTGCTGCTACAATCCCTAGATTGACAACGAACATCGTAAACGGCACGAGCACGCCAACGATTTGTTCAGCTGTAATAAAGCGTTTTGTCAGCGTATTATTAAGAGCACCAAATTGTTCAATCTGTTGCGTTTCACGACGGAATGCCTTGACGACACGAATCCCCGCTAAATTCTCCTGAAGCTTCGTATTGACACTATCAATTGCCTCTTGCACCCTACGATATAGGACACCCGAATACTTGGTGAAAAAGTACATCGCAATAATTAACAGTGGCACGATAATAAGAAGTATGGAAAATAGCTCACGTGCCGTCACAAAAACAATAACGACAGCTCCAATAAATAAAAGTGGGCCACGCACAAAAATACGCAGCGTCATCATAAACGCACGCTGAACACTTTCCACATCACTCGTTAAAATCGTAATGAGCTTCCCTGTCGTAAAAGCATCACGTTCCTTTGCCGAATACGTCATCATCTTTTCATAAAGTGACTGACGAACATCCGATGCAAAATGAATAGCTGCCTTCGAACTATAATAGGAGCAGCCTATCCCACCAACAAGTCCTAGTACTGCACTTATCAGCATCCATATGAACATTTTCAGCACATATGGGTTGTCGCCATTGGCAATACCTGTATCAATCATATGCTGCATAATGGTCGGCTGAAGTAAATCCATCGTTACCTCTAGTACCATTAATAATGGCGCAATCAAGGTGAAAAATTTATAGGGCCCTAAATACTGCCCTAACTGTCTAACTGCCTGCATTCTTTCGTCTCCGTTCTATTTAAATCACATTTGCTCCTAATTATAACTGAAAAACATTCTCAAGTGGCAATTAATTTTTCGTGTCTCGTACTATTTGGGACACGATTGATAATGTTGTTCAGCCTACCAACCTTAGAATATCTTCAATTAGGGAAATCCGGGATAAAGGTTCTTTTACTATTATCACTATGTTGCAATGAAAATTAGGATGAAGAAATATATTGCCAATAATGTTATAGCTTCCAATAAAGCATCAAAAGGGGATGAGAAATAGTGTTTCCAATCTTTTATTCCATTGGTATGCTAATCGTATTGCCTGCCAGCTTTATTATTTCGCTATGGAAAGCTACTTTTAAAAGTAAACTGGAATGGTTGTTGGACTCATTCGTGACTGCAGCACTAATCGTTTGGTTATTTCAAGCAGGAAACTGGAGTTGGGTTGGTTATTATGTTCGCTTTCTTTGGTTGGTTATCTTGATTGTCACTTTCGTTTTTTCTTGGAAAAGGGTAAGTAATTTACCGTTCACCATAAAATATACACTAGATCAAAAGTTTTCAATTGGTATTTATATTGTCCTTATTTTGGTTTTTGGTACTTATAATGCTTTGGTCGTAAAAAGCTATACAGTAGCCGAAAAAGGAATTGAGTTATCTTTCCCACTTAAGAATGGCACCTACTATGTTGGACAGGGTGGCAATCAGGAGTTAATGAACTATCATCAAGCCCATCCAGGTCAAAAATATGCTTTAGACATTTTAAAATTAAATACGATTGGAACCCGTGCAAGTGGACTATATCCTGAAGAATTGGATAAGTATAAAATATTCGCAGATGATTTGTATAGTCCTTGTAATGGAAAAGTAGTCAGCATCCAAAATGATTTATCTGATCTCCCTCCTCCTAAATCTGATCCAGAAAATCCTAAGGGAAATCATGTCACCCTATCATGTGAGAACCATGATGCTACCGTTTTATTAGCCCCTATGCAAAAGGCGAAAAAGTAAAAGAGGGCCAAATACTTGGAAAAGTAGGAAACTCGGGAAATACAAGCGATCCACATTTACACATTCACGCCGAAAAGGATGGGAAAGGTGTAGCGATAACATTTAATGATCGATTCTTAGTGCGAAATAGTTTAGTACGATACTATAAACTTATTTCTTTTTCTTGTTATTACGATAATCGCAATTGCCATTCCAATAACCTAAAGGAATGAAAATGCCTCCTTTTCTTTTATGAACTCAATCCAGGTCTCCCTCTTAGCTGGGCACTTCTTTATTTTACCTAAGTCGTTTACCCCTAACCCGAGTACTCTCACAAAAAATACACCTCAATGTTATGTCAACATTGAGGTGTATTTAGCATTACAAATCATCAAAGCCGTTATCTTCTACATTGACCTTTACATATTGACGAGAACGTTGCTCGAAGAAATCTGTTTTTCCTAAGTCAACATCCTCGTAAGCTTTAACCCACTTCAATGGATTTTTGCGGTAGCCCTCAAATGGACGCTCCACGCCAAGCTGATTACAGCGAACATTGGCATAGAAATGCACATAATCATGCACATCTTCCACATCGAGGCCTTTAACTTTATCGCCAATTACTTCATTTGCCCAATCGATTTCTAGCTGTACAGCTTCACGGAAAATCTCCTGTACACGAGCTGCTCGTTCAGGCGTATCGTATTGAGGATATTCCTCTAATAGCTCCTGATAAATTTTCACAAATAAATCGACATGAAGCTGCTCATCGCGGTTAATATAATTAATCATCGTTGACGTTGCCACCATTTTTTGATTGCGTGCTAAATGATAGAAGAAGGCAAAGCCAGAATAGAAGAATAAACCTTCCAAAATCACATCATAGACAATCGCTTCTAGCATATTTTCAACAGTTGGCTCCTCCGAAAATGCACGGTAGCCCTTAATAACGAAATCATTGCGTCGCTCTAATACTGGCTCTGTACGCCAAAAGTCAAACGTACGATCCTGCTCATCTTTATTGACAATACTTGAGAGCACGTAAGAATAAGAGTGATTATGGATTACCTCCTGCTGCGCTAAAATAATCATTAACGCATTTAAGCTGGAATCTGTTAAATAGTCTGCCACTTTGCCAGCAAAATCTGTTTGTACACTATCTAATAGTGCCAGTAAGCCAATTATTTTTAAAAATGATTCCTGTTCATCCGCTGATAGCTCAGGAAATTGCTTGACATCATTGCTCATATTAATTTCGAATGGTGTCCAGAAGTTACCAAGCATTTTTTTATACTTTGGATAAGCCCAGCTGAAACGCACATCATCCCAGTTTAAAATGTTTGAAGAACGTCCGTTGACAATTCCTGTTGAACGGTTCGGTGCATCTTTATCCATAATTTGTCGTTTTATAATTGTTGTCATTGTTACTTCCTCCTAGCTCGCGCAAGACTCACATTCTAGCAATTCTACAGATGTTGAGCGCACATAATATGTCGTTTTCACACCGCTCGCCCAAGCATTCATATGCAGTGCTAGTAAGTCCTTCGCCTTAATCGTATTTTGAACATATAAATTAAGTGAAATGCCTTGGTCGATATGACGTGCTCGTGCAGCATTTTGTTTGATTGTCCAATTTTGATCGATGAAATAAGCAGATTTATAATACCAAGTCGTCACTGGTGATAGATCTGGTACTGTTACTGGAATTTTGTAATCCTTTTTCTCCTCTGAATAACTCTTTTGGAAGATTGGATCAATCGTTGCCGTACTGCCCGCTAAAATGGATGTTGATGAGTTAGGGGCAACCGCCATAACATAGCCGTTGCGCATACCTTTTTCCGCAACCGCGGCGCGTAACGCATTCCATTTATGACTGTCATAGCCACGTTTGTCAAAATACGCACCAGTATGCCAATCTGAGCCTTCAAATAATGGGTAAGCACCTTTTTCACTTGCCAAATCGTTGGAAGCACGAATTGTTAAATAGGCAATTTCCTCATATAGCTTGTCCGCGAATTCTACAGCATCCTCAGACTCCCATTGAATTTCTTTCAAAGCTAGTAAATGATGCCAACCAAATGTTCCAAGTCCAATCCCACGGTAGCGCAAGTTTGTACGCTCTGCCTGTTTAACTGGAATTGTATTTAAGGCAATAACGTTATCTAACATACGTACTTGAATTGGAATCAATCGTTCTAGAACACCAGCCGGTACAGCTCTACCTAAATTAATAGATGATAAGTTACAGACAACGAAATCTCCTGGCTTGCGACGTGTTACGATGACATCATCTTCTAAGGTAATAGACTCAAATTCAGTAGCCGACATATTCTGGAATATTTCTGTGCACAGGTTCGAGCTGTAAACCATCCCTTCATGCTTATTCGGATTCATGCGATTTACTTCATCACGATAGAACATAAACGGTACGCCTGTTTCAAGCTGTGAACGCATAATACGCTTCATAATATCAATAGCCGGTACGCTCTCACGACTTAATAATGGATTGGCGATACATTCCGCATATTTTTCTCGGAAGGAACCGTCACCTTTTTTCTCATCGTAGAAATCTTCTAGTGAGAAGCCCATGACCTCTCGCACTTCATGTGGGTCAAATAAATGCCATTCCTCACGTGCCTCAACAGCTTCCATAAATAAATCCGGTAAGCAAAGCCCCGTGAAAATATCATGGGCACGCATACGCTCATCCCCATTGTTTAAGCGTAAATCTAAAAACGTAAAGACGTCCTTGTGCCAAACATCTAGATAGACAGCAATTGCTCCTTGTCGTTGACCAAGCTGATCGACTGAAACCGCCGTATTATTAAGCTGTTTAATCCACGGCAATACACCACTTGATGCACCTTTAAAGCCTTTAATAGATGAGCCACGGCTACGAATTTTGCCCATATAAACACCAATACCACCACCGTATTTCGATAATGTTGCGACATCTGTATTCGTGTCATAAATGCTTTGTAAACTATCATCTACTGTATCGATAAAGCAGCTAGATAGCTGTCCATGCGTTTTGCCTGCATTCGATAATGTCGGTGTGGCAACAGTCATATATAAATTACTCATCGCCCAGTAAGATTCACGTACTTTTTCTAAACGATTTTCTGTTTCATCCTGCATAAGTGTCATCGCAATGACCATCCAACGTTCCTGCGGTAGCTCCACTGGTGTTTTCGTGTAATCACGGACAACATAGCGATCCATTAATGTTTTTAAGCCAATATACGTAAACAATTCATCACGGCTTTGTTCTAAATAAGAAGCAAGTTCCTGAAGCTCCTGCTCACTATATTTTGTTGTTAAACTTTCATGATACAAACCAGCCTCTGTATAGCGCGCTAATTGTGCTGGGAAAACCTTATAAACATCTTTTACCGAAACACCGCGGCGCATTGCAAATTGGTCATATAATTTTTCTAAATAAATTTGCGCTGCGACAAATGTCCAGTATGGCTCCTCTTCGTCAATTAGGCTAAGCGTTTGTAAAATCATCGCATCCGCCCATGCTTCAAATGTGGCATTGTCGTTTTTTCGTAGCCATCGATCCGATAACCTTACAAAACTTTCAAGTTCATCCTCCGTATAACTTTTCTTAAGCTTAGCCATTTGCTGTTCGATTTGAATTGTCATGTACACATTCTCTCCCTTTCTTTCTCCAGACAACACAAAAAAGCGATCACGCAACATCTATCGGTTACGTGATCGCTGTAAAATCGGAAATGGAAATGAAGGACATGCACACAAAGAAGTGAACAAATCTCTCGCCTCCACTTCTCAATCCCCGAAGAATGTGTTGCTGTCTTGAACATCTCGGCAGGTCTCCTGGCTCATGCTTCCTCCAAATGATAGCCTTCCCATTTTTCACAGTGGCCTATTCATCATTTGTCAGCACTTACAGTTGCGGGGACAGCTTCGGCTTAAGATGACTCTTTTTCCGAATTCCCTTTTAAACCATATTGGTACCGTTTGTCCAAAATACTATATATTGTGTTTTAACTCCTAAACAAATCTAACATATTGTGTTTACTGTTGCAATAGGCGATTTGCCCCTTGCAATTTGTAATGTGCTACTTTTTCTCGAAGCAAGCCCTAATACAATGCAGTTTTACGTAGTTTTTCAAAATTTCTAGGAAATTTTTTTTGTGCCAGCTGCTCTTTTTCTGGATGTATTCCGAGTAAAATGACTGCACATGGACCAGCTGTTTTTTCAACATCTAACGAACTTCCGACCTGTTGATCATCAAAAAGTCGTGTAAATTCTGCTTGCAGCCCCTTTGATCCAACTGGCCAAACTTGCTGCACAATTTCCTCTTTCCACGCCTGAAAAATAGGTTGTAGCTGTGCGACATCCTCAGGCTGCGCAAGGACTTCATTGCCTACAAGCGGCAGTCCATATGTGTACCAAACAAGGTATTCATGCTTAGATAATGTACGTTTCTGCTGCTCACCAAGCATCGTAATGGACAAACCTGATTGTAAAGTCGGCATATTGGACTCTGTGCTACCGTCTATTGGTGGACAAATAAGACCAACCTCATCGAAGACCTGTTGAATGCCGGCAACATAACGAGACCATGCAGCATCCCCTGAAAAATTAGCTAATAGGATATGTGTCGGTAAAGCATTTGCCGCAAGCTGCTCTAAAAAGGTAACACGTGCGGTCAAGTATGCCGTTAGTTGATCTGGGGCAGACACAATATCTTGTGGTTTTTCACCAATTGCTGCGGCATTATCTGTTGTAGTAATGAGCCCACCTACTTTTATTGCATTTCTCAATGTACTCGACCTTCCTTACGCACAAACACCTTAGACAGAATTGGCATCACAATGGCAACGATGACTAAATTAATAAGTGTTGCTAATGGAAGACTAGTAAGAGAACCCCAGTAAAACGCCGGACTAATGATAAAGTAAAACGGTAATGGTGAGACAACGCCGTTTAAAATAAGCGCAACAGGCCATTTCCAAAAATGCATTCCTTTTTTATGCATAACCCCGAAGATCCATACAACAATAAACATTTCCACTGCGATAATAATATGTAGTGGTCCATATAGAAAACCCGAAGTTAAGGCTGAAATCAAGTGCCCAATTCCCCCCGCAACCCCAGCTAATACTGGAGATAAAAATACAACGCTCAAAAATGCAGGAGCAGAGTCCAACGCAGCAGTTGTAATAAATGTTGGAATTTTAATGACTGCACCCACTGCACAAATTGCCGCTACCATGGCAGTGAGCGTCAATTTCATCAATCTTTGTCGATCCATCCCATTCCCTCATTCCTTTAATATTTGGCTATTCATTATAACGTGTGGTTGATTTCCGTTCCGGCTGGGTGCTTTGTTGCTGCCGCTACGCTTTCGCACAGATAAAACATTTGTTGCTGCCGCTTCGCTTTCGCACAGAACAAAGCTTCCTGGGGGCGTCCGATGAGCCGCTTGGGCCAACAGATGTTTTTTGCGCGAAAGCGTAGCGACAGCAACAGCATGATGTTGGTCACGAAGGCGTTATCACAGGACGTGATGGTTTTAGCCTTGGTTCCTCTATCGCTGATCCCCAAGGAGTCACTCAGCCTCCACTCCAATCAACTAACAAACATAGCGAAGGTTTTAACAATCATCAACCCAAACATTTTTAATGAAAAGCCTTCTAAATTTTTCAAATCTATATTATTTGATTAGTTCCCCGATACCGTACCAGATGCGTACAACGAGTTCGGCTTCAGCAAATAATGCCTGGTACAAACGCCCACATGCATCACGTAATAATCGTGCCTGTTTTTCCATTGGCACAACTCCCCGTCCCATATCGGTCACAATAATATACAGTGTACAATTTTCTTCAAGAGTCTTTAGCCTTGTCAAAATGGTTCTAATAAGGGTTTCATCATCCTCAAGATCTTGTGTTATGAGCCACTTCTCTAAGTTTTTAATAACAAGTACATCACAGGCAGGAGTATCATCAGGTACATAGCCATCTACAAGCTCAACTTGTTGATCTGCAAGCAATTTCATAACATAGTCGGTTTTTCCACTATAGGCTCCTCCGATAAAGACATGCATCTCGCTCCCTCCTCCCAAGCCTTTTTTGTAAACGTTAAAGAAAACATTTTATCATGCGGTGTTTGATACGACCAAAAAGGTTGCTCAGTTGGTGCAAATGCAACAAGTAGCGCTCGAATGACTCCACCGTGTACAACGAGATGATAAGTATCTTCATCTTTTGGTAATGCTGTGAATCCTTCAATGACACGCGCACAAAATACATCGAAGCCTTCCCCTTTTGGAGGTGGTGACTGAACGGGATCATCTAACCATGAACAATAACGACCATCCGATTTTAAGTCCTCATATGTTCGCCCTTCAAATTCTCCAAAGTTCGACTCTCGAAATCTTCTATCTGCCATGTAAGTTGCATTCGGAAAATAACGAGCAGCTGTTTCCCTACAGCGTAGCAAATCACTACCGTGCACTTTCGTGACACCTTTATCTACAACAGAAAGCAAAGATGCATCAGCTAATGACGAGTCTGTCCAGCCAATATATCGCTTTTCCAAATTTTCCTTTGTTGGTGCATGTCTCATTAAGCGCACAATAACAACGTCACCCACAGAACAACCTCCATCCCTTCAATTGATGCACCGAGTAAATCCCCTGAAACGCCACCAAAGTTGCGCACTGTAAATTGCCGAAAAACTAGAAAGGCAATCGCTAATACAGCTATCAGCACTAATGGAACAATTGAGAAGCCTATTACAAACAATAAGCTACTATACGCCACAACTAGTGTGATAAGCATAAAGCATATAAGTAATCCCGGCTTAATATGTGATTTAAAAAAGTAGGCAAGCCCTTTTTCTTTTGAGCACTTCAGCGACATAAAATAAAAACTCATGCCTACTCGTGTTAATAAGGGAATAAAAATAAGCATCCAAAGAGCTAACTTATGCTGCACGAATAGTTCATGCAGTATAACAAATTTACCTAGCACTAAAAATAGCACTGAAAGTACACCAAATGCACCGACACGTGGATCATCTAAAATTTCAAGCCGCTTCTCTCGGTCCCGATACGAAAAATACGCATCCCCCATATCAATAAAACCGTCTAAATGTAAACCACCAGTAAATAAAGCGAGTAATCCGATAATCACAAAAGAAAGCAATACCTCACTGCTCGCCGTCCATTCTGTTAAACCATATATCACCGCTGCCACTAAGGTGCCCATAAGAGCCCCAATCCATGGCAAAAAGGCGAACATCCCTGTAATAGTTGCCTTCGTTAAAGGAATTTCTTTATGTACCGGCAAAACTGTAAAAAATTGAAATGCAAGTTGTATGCTATGCCAGAAACTTTTCATCGTCTTGCCTGCCTTCTTTTAATTTTCTAAGCGCGTTCATTATTTCCACTTCTTTACGATACCATAATTAATTTCATACGCCTCATCCGCTATAGAAACGAACCATTGATGTAATTGTCCGAGCATTTGTCGATATAATTCAACTTCCTCGTTTATATATGGAGGCTCATCGAATAATTCATTCGAGACGACAAAAAACGTCACCCTTTTCTCAAGTAACGTCCCTACTGCCTTTTTTAAAACACGAAGCTTCTCCTCTAAACAGCCTGGTTGTTCCACACAGGGAGTCCCCATGTCATAACCCTCATAAAATGCATTTGTCAGCCATGTAGTCACACAGTCCCATAACACGATATCTCCATCGGTCAGTTTATGCAATGTACCTGCGATTTCATAAGGTGCTTCTATCGTAAGCCACTCGATATTTTGCGCTTGTCTGTCTGCCTGATGTCGCATTATCCGCTTCTCCATTTCACGATCCATCGCTACTCCAGAAGCAATATAAATAAGTCGTTGTGCTTGCATGAACTTTGTTTGATAGTGAGTAACAGCCGCTTTTTCAGCAAAGTGGGATTTACCACTGCGTACTCCCCCTGTAATGAAAATCAGTGGCAATGGTTACGCCTCCTATTGTAAATGTTGAATGTTACCGATATCTTTAACGACCCATTGTTGCTGGAATTGTTCAATGATCGTTACACTTGTACCATTAATGAATGGTGCTGCCCAAAGCTGATCGATGCTTCTGCCTAAAATGGCGTTTATAATACATTTAATCGTTACAGCATGGGATACAATTATGATATTGTCCTCCGGGTATTTTTCTGCAATCTTTTTTAACGTAAACATCGCTCGTTCCGTTACCGCACCAAAGCTTTCGGTATGGGTTGCAACGAATTGTGCAGGATAATCGGTATATAATTCATAATCAAGGCGATGCGTAGTCATGATGTCCCCGACTGTTTTCCCTTGCCAATTTCCTAAAAAAATCTCCCGAAAATTATCTTCATAGTATATCGGAAGCTGTCGATCACCTACAAGAATGTGCATCGTTTCCTTGGCACGTCCACTTGAACTACTAAATGCCGCTGTAAAAGAAAAATTTTTCAAATGATCTCGAAGTTTTTCTGCATGTAAAATACCTTTTTCAGACAGTCGCGAATCTAACCATCCCTGTAGCCGATGCTCTTTATTCCACACCGTTTCGCCATGTCTCACTAAATAAAATGTTGTCACCTTTCTCACCCCTAATTAGCGTTAAACCACGCCTGTAAACAGTTCTGTAAATAAGTCATGGCCACAATATCTTTAATCCCGATACGGAACCATTCACCATTTAAGCCCATAAAGTTTTTGGTATGACGTAGTACGACGCCCTTTGATAAACAATACGTAAAAAATGTATCGGCTTGCTGATTTTTTGGTAAGGCAAAACATACATAATTCGTTACACTATTCGTTACCTGGCAACCATTTTTTTGTAAATAGCTTTGTAGCGATTCCCGCTGCTTTCTTGCATAGGCAATAGCATGCTGACAATAAACGTGTTCATCTAAACAGCCTGTACCGATAGTGAGGGCAAAGGCATTCAAGTTCCAATGCGGTAGGATAGACTTTAGCTCAGCAACAACTACAGGGCTCGCCACTAAATAGCCTAGGCGTAATCCTGGAATCGCATACATTTTTGTCATCGAACGAACGACGATCAAATGAGGGTTTTCTACCACATACTGGATCAATGAATAGGCTTCATCCACCCAGTCAATAAATGCCTCATCAATGACAAGCTCACAATTGACCTTTGCACCGTGAGAGATTAATTGGAGAAGCTCCTCTTTCTTTGGAAGCACCCCCGTCGGATTGTTTGGTGTGCAAATATATAAAGCATCTGCGTTCACCATTTCACGCTTCAGATGCTCCATCGGCAATGTGTAGTGAACAATATCCTCTACTATAACAGGCACAATTTCAGCACCTACTGCTGTTAATGTTCGTTCATATTCTGAAAAAGTTGGGTGTACGATAATAATACGCTTATTGGCATAGCGTCTAACTAGAACACTAAAAAGCTCGGATGCACCGTTACCTAGTAATATAGAATCTTTCTGAACATCATGAAAAGCTGCCACCTTTGATAAAAACGGCTCACCGTCCGGATCTGGATAACGTTGAATAAGCGGATAAAATGTCCGCCAACGTGCCTCAACAAACGGAGGCGGCCCTGCCGAATTGACATTTTCACTAAAATCATACACTTCTTCGGGCATAACAAGCCCTAGCTGATGATAAACATTTTGCGGATTTGCTCCGTGATTAGGTAATTGCAAAAATTAACACCTCCACTGCTAATATAACAAGAGTAAAGAGCAAAGTAGCAATGCGCATATGAATAACAGACGTTGCAATATGCTCTTTTGTTAATGGAACTAATTTTTCGCCCATTATTGCTCGATATGAAACGACACCCTGATATGTATTTTTTCCACCAAGCTGTACACCAAGTTGCACAGCTGTTGCTGCCTCTAAATAACCACTATTAGGACTCGGGTGCTTTTTCGCATCCTGAGCCCAACGTTTTAAGCGCTTAGCAAGAGATACATTTGTTTCATTTTTCGTACCTAGCACCATTAGTAGGCCAGTTAATCGACTTGGAATAAAGTTTAGTACATCGTCCAGCTTGGCAGCAAACATACCAAAGTCTTTATATTTTTCATTTTTATAGCCAATCATAGAGTCTAACGTATTGACTGCCTTATAGCCCCATAACCCTATTGCTCCAAATAAAAAGGCATAAAATAATGGAGCTGTTACACCGTCACTCGTATTTTCTGAGACCGTTTCCACAACACCGCGAACAATCTCATCTTCGTCAAGCTTCTCCGTATCACGTCCGACAATCCAAGAAAGCTTCACGCGAGCTTCAGCAAAATCCCCTTCGGCAAGCGGTTCGTAGACAGCCATCGCCGCTTCCTTCAAGCTACGCTGCGCGAGTCCTATACCAATAAGTAGCCCCTCAACCAATATGCCAAATAATAGGCTAACCTGATAGCTTAGTAGTAAAATAGCCGTCACGACAAACATGGTTGTGCCTACTACAGCGAGCGCCATCACCATGCCACGGAATTTTCTCATTCTTCCTTTATTCCATAATTCTGTTTGAGATTGAATGAGCTTTCCAATCCAGCGTACTGGATGAGGCATTTTAGGAGGATCCCCTACAATTAAATCAAAAACAAGCCCGATGATACAGGCAATCATCAGTACCATCATATAGGATTCTCCTCTTTATCTTTTTTATATTTTTGAATAGCCTCACGCATCGTTTCATAAACACCGTGGCCAATAACTTTTCCTAGCATCGTAATCGGTCCTGCATATTGATGGTAGTCACCTTCCTCTGTTGAGGCAATCAACAAGCTATCCGTTGAAGTACCTGTAGCTTGTGTACCCGTTGTTGGATCTGTTATGCCCTCATCCATAAGTGCCTTGACCTTTGCCTCTGTCGTAGAAATCATTGCCTGAAATAAAGCTTCATCCGACAATCTCCCATTTATTAGTACCCACGTATTAATTGTCCCAGCATGATACTGCTCCTGACGATGAAAGGCACGCGTAATATCGACGGCATTGCCAAGACCAGCCGTAATCATTATGACAAGATGAATTCCCTCATATGTAAACTCACGAATTGTTGCATACCTGGCATAGACAGCCGTCATCATCGCAACTGTATTGTCAATTGGAAAACCCTCAGACTTTAAAAAACGTTGTAATTCTACCTGTGGTTTGCGTTCATCATACGTATAGGGCACTGAACGATTCATCAAATGTGTATAAAAGCCAAAGCCCGGATTATGTACTGCCGAGGATACGACCTTCATCGGTGAATCTGTTTGGACGGCAACATAATGGTCGGAAATATGAATATCATCCTTACGTAGTACTGGCATTATCTCACCTCCTATTCATTTCATTGATAAAAAAAACAAATTCTTACAAAGAAGAATTTGTACTGTTCAACCTTAATTTAATGATCTATCCCAAATTTGAACCTTTCGAATTTTTGTACAGCATTATAACTTCATAATACTCGAATTATTTATTTTTTTGAAATTGTATCATAAATCTGCGTTTTATAACAATTCAATTTCGAGATATTTCTTATTGCTTTTGTTTTAAATTTTTAAAACGAATAATGGATCCAGCAATGATAAATACCCAGCCAATACCGATATAGACAAATTTCATTGTTTTTGTCGATGACGGTAAGATATCCATGATCGTTAAACAAACAAATAGTATGCCAATCATTGATAGAAACATACCAAACGATAATTTTTTCAAAAAAAGCCCTCCAATCTATGTACGCCCTCGATTTTACCGTATTCTCGTCAAAAAGAAAACACTAACCCAATACAAGGATTAGTGTTTATCTCGCATTAACGAGCCGTAAGACTCCCATTTAACGAAAGCAAAGTTGGGAGGTGGGACATTAACTGCCCGTAAAAGCGCGATTGGTGAAGACTATTAATCAGTGGGGGTGACCCCCTCCACTGCTCACTTTATTTCCTTATACTCTTGCATGTGCAAAAAACTCTTCATAAAGCGCTTGTAAAATTTGATTTTCAAATTCTTGTTGCACACCGAATACTAGACTAACTTCAGATGAACCTTGATTAATCATCTCTATATTTGCACCTGTTTTTGAAATCGCAGTTGCAGCACGTGCCGCTAGACCTGTGTTATTGCGCATATTTTCGCCTACGATAACAATCATAGAGAAACCATGACGCATCTGCACATCATCTGCAAGTAATTCATTTTTCACACGAGAAAGAATTCGTTCTTCATTTTCTAATGTTATTTGATTTGAACGCATAATGACAGAAATATCGTCTAAACCAGACGGTGTGTGTTCATATGAAATATTTTCATCTTCTAAAATTTGTAGAAGCTTACGTCCAAAGCCTACTTCACGATTCATCAAATATTTTGACACATATAAAGTTGAAAAGCCACTGTCTGCCGAGATACCTGTAACTGGACGACCTGTTGCAGGGCGTCTTGGTACGATACGAGTACCTGGGGCTGTTGGATTATTTGTATTTTTTATGTTAACTGGCACCCCAATCTTGTAGACAGGCATTAACGCTTCATCATGGAACACCGAAAAGCCTGCATAGGATAATTCGCGCATTTCGCGATACGTAATTTCTTTAATTTCCACTGGATCATTCACGACTTTCGGATTCGCGGAGAACACGCAATCCACATCCGTAAAGTTTTCATAAAGCTCCGCTTCAACAGCTGCTGCTAAAATTGAGCCTGTAATATCAGAGCCACCGCGGTCAAATGTACGCAGTATGCCCGCTTCAGTGTAACCGAAGAAACCTGGGAACACAATAATTTCTTTTGTATGTTTTAGAGGTGCTAAATTGGCATAAGCCTCTGGTAATGCATACGTGCGTTCAGGTAAATCATTGACTACCAAACCCTCTTTTGGACTTACGTAGCGTGCCGGCATTCCGATTGAATTGAAATAAGCTGCGATTAGCTTCGCGTTATTGTCCTCTCCTGCCGCTTTGATACTATCAATAAATAATTCCTCATTCGTTTTATTACCTTGTACACGTTC
Source organism: Lysinibacillus sp. FJAT-14222 (assembly GCF_001278875.1). Taxonomy (NCBI): domain Bacteria; kingdom Bacillati; phylum Bacillota; class Bacilli; order Caryophanales; family Bacillaceae; genus Lysinibacillus; species Lysinibacillus sp. FJAT-14222. The sequence goes on along the minus strand of NZ_LIYL01000059.1, from coordinate 177,491 downwards.
ACGTAAATCTTTGGCTATCACGTCACAAATTGTATGATCTAATTGCAAACCATCTGCAATCGCCATAAAACGATTCACAACAATTTGTAATTCCCCTTCAATATCTTCATTTTTTAATGCTGCCGTTGCTAAATTAATTAATAAATCAGTTACCTTTATATCGTCACCAGAGCGTTTCCCAGGTGCTGAAACGGCTACGATTTTACGTGCCGGATTAGACTTTACAATGTTTGCTACTTTTTGAATTTGTTCTGCACTTGCTACAGATGTTCCACCAAATTTACATACGATCATAATCCATCAAATCCTAACTTTTTAAATTAAATGTATTCCTCCAAAAAACAATTGAATGTACACAGTGTACAAATTATCGTTCCCTACGTCAATACAATTTAAAAAATTCACGCAATTAATCGATAGAAAATGTACAATTTTCACACTGTTTGATTTATTATACGGATTTCATATGAAATAGTTAAGGTTTTTGCGAATTTTTTTCGTGGATTTCCTATAATCGTACAAATATTTGTCTGAACTAGCTGAAATTATCTAATTTACAGAATTTAGTGAGAGATTGGACATGCCAAAATAAACCACGTCTTTACGAAAATATATGTGGATATCAATATAAACAATTTTGCTTGTATAAAGATGTATCACTTCAACAGCAGGTTGTGGATCTTTATTACAACATCTACATGCCGAATCTCTTCGGACATGACTATCCAAAGATAATTAGCCAATCAAGGTTTCATGCCCTTCTCCCCAAATGTTGTAATAAAACCAAGTAACGAAATGTACACCATGCAAGAACCCTTTTATCCATACTTAAATTAGCAAGTATTTTTCAGCAAACTTGATTGAATTGTAGTGCCTTTCTTCTATATTAATTGAAGAAAACGCTTTCTCCATTATGATATGCAGAAAAAATTGTGATGTTTGTGCTATTTCGTTTGATGTCAAGCTATTCTTTTTTTGGATATTTTATCTGTTTTAGACAGGTATTGCTTTGATTTGCGTTGGTTTCCGCTTTTATTCCGTGGAGGGCTATATTTGATTGAACCGGAGCAGTTTTTTAGGTGAATAGAGCGGTCTTCTTTTGAACCCGAGCAGTTTTCTTTTGAACCTGAGCAGTTCTTGAGGTGCCCCGATCAGTTTCTTTTGGACCTGAGCAGCTTTTGGGATGACGGTTAAAATCAAATCTTCTTGTGCCGAAAAAAAGTGAAGTAAACAAAAAATAACTTCAAAATCAACTTTTATTATATATTTTGAAGTTACTTTACGTTTACTTTTTTACAGTACACGAATTGCCAAACAGATAATTGATAGCGAAAAGGCCCTAACATAACGATATGCTAGGGCCTTTTGTATTTTAAATCAATCCAATTACATTTAAAAATACGATAATAATTGCAATTGGTGCTATATAGCGAAGTAAGAATAACCATAATACAAATAATTTATAGCCTTTATTTTTACTTACACCCAATTCTTTCATTAAAACATCTTTCTTCATTTTAAACGGTACGAAGATCGCAACTAATAATACACCGAGTGGCATAAGAACATTACTTACTGTAAAGTCTGCTAAATCAAAGATGGTTTTTCCAAACAATGTCACATCGCTCAATACGCCAAATGAAAGCGCCGATGGAATCCCTACAACAAAGATTAGTAACCCTACCATCAATGCCATTTTTTCGCGTTTCCCTTTACCTTTTGTCGTTAAAGAGGCAACGCTAATTTCCAACATTGAAATGGCTGATGTTATCGTTGCAAAGAAAAATAGTAACAAGAAAATAATGAAGAATAATTTTCCGAATGCTATTTTACTGAAAATCGCTGGCAATACAATAAATAATAGACCTGGCCCTTGAGATGGTTCCATTCCAAATGCGAAGACTACCGGGAAAATAGCAAGCCCTGCAAGTAATGTAATCACAAGCGTTAAACCGACGATAGAAAATGCGGAACGTGGTAAACTTTCTTCTTTCGGTAAGTATGAGCTATACGTTACCATTACGCCTACACCGACAGATAACGAGAAGAACGACTGCCCCATCGCATATAAAATAACTTCAGATGTAACATTTGAGAAATCAGGTTGTAAGAAGAAACGAACCCCTTCTCCTGCTCCATCTAATGTAAGAGCACGAATAATTAATACAAAGAATAAAACGAATAGTGCTGGCATGAAATACTTATTTACTTTTTCAACACCGTTTTGAACACCTTTACTTACGATAAAAATAGTAAGAAGAATAAATAATAGCTGTGATCCAACCGCTAAAAATGGATTAGAAATGATTTCATCAAAAGTTGCTTCGTACGCACCATTTCCTTCCCATAGTCTCCCTGTAATTGCATTCCATAAATATAATAAAATCCATCCTCCTACAACACTGTAGAATGAAAGCAATATGAAACATGTGACAATCCCTAATTTTCCGACCCACGGCCATAGCGTCTTTGGAGCAATATTTCTATATGCTTCAACAGCCTCTTTTTGTGTACTTCTTCCGACTACAAATTCTGCTAATAATAATGGTAAACCGATTAATAATGTAAAACCGATGAAAATAAGGAAGAACGCACCGCCACCTCCAATACCGGCCATATACGGGAACTTCCAAATCGCGCCAAGACCTATTGCTGAACCTGCTGCAGCTAAAATAAAACCTAATTTTGATGTCCATTGCTGTGACTCCATCTCTTTATCTCCTCTCTTCTTCTATTTCTTTGTTTATTACAATTCGGTCTTTATTCATATTGGTCTATCGTGACTCCTTTCTCATACAATTGCTTCCTTTCATATAAAAATCGCCCCTACGAAAACGTAGGGACGATAAAAATATCGCGGTACCACCCTAGTTATGAAGATACAACAAGAGCAAGACCTAAAGAAAAAACGTCCCTACGTAAAATACGTAGGGACGATTAAAATCGCGGTACCACCCTAGTTATGAAAAATACAACAAGAGTAAGACCTAAAGAAAAAACGTCCCTACGTAAATAGGACGATATA
>NZ_LIYL01000059.1:149216-174454 GCF_001278875.1 Lysinibacillus sp. FJAT-14222 | reverse complement strand
AGAGTAAGACCTAAAGAAAAAACGTCCCTACGTAAATACGTAGGGACGATATATATCGCGGTACCACCCTAGTTGTGAATAAAATTCTTCACCACTTTATTTGATAACGGTATTCACTACCGTCTTCCACTTCCTCACAACGTGTGATTTATGAAAGATGCTCCAGGTCGAAATTCATGATAATCTATATACTGATTCGCACCAACCACCAGCTCTCTGAAATAGGGAGATTTTCACTACTTTATCCTATCATTGCCCAAATATTAATTTCCCGAATTGATACTATCATTTTTATCACACATTAAATACTTGCGTCAATTATTTTTTTGTTTTATCCGCTTATTTTCCGCTATAAAAATTCGAAATATGACTTTTGAATGGATACCTTTGCATTACTTATGGTTTATATTATATTAAATGTGACAGGTTTATAGTTTTTTAGTTCAACTATTTGATCATTAATCCTTTAAACCGACAAAGGTATTTTATCAGGAAAATCAATTGGAAATATAAGGCAAACCATACTACCACTTAATACATCATGGAGAAATCCAGTCATAGAGCCTTTATATTCAAAATAATCATCACCTGATCTATCATCTACCAAAATAAACCAATTACCTTAAGTATCCACAATCCAATTTAATGTATCCCCATTTTCAGTTCGTCCCCAAGGTAGGGCTGCATCACCTTTTGCAGTATTCAACCCGAGCACATCAAGAAAGCTATTCATTAACGTTTTAATATCAAAGCATCCAGTGGTTTTTCTCTCTTGTGTCAAAAATCCCTGCCTGAAGATAGTAAATTTTTTATACAAAAAAACATATATAAAGACATCTTCTTTACATATGTTTTGGAATTTTATTGATTAAAAATAAATTTGAATTACGCTTAATCAACTATTTGTTTTTTATAGTCATTTCCTCCGGTTTGTTAATATTTATCACATAAATTAAATCCGAGGTTGAATATGCTTTTAATAAGTTATCTTCAAGTTCAAGTTTATTAAATGGATTGGAAACCGTTGAAAAGAATGCCCATTTCAAGTTATTATTCATGTCAACATTAGCAATAAACCCTTCATTCCCCATACCACCTTCACCACAAATAAATAATCTATCATTTTGTTGAACTTGTGGATGTTTCTCAATCTCACACCAGATGTCCTCATTAAAAGACATGATACTTTCTAAAGAGGTTTCACACAAGGGATTTATAAAGTAATTTGTAGTATTACCGTCAATTACTTCATAAGAATCCATAATAATAACTTTACCTGATTTATAAATTACACCATCTATCCCTGGAAGCTGATTATTTTTCCAATTAGTTTGTATAATCTCATTTATCTCCATCTTAATCTCCTTTTAAGATTACAATCATTTGGTTTTTAAAGTCCTTTTTACGTCTCTTAAAGTCATCCTTGTTGTTATTTGCACTTAAAGTTTTAAATTACGGAAATCAAAATCAATACCATCGCTATCCAACAAATTTTCTTTATACTCTATTTCTTCCTTCGAACTATTAAAAGTAACTTCTGCGTACAATTTTTGGATTTCAACTATCTCATTTAATAAATAGTCATTGAAATCTTTATATACTTTAGCCCTTTTAATGGGATCATGAGAAAACAAATATACCTCTCCAGTGTCCCTTTTAAAGCAAATAGGATCATTGCTAGGACTTTCTGAAAAAACAATATATTTATCTGTTACTTCCTGTTGAAAGTTTAATGATACAAACTCCCACATTGAATTTGTCAATACTTCCCACTCACCAATTTTCTTAAGATTGTACATAAAATCAGAACTTTCAATACCACCAAAATTTAAGAAATAATCTTTCGTTTATGAGGGAATTATCCAATCTAGATGTTGCTCTGTCTTTTGAAAAATTTTTTCACCTTTTAATGAAATCACTTCTACATCATGATTCTCAAGAAAGGATGTAAGGTTTTCAATCCAATTGTCTTCCCCTATTTGTCTAATTGGTAATATCGGGTCTTTATTTATTATTTCCGACATGATGTACCTCCCTATTCGTTTTTTCCGTTTCAGATGTAGATTTGAAGGATATACACTAGATAAAAATGGTCCGATTATAACACAAACACTTACCGTTAACGAATATTTCATCTGCCATCATAAGCATCCCCATATAACTCGAAATTTTCAGCCAACCAAAACCAATTTTCACCTTTACTAGAGTATAATTGCTCCAACAGTTCCGAAAAGCTTTTAGCAATAATCTGACTATCCCCTGGTGTTGCATGAGTTTCCAAGAAACTATCATAGCAATAACCAAAATGAGACTTGCTCATATCAATGCTTATGTATTGGTTGATTTGTTCAGATTCTGCAATAAGATACCATTCATTACTAATATCCCCTTCGAGTTCCTCCCAAATTACATCATCCTCTGGGTAAAGCCTTTTACTAGTTGGCATAAACTCATTTGAAGAAACTATTTTTATTCCATAGGGCTTATTTACAAACATCTGTAAGGAGTCATAATTGCTAAAAAAATAATTCAAATCTTTCGGAAGAGCTAATTCACTCCTGAAATCTGTAATCCTTTTGACAAGTCTACAATTACGATCCTGTTCAATTTTTTTAATAATCTCTGTTATCTTCATACTTACTCCTTTAATCTCAGATTTAATATTAGACTTATCTCTTGCTTAGCTATTATTTTATCCCAATACCCCTACATTTCCAAATGTTACCTCAATCACTTTTAGATTCACCTTATTAATTCCTGAAAAGATTAAACGGCTTGAGCCCTTTAGAATTCAAGACTCAAGCCGCTGTATTTTTATTATTTCCTATAACTATTTGACAGAGCATGTTTCAATAATCCCTACTGTCTAGTATTACTTAAAATGGGCATAGTCCACACTATCCGTTTCTAATACCCTACTTGATTTTAGATTTTTTAATCTTTTAATCTTCCACTTTAACTTTTCGACATCCATTTGATTTAGTTTCAATTGTTTTGTGTATATGAATATATCTTCGTTAACATACTCAAATCGAAATGTGGTAGTTGGTATAATATTTTTACTTTCATGATAGAAACCATTTCTTATAATTGTATCAATTGTCGCATTGCTATTATATGAATACTCATCCATCAAAAATGTTTCTTCGTTCAATTCTTCGTCGCCGTCCAAGTCAACGTCCTTTAAATAGAATAATACTTTTTCAATCACAGTCTCTTTAAAAACTACACAATATACTTGTTCTAAAACTATTTCATCATTATCGTTATTTAAAAACCTTAGATACAGTTTCATTCCATCTTCTTTTATTACAAAAACACTGCCCCATCCCTTATTTTCATTATCATAAGAATAGTACAGTTCACCATCTTTTAACTTATTTACTATAATACCTTCTTTAGATTTGGGCTTTGTTTTGTAGATTTTGGGCTTCTTTAATTGATTCAGTGCATATTGATATGGGAAAAATCCCTAATACGAATCACTCCAAATAACCGTATCATTTTCTACGTCTTTTACTCGGCAAAGCATTTCTTCGTATGAGTCGTAATAATTTCCAAAAATTTTAAGCAGCAAATCGTATTCTTTTTTTATCACCTTGTACACTCCCCTAATTTTTTTGTCATTTTTGTTTCCCTAGACCGTCATGCTGATAAGATGTCCCACGTCTTATATAAAAAACATATGTAAAGAAAGTGCTTATACGTCTTCTTAACATATGTTTCTGAATCTAAAATAATAGAGACTCGGTTGTAGATCACTATTCGAGTAAATCCTTTGGTGCTATCCCACGATTATTTATCTTATTGGGATCGGCCCCATTCTCTAATAGATACCTTATAGTTAATGTTTCATTACTATTTTCCATTATCGCTCTCCATAAGGGAGTATTACCTATGTGGTCAACTGCATCAATTTCAGCACCATGAGTTATAAGAACCTTAACAATAGTATATCTGTCATAAATAGCTGCAAAATGCAGTGCGGTTAATCCCGCTTTATCTTTAGTGTTCACATTACATCCAATATTTACAAGATAATTTACAATTTCCTCTTTACCTTCAACGATTGCGGACATCAAAAACGTACGTCCGGCCCTATCAACACTATCTAAGCCGTATGTTTGTAAAAACGCATTGATTTTCTCATAATTTGATTCATTTAATAACGCATACAGCTGTGTATCATCGAATTTATTCATTTTCTTCCCTCCACGGTGTACTTGAATTGGTTCTCGTAAGATTGTGTTATAACAGCATTATCTACAGGATAGATAATATGTAAGACCGGTTTAAGCCTCTTCATCCAATATTCCCCTTCTTCCACCTGAAAACGATGCTACTTAAATTCTTTCATTTATATTAACAAAATAATAGTTATTATGAAAATAATTCCATAACAAACACAAGAAAAGAGCAGAAAAATCACCTATTATCAAGGGCGTTCTACTACTCTTTTGATCTGCTTACTGCACTAAAAGTCGGTATCGAATAATCCTATATAATGCAGACCGTTATAAAGCTTATTAACATCAGTAATTTCTATTTCCGGATCGAAATAATAAAACATTGTGTTTACTTTGTCTAATCCTTTGTGTATACAGATCTTTTTTATTTCAACCATCGTCTCATCTTCTACTGATAGTTCCTCAATAAATTCATCCACGTCTGTTAATTTATCTTGCCAGTAGACACCAATCCAATCCTCGTCATACACTTTTTCATTAATATCTTTACAAAATTCACATATCTTATATTTTGGATCATCAATATCCATGTCTGGATCACTATAATCGATTTTGAAATACTCGTTAAAGATATCGTTATCTACGTTGCTAATTCCTATCCAAACATTAACCTTACTCATTATTTCCATTATTATTTACACCCCACTTAAAGCCTAGGAAGACCTTTTATATCCGTTGAATGTCGTCCTAAATATGCATTTCCCTTTCTGTCAACAACATCTAAAACGGTTTTAAATAACCCTTTTTTAAGTTCCTCTGATGTAAAACCTATTTTAATTCATGCAAATGTTTCCCATAATCTTAAAATATAATAGTTATTTCAATAAAAATTATTTTAAAATTCCATTCATCTATTATTAAATATATTGAAGCTTCTTTTAAATCAATCTGTATTTTTTTAATAAAAAAATCATCTAAATCTAAATTTATGTATGGTGTAACAGATTGAAATTTTGTTAAATCAAGTTCAATCTCCTCTTTGTTCTTTACCGTATTTAGAAATAATTCTTTACTATATTCCTTCTTTGAAGAGTAATAATATTTTATACTTTCTTCCCATTCTTCATTATTAATTTCATATAGTTTCATTTTTCTATCCTCTAGCTATATTTTTGGAGAAGCAGTTGCAATGTCTCCGCAGTATTTAAATAGCCAACTACTTAAAAAACTAAAAACGCATCGTTTTCAAAATAAAAAATGAACGCCTGGAGTAACTGATCTAGTGTTGGATTTTCTAATTGATTATTTACATTATCAATTACATCCTCAATACTTGCTCCATCCAATGTTTCTATCCAACCATTATTTTTCACTTGTTCCGGTAAAAAATCATCTGAATCAGTTGGAAAATCAAAGCTATCTAGTGAAAATACCCCCTTTGTATTTAAATTCCATTCCGTTGAATTTGGAGGAAGATAAAACCAAGTCTCTGGATTTTTCTCTGGATGTGATAATACATTACAAATACTGATTAAACTCATTTTTTCTTCCGTCATAATTTCACACCCTCTCTTAAGATAGATGATCTATTTTTCAAATAACACCTTAATCACTAAAAAGTCAGCACTATACTATGTAGAAAGTGTATTACATGCAATTCCTAAGTAAATAGCTATACGATATTATCAAATCTTTTTAAGAACTCCTTGTAGACTTTTTCTGAATTTAACGACCTAGCTGAATAATTCTCAACTTCTTCAGTTCTTTCGTCATCAGACATCAAAATGAAGACCGTAATATCATCTTTATTTTTACAAAAAACTTTCTCGTTATGAAGATTATCAAGCACTGAAATCATAGTTGTATGAAGCTTCTCTTCAAATTTATCAAAGTTTTCTTCTTCTAAGGCATCTCTTTTCTCTAAATAAATAGCTTGCAACAGAAATACTGGCACCTGATTGTAAATGACTATTACTATATCCACTCGGAAGGATCCCATTTTAGTTCATCATATGCGCTCTCCCACGCTTGTATTTCTCTATTATGACCATCTAAGATTCCTACTAACAATAAAAACATATATAAAAAGGATATTATGACACTTTCTACATATGTTTTACATTTTACATAATATGAAATTTAGTTATTATAAATTTGTATCAAATTCTCCAATATAACTTAATCCATTATAAAGTTTGTTTTTATCGACGACATCTATCTCTGAATCCATGTAATAAAACATAGCATTTACTTCTTCTAATCCTTTTTTAATACAAATGTCCTGTATTTCTAACAATGTTTCCTGCGATACCGATAACTCTTCCAATGCTATACGAACATCTAACGTACTATCTTCCTTGTAAACTCCTATACAGTCTTCATCATACCATTTTTCATTTATATCCAGACAAAATTGACACACTTTATAAAGAGGATCATCAATATCCATATCTGGATCATCATAGTCTAATTCAAAGTATTTTTCAAAAGTTTCATCATCAGCATTATTAATACCTACCCATACATGTACTTTAGACATATACATACTTTTTACCTCACTTCCACTTTTCTATTATTATTCTTTTCCATAGATCATCCTAATCCTTTTAAACTCTAAAGTTTTTCTAAAAAAATCTTATTTAAATCTTCTCCTCAATTATTTAGCCTTTTACTATTGTTCTTTGAGCCTTTTTAACGATTCTTTCAGTTGCCTTGGTCGGAGATTCTCTTTGCCATTCATCACATAGGTTTATTACCCACTCTGGTTGAGTTTTGCTAGCATCATTTAACCAGTTGCCGACAGAATCTTGGACATACTTTGACGAATCTGATTTAAGTACAGTAAGAATAGGAAGTGCAATTTGCGGTTCTTCCTTTAATATTTCAATATGCTTTGTCCATACCCCGCGAGGACGGATTGATTCTAAACTGAACCTACGAATGTTTTCATCTCCGCTTTTTGCCCACTCTGTTAACAGGTCTACACTATTCTTAATATTTGCTGCAAGGTCCTCTCTAATTGACATCCAAGCAATTTCCCGAACGCCAAAATGATGATCTGCTGCGAAAGGTCGGATATACAACAGCTTCTCTTCTAAAGAATAATCGTTGTTTTTATTCATAAATGCCGCCCAACATCGGACACTATCCGATACGTGATGAGAGCATATTTTGATTAACTCCTCTTTTTTTGTATCAATTTCATCCATCAAGACTGTATCTAATAAACTTCCTATTAAACGAATTGCCTTCATTCCCGTTTCAACTTTTTGCTTTTCTATCTCCGTTAGTATAAATTCTAACTTGTCTTCTAGCCCTAATGATGGTAGAACATTTTTTACTAATACAATGTGCTGAACTGCTTGCCATTCCGTTAAATTAACACTTTCTATTTTTCCTTGATTCAACAATATTAAAACGTCATTAGGGATATCACTAGCCTTTCTAGCTCCCTTTCTATTTAAAACATCTTCTTTTACAACCATTTAACACCCTCCTGTCATTGTGGGACATAAAATCCGATCTGTTGAAATTGATAGATATCTATTTTTATATTATTTCTTCTCACAGATTATTTCCACTAATCCCTCTAATCAATTATAGCTCGCCATAATTGTGATATCGAGTGGCTTGATAGAGACGCCTATGATACGATTACACAATAAGTAACTTCATTTGTTTTTTTATGAACGTTAGTAAAATCAAGTGAACAACAATATAAAAGGATGGTAATCAATTGAGCAACGAGCAAAATAATAATAAATTTATATACACATATGTACATCATGTTGACGAGTACGATCTATGTAGAATGGAGATGCGTTCATTTTTTAGTTTTGATTCCCCATCAAACTATATAATAAGCAATATTAAAATTGATCCAAGCCGCAGCCCTTTTATACAAGACAGACTTGAAGTGCTGTATGAAGAAAACAGCATAGATAACATCAAGAAATTGGTGAAGGATCTAGAAGTAAATGAAGCAACTTTTAAAGTGGTTTGTTTAAATAATATGGAAATCGATGAAACGAAGAAAATCCCTCAATCAGAGCGTCGATTGTTAGAACGTGAGATAGGATTATGTATTGAGGGGGAACCAGACCTAAATCATCCTGAAATTATATTTGGTGTTATTTTAATAGATGGAAAATGGTATTTTGGAAAGCATATGAAGAGTGTATCCATTTGGCTTAAACATTTACACAAGCCACACAGTTATTCAACGGCACTTAGTACTAGAGTAGCTCGTACTGTTGCAAATATTGCAGTTCCTCAGCCTCAAAATATTCGTGCAATCGACCCTTGTTGTGGTATAGGGACAGTAGTAATTGAAGCCCTTTCCATGGGAATTAATATTGAAGGGCGAGATATAAATTACAATGTTTGTCAGGGTTCCAGAAAAAACATCACTTATTTTGGGTTGACAGGCAATATTATATTAGGTCCAATCTCAGAAGTTAAAGAACATTATGATGTCGCTATCATTGATTTACCCTATAACTTATTTACGCATACATCAACCGAAGATCAATTTAATATTCTGAAACATGCTCGTCGGATTGCCGATAAGGTGGTTGTCGTTACAATTGAAACAATTGATGACATGATAGAAGATGCAGGTTTTGTTATAGCAGATCGATGCATTGCTAAAAAGCAATCGTTTTTACGTCAAATTTTATTATGTGAATAAAAGCCATTATATCTGCTAATTTTGAAAAAATATGCCCATTAGCTTCAGATCATCTCTAAAAAATCAGTTACATAAAACAGACAACTATCTAGTTCTCTGTTTTTCGCCTGTCGAATTAGTTATATTCTTGTGAAGCCAATATCATTCTGTATTTATTTGTTCTATTTGAATAAATACTTATCTCCATGTTATAATTTATATTGAAGATGTATATAAAATATATAAGACGAATCGCTTCAAAGGCGATTTGCAATGAGAAGAAAGTAAACCTACTCACAGCTTGCGAGGCGGAGGCGGTTTACTTTTTTTGTGTAAAAGTAAACGACAATGCAATTACTGAAACTATAAGCGATGAAAAACTTATAGCAACCATCATTGCTTCAAAAATAGTCATTGGCATCAACTCCTTTCTCTTCAAGGACTTGAAGAAAATAGGTGGAAATTTGATTACCAATCGCCCATAAAACCTCTATCTAGTTACTCTCTCATTATACCAAATTTTTAAAAATTCCAGCCACCTAAATGGACAATAATACCCACTCTATTTGAATGAATAGCAGTCTTTTTTCATATCGAGTGACTAAAAAAACTAACGACGCTGGATAGCTCAATAATGGGCTAGAAAAATTATTGACTTTGCCGTAAGCGGAAATTTTTTTATATGGGTACCTTTAGGAAAATGCGGATTTACAACGCTAAGCCCATTTTCATGATGGTACCCCTCTATGCAGTTTTAATTTAATCCCATTCATCAGATTTTTGAAATCTAATTCTATCCTTATTTGTTGGAATCCCATTATTTACTTTTTCCCATATGCCATTTTTAAATAATTCGTATTGTTCAAAAGCAAGAGGCAATCCGTTTGCAGTAGCTATGTCACTACTATCCATAAGTTGAAAATGCAAATGCGGAGCAAAGGAGTTACCTGAATGACCAACTCTACCAATAACTTCACCTTTTTTTACACTTTCACCAACTGAAACCTGAATTGACCCTGTTTGAAGATGGACTAATCCAGCATATACATTGTCGCCACATTTTATAATGATGTAGTTGCCAGCAACTGATTGTATGTCGTCTTTCTTCGGGTCGAAATAATGAGCATTTTTATAAGCGTTAGACATATCTGAAAGCAATTTTGTTCGTGTTCGTTCTTTATAACCATCCTCTGCTTGGACAATGATCCCATCGCAAGGAGCATATACGTCTTGCCCCCAACAATAATATTCATCTAAGGGAACCCCAAAAAGTAGATATTGCGCCAAACTAACGCGATAGGCGGGCCAGCCCTTTCTTTCCCAATCCACTTGTATAAAGTCATAAGCATATCTTGCTCCTAATTTGTTTGTGCCGTGACTCGGAATTTTTGTCCCTGGAGTGTTAGGAGAGTGCCATTCTCCTCTCAAAGGAAACTCTACAATTATTGGCTCACGCGCATCAATCATCTCATATCCCTCCTCCGTCAATTCTTTACCTACATTATTGAAAATGACTAGTGCTACAAGGGTAAGTCCCATAGATAAATTTAATAAACAGGCTGTCTATGGACAGTCTTTTATTATCTCTGCCTAATTACCCTACCTTACGAAGCGTCGAAATCGTCCTTGCTGTTCCATACCCTCATATTTAATTCAGTTAAAAATAATCAAGAAACATTTTCCAGTTCCCTTTCGTCCTCTAATTTGAAAATGGGTGAGATGTATTATGATCGGTCTGCTTAATCTTGGAAGCCTTGTACTTGAAATAATAGCATTGCTGTTACCAATTACAATAATATTTTTTAGAAATGGAGATTTTAAAAATGAAAGTATTTAAAAGCACACGAAGTTTTCAACTTTGGTTTGCATGCTTTATTTTTAGTGTATCCATTTTACTTTTGATGGTTTTTCTTAGTATGAAAGAGATTTACTTACAGATTGGATTCCCACCAGGAGGAATACCTCATTATTTATTGAAATGTTTATTCATATTTTCCACTTGTATATCCGGTATTTATTTAATTCATTCTAAATTTAGAAATAAAGGAGACACTGCGATAGCAGCATTTTTCAGTTTAGCTATTACATTTGTTTATGGATTGCTTTCTTCAGAAGCAAAATATACAGCTTTCACTTCTCACAGGAAGTTACAGTAAAATATAAATAGTATTGTTTAATTTTGCACTTACCTATGTTTAGTTAAGGGCCACTTCCAGCCGAGTGAAAATCGTCATTGGCATCAGGTTAGTTACGCTCTCATTATACTGTATTTTAAGAATAACTCCTTTTTACCGTAGAAATTCCAACCAGTTCATTGGACATTAAGGCCCGCTCTACTTGAATGAATTGCAGGCTATCGAGTGACTAAAATCGTTATTTAGTATGCACTCCCAAAAATCCACTCTCATCACCATTATTCACCAGTTTCATTTCCTCATATTGATTCTTTTTTTTACTTTCTATAAGGAATAGCGTTTTTTTATTTGTTGTACTTCCTTCTGAAGTTGCATAAGAAAGAGTCAGAATTTTCTTTTCCTTTTCAAATTTAAACGAATAATCAGAATAGTCCCTTGTATCAGAGTTTATTAGAATATATGTTTTATACTTGTCTTCGTCATAAGCATAAACACCATCTTTTAACTCAGCACCAAATACGTTAAGAACTTTTTTATTGTCATCGTGATTCGTGTCAAGTTCTAATACCCTTAAATTTTCTAATTTCATAGTTTCCGAAATAACAGTATCAGGATTTCGCTCTTCGTAATCAACACTCAAACTGTTGCTACAAGCCGTTATCGTAAAGAATAGTCCAAGTAAAACCAAAAAAGTTAACCTTTTTTTCACCACTCTTTTTCCCCCTTCTTTCCATCTAAAAAGGATTATTGTTTTTCTTGTACAAATTTAATTGCTCGAAGAATCACGGTGTACTGTAGTAGCAAACATACCTAATGGGTTAATATACGCAATAACTTCAACAAAAAGAGCGTCAATTCTTCTTGAATCAACGCCCCGATTTATTTTGCTATCTTTTTTATTCTTGATCAAACCACAGTAGCTCTTTGTCATCAACATCGCCATTATAATTGATTAGAATTTCATCTCCTGCTTTAATATCTGTGAAAGCAAAGAAGTCAAATGTGCGATTTTTAAAATTAATCTCATAAATTGCATTAGGTTCATAAGAATGGTTAAACAACATTCCATAACCAAGAAGGATAGCAGATTGACCTATCCCATACTCAAATGCGTAATCACCGAGTAAGGTTTGCTCAACGTATTGATGCTGTTCGTTTGGATAAGAAATGACAGGTGCTTCGTGTAAAAGCTCTCCTTTTTTGATATCACATTTAGCAAATACGCCTCTATTGAATTCTCCATCACTTATTGGAGATGTTTTTATCTCAATCATGTTTGTTCTCCTACTCACTTTTAATATTCTTTCTAGCTGTAACATTACTTTGAATATTGAGCCCTTAACTAATCTGCACAATCTTTTCAGTAATAGTAATATCCATAAAAAATCATCTCATCTCCAAAAAGACAACAGGTAAGAGGTGATTTTAATCAAACTAAAAAATTATGCTTTAAAAAATAATGCCAACTTCTCTTTAGGCGTTTAGCGTGACGCTTTTGGCGGTTGGCAAACGTCACATTTACGTTGGTTTTTATTTTTAAATTTCGTAAATGTTTTTTCAAAGTTGCTACCACATGCACATTTAAATAGTAACTTTTGAGAAAAACCGTGATATTCCGTCGTTAGCAACTTACTATCCGAATTATTCTCTACAAATTCTTTAATTTTATCAATCGTCCAAATTTTATTCATCCTCTTACACCTCCATATTTTATCGCTATGCGGAGGCTTTCTTGGCATCCGTTCAGTTATAAGTAAAAGTCTTAATTATCTTAAGCTCCTCATTATAACATGAGCTGGTACACAATTAAACCGATTGAAGTTATCGTACTCATCTAATATCCTTCTATAAACATTGATGTATCAACAGTTTCCACCACTTCATAATAAAGAAAAAATATTCCATCACTTTATTTTTCGAATTTATAGTTAATATTCAAAAGTTAATGGCTACCAACGGCACGTATGTATTTTTTCGATAGATACTTTCAAAAAGAAGATTGTATTCATATAGAGGGGAGTCTTCTGCGGCTGACGCTTCGCTGAATGAAGATAAAAATGGAGCGTTAATCCCGTATTAGGGGAAATGGGTTCTTTATCGAAAGTTGGGGATGACGTTTTGTTAAACATAGTCATGTGGAGAAGTTATGGAAATGAGCCAGGAAATGCGCAACAAAAATTTTGCCAACCAAAACGACCTTGGTTGGCAAATGGATCAACAAACTAATAATTCTCCCTTCTCTTGAGCAAAGAGATCATTACTTTTTAAACTTTTCACTTGAAATATCTGAATTAATAGTCTTTGCTACTTGTATTCCAGTTGCCTCTGAAAGAACGATTTCCGTTGGTGCAGGCTGAGCAGCATCTCCAGCTGCATAAACATTTTTTTCCGATGTTCTTCCAAAATGGTCTACAACTATTAATCCGTGCTCATCAAAATCACAAGAAAATCCTTGCCCGATTACATTTGTTGTGTAAGCGGATGGGGTAATAAAACCAGCTTCCCTTTCTACTTCTAAACCATTTTGAAAGACAATACTACTCAATTCCCCATTATGTCCTTTTACTTCTTGAATCTTATCAGTAATCACATTAATCCCTTTATTTTCTAATTCTCTTTTTTCTTTTTCCTTTATTTCATTACCATTTGTTGCCACGATTAAATCATTTGATAAGTTATAAATAATTTTTGCATTTAGTGCAACATCACTAGTTTCATTAATATAAATTAACTTTTTACCCTTTAACTCCCAACCAAAGCTATATGGAGACGTAAAAATACTTTTATTATAGAATAACTCAATATTTGGAATATCCGTCTGTATTTTAGCACCATCTGTCAGTAGGATTTTTTCAGCAAGAAAATTCTCGCCATCTTCGGCATAAATTTTAAAAAGCTTATTGTCTGATTGTTTAATAACCCTAACATTTTGATTAACGATAGAATGAATAGTAGGATATTGATTTAATTTTTCTTTTGCTGCTTGCATGAATTCAATAGCGGCATTCCCATTTCTTGAAATACTTTCTTGAAGCTCGAACGCCAGGTGGTCATTATTTGTATCAAACAATGCTACTAATCGGTTTGTTCTACCTAACAATAGTGCTGCATTTAATCCTGCGGGCCCTCCACCAATAATTGCACAATCATAAACTCTCATCTTGTTTCCTCCTGTTATTATAACGAATCAAACTCCAACAATCTGCTTTAGGTTTTCAAAAGGAACATATCCAACAATTGGTTCATGTAATTTATTATGAATAATCAAACGAGAGTGAGGGATCCCAAGCACCTGGAATTCCGCGGCAATCTCTGGGCTTTTATCAACATTCACCCTTAAAATCTTCACCTTATCACTGAATTCTTCATTGAATTGATTAAGAACCATCCCGAACATTTTACAAGGGTTACACCACTCCGCCCAAAAATTTATTAACACAATCTTTTTAGTTTTTAGGTGTTTTTCTAATTCTTGCTTTGTTGTGACATGAGCAATTGACATAATTTTTCCTCCTTCGTGGAAATAAAGATCTCTAAGATATAATATGCTTTTCGTTATTTACTTGAACCTACTATCCCCCTTTCAATCAACATTAAAGAGCTTTAATGTCCGTAATTAAGTTAAAATTTTTTCAAATTGTACTGTCGAAAACAATTGCCATCGCCGCTTTATATCCTTCAGCAGCAGCAACAATTAATGAAGACTGGCCTAATTTAGCTGTCTCCCCTGCTGCATAAACATTTTCCAGTGACGTACGCCCTGACTCATCGACAACAATGCTACCATTTTCATTAAATTGACAACCGAGCTGCTCTGCAAATTGATTTGGACGCACAAAATTAGGTACTATAAAGCCTCCAGCTCTTTCGATTTCAAGTCCCGAACTAAACACTATTTTCTTTAAATAACCATCCTCACCATTTAGATGCTGAATAGGTTCCGTAATGACAGCTATATCTTTTCTTTGTAGTTCATTCAATGTCGGAGCAGAAAGTTCATGACCATTTGTGGCTATCACTAAATCCTCTGACCAGTTATAAACAAGCTTTCCTTTAAAAAGAGTCTGTTCTTCATTTTCTGAAATAATAATTAGGGGTTGATCTCTCAATTCCCATCCATCACAAGTTGGGCAGCTAAATAAACTTTTCCCATAATACTTTTTAATATCCGGAACCGAGGGGAATTCCTCTTGAACACCTGTCGCTACTATAATTCTTTCTGCAACATACTCTACATCTTCTAACGTCTCAATTTTAAACAAACCGTTTGATTGTTTTGTTATATTCCTAACTGTGTTTTGATAAAAATGAACTGATGGGTACTTTTTTACATCATTCAAAGCTATTTCTTTAAACTCTGCTGGTTTAATTCCATCACGTGTAAGAAATCCATGTGATTCCTGAGTCACACGATTTCGATTTGTTCCATTATCAAATAACGCGACTTTTTTCCGAGACCTTCCTAAAATCAAGCTTGCATTTAGTCCAGCGCCACCTGCACCTATAATTGCACAATCAAATAATTCCATAATGTAACTCTCCTCCATAAATTGTTTAGAGTACAGGTTGTTTTGTTATAATGTCTACTATCACAACATGCCTTCTAGCTCAAATAAGGTTAAAAATAGAATGATTCTAAGCTAAAATCACTTGAAGTTTATAGAAGCAAGAAATCGAGAAGATCGAGTATAGAAAATAATAATGTCGTTAAGTTTCTTTCGCAGACTTAAAAGACTCTTTATATCTCTAATTACTCAAAAAAATAATGGTGGACTATAAATCCACTACTATTTTTTCACAAAATCCGATATTTTTCTGTTTCTTAACTCATTCTCCAGTTTTTCTTCTGCAGATAGCATTACTTCTTTTATTACACACTTAGGATCGTTGTATAAACAACAATCAAACAAAGACGATTTGCCTTCAATTGCATTTATAATATCTAAAAATGAAATATCTTCCCAATTGTGACGAAGTGTATATCCACCATTGGCACCCGATACAGAGTTGATCATTCCCTCTTTTACTAACTTCGTTAGGATTTTAGACAAATATGTGGGAGAAACATTTTGCATCTCAGCTAATTGTTGGACACCCACTGGTTTATTTGGTGTTTCCTTTGCAAGAAAAAGCATTGTGTGTAGTGCATAATTTGTAGCTTTAGAATATTTCATAACTATTATTCACCTCAATTAGAGACTTTACATATCCATAATAGCATCGATTTTATGTTATTTCAATATTTATGTCTTCATGATAAATGTGAGTTTAAAATTGCAAGCATCTGAAAAATCTGTCCCCTATGATGTGACTCGTGTTCAAGGAGGTGGTAAATAACCCACTCAGGTGTGACATCGCAATGAGGGAAAATTCTAGATGTACGCCAATCTTCTAAGTCCATAGACTATTCCACAAATTTGCCCATTTGCTCGGCGATAATAACCCTCGCTGAAGTTAGCCGTTCGTTGATCAACTTCCGCTACTTACGCTTAACTATCACTAAATCATGTAATGCTTTCCATGAATAACGTTCGTATCTTCCTTTCCATACAATACTTTCTTTGGATTGATCACGATAAGTAAAACTGCCACCACTAAATAAAGAATTGCGTTATACATGAGTAAATCAATTAATTTTCCGTTTATTAAGCCCAGAAAGAAATTAAAGAATTGGTGGATAATGATTGGGACGATTAAATTTTGATTTAAATTATGAAATGCTGTCATGACGATCTTAGTAGACATGATTGCAATCATAAAGAGTAGAATATATTTGATTAAATCAATGCCCATAAGCCCTGTAGTAAACCATATGGGTAGATGCCACATCCCCCACCAAAACCCTATAATTATCGAAGCTTTTAATGGCGAATGCTTCTTTTGGAGCTCCATTTGAGCGAAACCTCTCCACCCTAATTCTTCTCCTAGTGGCCCAGAAAGAAGGTGATTAAAAAAGTAATAGATTAGCATTCCCCATGAAGAAACAGTAATAATAGAGTCTACTTCACTAGTATTAGATACAATAAACAAAATCATCAAAAATATGAAAACTTGAATCATAATTGCAATAAAAATCACAGAAAACTTAAGTTTATTTTTGAATTTATCTTTTACAAATTGCATAAAACTTTGCCCAGGATAGATTTTTTTAAATAGTATTGCAAAAGCAAAGGTTGAGGACCAAGCTGATATACAGAGCATTACATCAAAAATCCATTTAGGAAATCCTAACACACTTGTGGCTCCTACAAGACAAAAAAGTGGCAAAAAAATGATATTGGTTAGTAAAATAAAACTGGCTACTGGTTTCTTTAGTTTCTTTTCTCTATTCAAGCATATTCCCCTTTTCAAACTAGTATTTCGTAAATATATTTAAGAATACCTTTAGCTTAAACGTGGGGGTTACTCACAGGTCAATACTTATACCATCAAATAATTCGCCGAAAGAAAAAAATACCCTTCAAAAACAATGAAGGGTAAAAAATATTCTTTCTATTCATCGAAATATGTAGTTTTAATTTTTTTCTCGTCCAAAAATTTTTCAATTTTTAGTTGCTGCCTTCCGTTCGCTTTAGAAAAATGCTCTGAAGCAAAATCTGATATATCTGTCAAACTACCATTTTCAACCGCTCCAACAATTTCCTCATCAAATTGTGTTAAAGTTTCCCTGATGGATGAAACAAATTCATAAATTGTCTTTGAAGGTTCTTTATAATCATCAGGGATAGTATTATTATTTAAAAAATCATTGAAATTCGCATCATTCTGTTTCCCTTCATCCATTAATTTATTTAATTTTTTCCGATCCGATTCAGAAGCATCCTCATATTTATAAACAATTGTTTCCATTTCTTTATCGATTACATGACTATAATCCATATACTTTTTTATACTTGCTTTCATTTCATCTTCACTAATATTTTCATTCTTTTTATTAGAAACAAATAGATCGTCTGGAATTTTAACAGGTACATTGCTAACGGAATTTCCTTTACTTTCTTTATTGCTTTCTTCATTGCTCTCTTCGTCAGGCGTTGTATCGTTTGAACAAGCACACAGCAATACAACAGTGAATGCCATTAATAGATATAAAGTAAATCTTTTCATTTTAATCTCCTTTTCAATTCATTAAATATTTCTAATATTGTAAAGCTATTGGTTTCTAACATCCCCTTTTTTATGTTCACGGGACCTCTCACTACCTTTAATAAATCGACATTTTTCTGCAATAGAACAATTAGTTGTGTTGTCATTTATTGCACACTTTCTTAAAATACGCCTTCATCCATTGCCAGCATCCTTATTCGAACATCTCAAATCGACTCTACATCCGTGTGTGCAATAAATAAATTGATCTAAAAAAGCTTTTCTTCGCTTCACAGTGTACTAGTTAAATAGTACACTGTAACTGTTGAGGGTTCAAGTATTAAATTCAAAAAAAAGGAAGAACCCCTAAATAAATGGCTCTTCCTTCTTGAAATTAAGTTGAATAACGTTTGCCTCTTTAGCAAAGGGGCGGGAAACAATAAGGTTCACTTGATAGGTGCATAAATCTCTAAAAATACCCGTTCAAGACCATCTTCATAAGTGGTCAGTAATAGATTTATATAAACTTGCCCCAAAAGCTCATACCCTTTTTCTATTGCAAGCTTTCTTAAATTCGCTTCCACGTGTTGATCAATATTTTCTCCACCAGTTGACCATCTGCCATCTTCAATAATTGTATAAATACATTTTGGATGGGATAGAATTTCACCTTCTATTTCTTCATCTGTGCCTTCCACTTTTCTTACAATTATAAACTTATCTTCTATAATACCTTTTTCATTGAAATGGATGACTCTTCTTAAAGATGTGAGCGTAACTGCTTTTTTTAAACTCTCTGCATTCTTTTTTAAAGTGTCATATTCTTCATACGCAGTAAAATGTTCTATCTCTCCCTTTATTTCTAAAGGTTTCATTTCCTTAACTATGTACTCTCCTAAGAATTGTTTGATATTCTTACAATCTTCTTTTACTATTTGAATCTTTTTCAATAGAAGTTTTTTATACTCTATTTCCAGTAAAACCTCTTGTTCTTTTTCTTCTAATAATGATTGAATTCCATCAATACTCTTACTTTTTCTTAATTCTTGGATTTTTTTAATTTCAATATCAATTTCTCTATAGAAATTTACTGTTGTAATATCATAAATATCTAAATGACTATATTTTCTATACCCATTCTCAATATTTTGCTTTGGCTTTACTAATTCCTTCTCCTCATAAAATTTCAAGGTATCTCTGGATACACCTAAAAAATTAGCTACTTGCCCAATTGTGTACATGATACTCTCCTTTTACATTGCTACATATACGCCGGTAAATAATAACATAGACTTATGATAATAATTAAGCTATGTATAAAAAAATTCAACAGCGCCAGCATCTTGACCTAAAACCTACGATACTATAATTTCCATAATCAAGAAACCGATTTTCCCCATCATAAGGAAAAATCGGTCTAGTTTTTATTGAAAGAGTGTGCGTAGCAGATGTAAATAACATCAGACTTTTTACATCTACTGTTTTTCTCCAAGGAATTTTATATATGTTCCTATCCTACTGGGATTCTCCGACAGTGCAATCAGGAGAAATGACATCCCACTTTCCAAACAGCGTCAAACCTGCCGCTTTTGCTAGAAACATAGAAGCCTCATTATCGAGCTGACATCTGTACTGTGGTTCGTACCCCTGCTCAAAGGCGTACTTACAGATTGAACGTACCACTTTGCGTGCATGACCTTTTCCTCTAAAGGACGTTAAAGTCAATACACCTAGATCTGCAATTTGCACATCTTCTTCCCAAGGATACATGCTGGCAGCACAGACCAAGCGATTTTGCTCAAAAGACCCAAACACTGCCCAGTGATCCAACTCCACATAAGCGTCATCCAAGTCTTGTTCCGAGGCGGAGGATTCGAACTCTGAGAAAATCAGATCATCTTGCTCAGTTAATTGGCGCAATGTACCTTCCTGGTTTTCTTGCAGCAAGACGTTCTTTTCTGTTTTTGAAAAATAAAAAAGATAGTCTGCGCCATGCAGTGTAACTCCTCCTTCATTCAATTTCTGGCGGAAGTCCAGCTCAGACAGTTCTTGTCCTTTAGAAAGATCTAACTTATCAGCCATCTCAGGCGTCAGGACTGCCAAAACCCGGCCGTCAGTAGTTTCCAGTACCATGACCCGACTATCTTCGCTCAGGTCAGGGTTGATGGTGACAGTAAAGATTCCATTGCTGTAGATAACGTCTCCGTTTAGAAATTGCGACTTCCAATTGTCAGTTATTGTTTGTGAAAATAAATGCATACTTTTTACCCCCCATAGTTGAAATTCTATTTAAAAATACCATATTTTATCAATCAATTTCTAATCTTTTTTATTTTTCTAACCTTGTTTCCATTGTTCCGTCTCGCAAGACTAGTGAACATCTACATCAAAATTGTAATTATTTAATCATACACTCCTATTCTTTGAATTTTATCGGCCAAGCATTAGGAATTTCACCCTAAAAAGATACCTAGGATGAATCTATAGCAACATCATAAAGCTTTACACAGTGTGAAGCTCAAGTCTTTTTTGTTTTTAATAGTTATCTTTGTTCTCATTAATTATTTATCTTAAGTGTAAAAAGAAAAGTCTTGCTACTTTTAAAATGTACCCTATAAGATAGACACTTAAAAAAATTCTCTCTTATAGAGTAATTTTTTTATAATGAATATAACAACTAGATAGAGCAGAACTTATGTCAAAGAAATTAATTACTGATCAAGAACAAAAATAAACATCCTGATTATATTCCATCTCATACGAAATTAACTTATCTAAATTTAAGATTTAACAGATGGTATTCTAGGTACATCCTCATCCAATTGTAAATCCTTAACTGGAATAAAGTAACCAATTATTCCACCAATTAAAGCAGGTAATATCCAGGCCATCTGAATATCAAGCAGTGGCAAATAACTAAAAAGTCTAGTCAACCACACCCAATCAACCCCCGCCACAACTAAACCATCATAAACGCAAACAATAAAGGCCCCAATGAAAGTTCCGATATAAGTACCTCTTCGAATTCGAACCACCTTGTGAAGGTAGGAAAAGGTAATTACTAGAAAGGTAATTGGGTAGATTACATAAAGAACAGGAAGTGAAATATTAATAATTGTTGTTAGGCCGAAATTCGAAATTGCGAATGAGACAATTATCGTTAAAATAACAATTGTCTGATAAGAATGTTTTGGGAAAATCGAATTAAAGTATTGTCCACATGCACTAATTAGTCCAATACACGTCGTTAAACAAGCAAGCGTTACAATACAACCAAGCAAAGCAACCCCCATGGTGCCATATGTTACATCTGCTGCATACGTTAATAATTCCCCTCCGTTTTCAAATATTAAGGTTGACCGAGTAATAACACCTATATATCCGATTCCAAAATAAACTAAAGCTAAGAAAATAGCAGCGATACTAGCAGAGTAAACAGTGCCTTTAAATAATTGCTTTTGATCCGTTATGCCTCGTTCCTTGAACATAGCAATAACAAAGGTCCCAAATGCAATTGAGGCTATGGCATCCATCATTAAATATCCATCAACAAAACCCTGAAAAAACGGAAATGTTGAATAGCTTTTACTTGCTATTGAAGGTTCAGAAGAAAAATTCATACCAACAAATCCGACAATTAACATAATAATCGCTAATATAAGAAATGGTGTAATCCACTGGCCTACACTTTCAACTAACTTCGAAGGTACTATAACAAATAAATAACAAAGAACAAAAAATACAACTGAGTATAGCAATAAAGATAAAGAACTTGGTTTTTCCAAAAATGGGACTAGACCCATTTCATATGAAACATTCATAGCTCTTGGAATTGCAAAAAATGGTCCAATAGCTAAGTACAATGTAATCATAAAACCTAAAGTAAACATTGGATGAATTCGCGAAGTCACTTCGGCTATTTTCCCTTTATTTAAAGCAACAGAGATAATCCCTAGTAAGGGCAAGCCTACGCATGTTAAGACAAATCCTATAATAGCTGGAAGGAATGATGCTCCAGCTCCTTGTCCAATCATAGGAGGAAAAATTAAACTTCCTGCTCCAAAAAATAGAGCAAATAGCATTAAACCAGAATACACTATATCTTTTTTATTTAATGTTTTCATCTAGGTCCCTCCACTATAAATTTAATAGCTTTATTTCACGGAATTTTCAAAATATTAAAGTGACACTAAATTATTAACATGTTAGGCAAGGAATACCCTGCCTAACAATTATTAAAATCATTTTAATTTATCAATTGGAGACTTTTGTCTTTGTACTCTTCCATAAAGGAATTTTGATCCCTAAATTATGTTCTAAAGCTCTATCAAATACACTTTTTGCAACGATAATATCTTCAACTGCCATTCCTACATTATTTGAAATGATAAGCTGATCCTTATTTGTTCTTCCTTGTTTTAAGCCACCCGCAACTGCTCCAGTTTCAGCATAGATTTCAGGAAGCCCCCAAGGATAATACCCATATGTTTCCAAAACCTTATGCTGTTCTATACTGTCTAAAGTATAAATGTCAGCTCGCTTATAAACGCTATCTTCATATACCGAGTGACAATCACACATTATTAATGTCTGCCCCTTTGAAATCCATTCATCTTTTACGACAGGATTCGGATTGTGATGAATAGGAATTGCAGATGCAATTACTTCACACTGTTTAGCAACTTGTTCATAAGATGCAGCTTTAACAATTGTAGCATTTACTAGTGGCTGACATATTTCAATTAATTTATCCATTGCGGGCTCGAATACATCATATACATAAATCTTCTCAAGTTTTGGTAGCACTCTTTCAATCATCTTCACATGTGCTTTTCCTTGAATCCCACATCCAAACATACCGAATGTTTTTGCTTCAGGGTTCGCTAAATGCTTTGCAGCAACTAAAGAAACTGCTGGTGTTCGAACTTCTGTAATCCATGTTGCATCAAGAAATGACAACGGCATTCCCGTTTCATGATCATTATAAATAATTTGACAATTTGTTGGAGTTATATCTGGATATCGCTCCCTATTGGTAGGAAAGTTACTTCCCCATTTAATGCCACATGCAAGTTCATCAGGGAGATAGGCTGGCATAGCATGCATAAGTGAATCAGGCTGAGAATGCAGGCCAATTTTTGCAGGCATTTCACTCTTTCTTTCGCTATATGCAATCATAGCTTTTTCCGTTAAGTTAAGAATCTCCTCAACTGAAATCTGAGTGTCTTTCACGTCTTGCATACTTAAATACAATAGCTCTTCTCCAATATTTAATCTTTCTTTAACCCAATTACGATATTCGTTATTAGTCATCATCACATTTCCTCCTCTACTTGATTTTAAAACGCTTACATTTTAGACTATGTTACAAATGAACATGTTTTTTAAATGAACACGTTCATTTAAAAAACATGTTATCATATATCTTGATCGCTTCCAATAGGAATTCTCAATTTTTCGAAAAATCTGAATCTCGTTCTTGCAAATAAAAAAAGCAGTTCTGATTTCTCAAAACTGCCATTTCCTCAAATTTCACCTATCAAAGCTATTAAGATATTTTTGATTCCAAAATGTATCTCATATATTTAATGGTATTTTCAACTACTTTTTCTATTTCATAATCCATTCGCTTATTCATAATTGCAGACATTGTACCTTGCCATATCAAAACGCACATCTCATTTACTTCTTCAACTATTTCATTAGAATATTCATTTCCTTGAAATTTTTCCTTAATTGACTTTTCTAAAAGAGCCTTATTCCTCTTTGTTAAGTTATGTTCTAAGAGTAACATTTTAATTTCATCTGGAATTCCAATTAGATCATTATTGTACACTGCGTAGTAATTTTCTAACAGACTTTTTGGTGTTTCACCAAGATCGGCGATAAAGATGGCATGATATATTTCAGGTTGTTTAAATGAATGGTTACAAAAGCATTCCCAGCTCAATATGTACTTTTCAAGATAAGTTTCTCCCTGGTCCATATAACCGGGAACTTCTTTAATATAATCATTAATAAATCTCATAGATGCAAAGAAAATTAATTGAGAAAGATCCCCGAAGTAATTATATATAGTTGAACTTGTATAACCTGCTTTTACGGCTACCTTTCTTGCTGTAACATTTTTTATTCCTTCTTCTTCAATAATTTGTGCCGTAGCATCCACAAAATACTGCCACATTCGGCTCATTTGTATTTCCTTTCGATACATAAATACCCATCCTTCTTTTAATCTTGGTAAAGGGACTTTAATTGTTCATGAGGCTTTATCTTGGCTTCCCTTGATTCTGCACATTCTTAATATATAGCTCAAGATCATTAATTTTTTCCTCATCTTCTTTTTGCATAATCGAAATTCATAATAGGAGCACCTTGCTAAAATGTCAAATTTAGTAAGCGTTCAAATAAAAAATTGGCTGAATGAAGACTCCCTATACTTATTATAAGACAAGGAAGCCTATTTAGCATCCAAGATTTATATGGTTTAGAACCCTACCCACTGAATTGATGCCATTTTGGTCGAAAAAACCCCTTAAACTCAGATGGGTTTCCAACCAAAAAATCAACAAAACCTATTAACTTTGGTGATGAGACAAATTTTATATTTTAAAAAACATATGTGACAATATTGTTTGATTTTACCATATCGTAATTTGTAGACTTTACTCAACGAAGAGCACGGTTTAAATACATATCAAACAGGGTAGATTTGTACGTTTATAGTCCTACCACTGGAAAACTAACTATAAAAAGAATAAGAGTAGATGGAAATACTCTTTCGCACACTGATATAATTCATGCAGAAATTAATACGTAATGACAAGCGTGTTGATTAGGAAAATATAGATTTATTATTGAGTGATAAAAGGATTTTTTTGTTGATATTTTGCTAATGTATGTCCATTTTAACTGATTGTAGCATAGGGATACTCGAGTGCTCCTGTCGCTTCGCTTTCGTCGCAGAGCAAAGCTTCCCGGGGAAAGCGAGATAGACGAGACCCTGCATGGAGCGAATGTTTTCCGTGCGAAAGCGAAGCGAAGCGGCAGCAACAGGGTTTTGTCTGTGCGAAAGCGAAGCGGCAGCAACAGGGTTTTGTCTGTGCGAAAGCGAAGCGGCAGCAACAGGGTTTTGTCTGTGCGAAAGCGACAGCAACAGGG
>NZ_LIYL01000059.1:0-149134 GCF_001278875.1 Lysinibacillus sp. FJAT-14222 | reverse complement strand
CAGCAACAGGGTTTTGTCTGTGCGAAAGCGAAGCGGCAGCAACAGGGTTTTGTCTGTGCGAAAGCGAAGCGGCAGCAACAATACTGTTTTATCTGCGCGAAAACGAAGTGTCAGCGACAAAGCGAGTAGCCCTACGCTACAATCAGCCTCTTCGAATTAATTCAAATGGATAAAGATGGTTAATAAACACACCTAGGAATTTAGTTTATTCAATTTAAGCCCCATGTTTTTACCCAATTCTCACTAATCTCAGCGAATTTTTTAACTGCAGGTGAAACAGGCCTTCTAATGGCTAATCCAATCGTTCGAGTTTGTTCTAATTCTAGTGGGATGACCTTTATGGTATCCAATCCTTTAGGGATGATCATTTCTGGTAAAATGCTAATACCTAAATTATTTTCAACCATAGAAAAAATAGAATTTTCATTCATATTTTCGAATCGAATATTTGGCTGGATATTGTTCTCTTTAAAAAATAATTGTATATCGTCAAAGCATTGATATGTTGGCATAATGAAAGGAGCATTTTCTATATCTTCAACCGATAGATGTTTGTTGCTATGTAAAGGTGATTGCTCTGATACTACACATAAAAGTGGCTCAGTCTTTAACTTTACAATATCGAAAGAATGTAAAGAGGTAGTTTTGTTATTAACAAAACCACAATCCACTTCACTTTCTAGCAACCATTTTTCTATCTCAGCATAGTTTCCTTCTATTAGCTGTATTTCTATATCAGGATATTTCTCCTCCATTTCCTTGATAATATAAGGAATCCAGTTTGTAGATATACTACTAAATACCCCTACCTTTACCGTCCCTTTATTCAATCCGTTAATAGCGTTTACTTCCTGCTTTAACATATCGTTATAGTATAGAATCTCTCGAATAGTGACTAATAAATCCTTCCCATTCTGAGTTAGCTTAATTGCAGAGTTATTCCGAATAAATAAAGGAAAGTTAAATTCTTTTTCTAAACTTGTAATGGCATGACTTACAGCAGATTGCGTTAATCCTAATTCTTCCGCGGTTTTTGTAAAGCTATTTACCTCTGCTGCTTTACTAAAAATTTCATACTTAACTAAACTCATCGTTGACACCCCAAGAAATTTTTTCATGTACTTCATTATAATTATTCGCTGTACTAATGACAAACGTGTACCTATAATCAGGATTACATTTAACAATGATTAAAAGGAGCTGAATTGTGATGAAGAAAATTTTAATTACAGGAGCTGCTGGAAAGATTGGTCAACATATAACCAATACTTTAATGAAGCAAACAAGCTATCCATTAAGATTGGCAAATATTAATTTATTTCCTTTAGAAAAATTTAAAAAGTCGTCAGTACATGAAGTTATTTATCTAGATGTATCTAGTTTAGAAGAATGTCAGGAAGCATGTAAAAACATAGATATTGTTATTCATTTAGCAGGAGACCCTTCTCCAGATGCAGATTTTTATAGTTCTTTATTAGAGAGTACTATCAAAGGTTCATACAATATATTTAAAGCCGCATCGGATAACGGTGTATCTAGAGTCGTAGCTGCTTCCAGTGCTCAAACAATTGAAGGATATCCACTAGACTTTCAAGTAACCGATTCTTCACCTATTAGACCAAAGAATATGTATGGGGTTAGTAAATGTTTTGTGGAAGCACTTGCATCTTATTTTGCTTATGAGAAACAGTTACAAAGTATTGCTATCCGTATTGGTGCTTATGACGATTACAAGCCTAAGGGTCAACTACTTTCAGCTCGAGACATGAGTGCGTATATAAGTCCAGAAGATTTTAGTGATCTTCTTCTAAAAACGATTTCTGCTAAAAACCTGCCTCCCTTTTCAATCTTACATGGTATATCTGACAATCGTTTTAAACGTTTAAATATTGAAGAAACAAAAAGATTAGTAGGATATACTCCGAATTCAGATGCATTTAAATTGTGCGGAATTCAATTTTTTGACCGTTAAACGTTGCATACACAAAGCACATTTCAATTATGACGAGGCATAATTGCGTCCGGAGGCTTTCGGCCAACAGATGTTTTTTGTGCGAAAGCGTAGCGGCAGCAACAGATGTTTCTTGTGCGAAAGCGTAGTGCTAACGTAGCGGCAGCACATGATGTTGGTCACTCAGTCGTGTGTTGCTGTCGCTGCAGAGGTCAGCCACTTTCAGCTCGAGACATGAGTACTGATGTAAGGCAGAAGACTTTAGTGACCTTCTCCTCATCTGTTTCTAGTTGAGAGAAGCAAGAAATGGAATCCATATTTCGATGAAAATTTAAATGTTTATATTTTAATATAAATATTGAAAATATGTATAAAGTGAAACATCAATCAGTGGGGGTTTCCTCCCCCATTGATATCGAATTCAGCTTGTTGACCGTTAGACATTGCATACAAAGCACATTTAAAAGGAGAATTTTCAGTGAAGAGCCTAACAAAAAACGCTAAAAAGGAAAAGATTATTCAGTCAGAACAGGTAGAAAATAAAAAGAAAAAAACTTATAAAGATTACTGGAACGAAATTATTAAAGCTCTTATTGCTACCAAGTAAATCTTTAATAATATATTAAATTGATATTAATAACGCCCACAGCATATAAGCCAAATTTTAATGCCAAGAGAAGAATTTCAGGTAAGTTTTCTGAATTCCCCTATAACCCATTGACGTTTTTGAGGTAGCAATCATCTCAAATCCTATCATGAACTAATTTCAACATCGAGCCTACACACTTCCGAAAAAAGGTCGATTCAAGGTTTTAAATGAACCTCGATTCGACCTTTCCCTCTTCTATCCGATTTAACTATGGTGCGGTGGCATGAATCGTTTGCGCTCGTACATTCGGAGATATTAAATATGCTATTAACTGGACTCTATTTTAGTACACTTCTTGCCAATTCGATAAAGACACTCATCGATGGTGAAATCCATTTCTCTTGATGCCACAGCATTTGAGTAGCAAATCGTATTTCAGATAAATCCCAAGGTAAAGCGATCAGCTCTCCCCGCTCCATCTCTCCCTTTATCGCCATTTCAGGTAGTAAAGCAATGCCAAGCCCAACCATTGTGCATTGTTTAATAGCCTCTACACTATTAAACTCCAGCTCGGTCAAGCTATCGGCCCCTTTTCTCAATAACGTGCGATAGAAGAAAGTCCAATAAGAGCAACCCTTTTCACTTAATAGAATTTGCTCTCTGTTAAAATCTTCGATACTTAATGTAGAGCGTGTAGCTAATGGATGTTCAGGTGAAACTACCATAAGAAAAGGTTCGTCCAATAAAATCTCTGTATGAAGATCCGTAGATATGACAGGTTCATCCAGCATAAAGACCACATCAACATTTCCTTCTCTCAGACTCTGTTTCAAATTGTCACTAGACAAGGGCCTAAATAAAAGACGAACGTGCGGATATCGTTCACGAAAAAGCCGGAGCAATGCGGGTAACCGATATGTACAGAGCACTTCGTCTGCACCGATTATCACCGTGCCAGTTAATTCTCCGCTCTGACTTGAGACATACCGAGCCTCCTCTACATCATTTAAAATTTTGTTGGCATAGGGCAACAGCTGCTGGCCTGCATCTGTTAATACAACACTCTTGCCCAATCGATCCAATAGCTTAACTCCCAATTCTTCTTCTAAAGCCTTGATTTGCATGGTTACAGTAGACGGAACATAGTTCAATACTTCGGCAGTGCGGCTAAAACTGCGAGTGGAAGCAAGCGTCCAAAATGTTTTAAGTTGGCGGATTTCCAATGAGACAGCACCTCTTCATTCAAAAAAATTGAACGTTATAGTCAAAAACGTTTCGTTGATTTGATGGTAGCAGTATCGTAGAGTAAAAATCAAGCTTCAACACCAAATCTTGTATAACTAAGGAGAATCGAATGATGAAAGATTACGAAATTTATTCACTGGGAGATGTCATACTGCAATCGGGTCAAAAGCTTCCTCAAGCCTTTCTTGCCTATAAAACCTATGGAACTTTAAATTCTGCCAAGTCCAATGCGATTGTCTATCCTACCTGGTTCGCTGGCCAGCACACCGATAATGAGTGGTTAATTGGACCTGGTAAAGCGCTTGACCCAGACAAGTATTTTATTATTGTGCCAAATATGCTTGGGAATGGTCTATCTTCTTCCCCAAGCAATACACCAGCCCCTTTTGACAGAGCAAATTTCCCGCTCATTACGATTTATGATAATGTTCAGCTACAACATCGGCTAGTAACCGAGAAATTTGGTATTAAGAAAATTGCTCTAGTCGTTGGGTGGTCACTTGGAGCACTGCAAACCTTTCAATGGGGAACAAGTTATCCTGAGATGGTCGAGCGGATTGCCCCGTTTGGCGGA
The DNA here is from genome assembly GCF_001278875.1 of Lysinibacillus sp. FJAT-14222. Taxonomy (NCBI): domain Bacteria; kingdom Bacillati; phylum Bacillota; class Bacilli; order Caryophanales; family Bacillaceae; genus Lysinibacillus; species Lysinibacillus sp. FJAT-14222. Next base: position 144,775 of record NZ_LIYL01000059.1, on the reverse strand, counting down.
ACAGCAAAAACCAGACCACATGCTCAAGTTGTTTTTGAAGGGCTTATCGCAGCATTGCAAGCGGACTCTAATTGGAAGGAAGGCTTCTATGACAGTCAGCCTGTAGCAGGACTTGCCGCGATGGGACGCGCCTATGCTCCTTGGGGATTTTCTCAGGCTTATTATTTAGAGCAACTCTATCAGTCGGAGGGATATTCAACATTAAAGGCATATCTGGAAGACTATTGGGATCAAGTGTTTCTTTCTTTTGATGCCAACGATTTGATTGCTATGCTCCGTACAGGAATCAATGGAGATATTAGCGCCACCCCCGAAGACAACAGAAATTTTGAACAGGCATTAAACAAGATCACGGCTCATGCTCTTGTTATGCCAGGATCGACTGATCTGTTCTTCCCTCCTGAGGATAATGCATATGAAGTAAAACATATGCCTAATGTTTGTTTTCAACCTATCGAATCCAAATGGGGACATTGCTTTGGAATCGGACAAAACGAACAGGATTCACTTGAGATAGACAACTATCTGAAACAATTTTTGCAGTTGGGATGAGTATTTTTACGTATTCTAGTAACAGGGAAGTAAACTGAAACTTTAATCAGTGGGGGTTTGCTTCTTCCTCCACTGATAATTAGTCTTCACCAATCGGGCTTTTATGGGCAGTTCATCTCTCGCCTAAACTTCTTGCTTTCTCTGAATTTTGAGGTTGGAGTCTTATATCTGACGCTTCGCTTTCGGTACTGATAAATGACTACCAATTAATGTGGGATAAAACGAAAGACATAAATCCAGCATCATAGTTTGCAACAGCGACCACCGTGCCATTCAGGTATCAAGTTCACATCGTTTCATCGGCTTCATCCATTCTCTTATACGCTCCCTATATTGATCCCATTATGATTGTATAAGGTTATGATAATCAAAAAAAGCTGGATATAGGTTTAAAGTGTACACTTTCTAGTCGAGAAGGGATTTTATAATCCTGGAGAAGAGGAATTTATCGCTAACTATTATATGAGGTAGTACGGTTATAGTATTATATTAATGAAGCCTGAATCATTAAAACAAATAATCCAGGATAAAGTAGAAAACCTTTTCAAACACTATCAAAAACTATAAATCAGCATCGTTAGGAGTTAACTCTCAATTTTAATGAACAAATGATTTTGCTCTTTTCTTCTAAAAAAACGATAGATGTACAGAGAAGATTAGGAGAAAACCGAAATCAGTTTTCCCCTCTTTTTTATTTAAAACCCGGCTATGCTTCATCATCAATCTTCCACCCGAGACTAATGCGCTCAGGCTATCCATTTTTACATCAATTAGTTTGTAAAGTAAATTCGGGGTGATCACCAACGGTTTGCTCTAATAACTTCAATGGCTGTTTTTTTAAATAGTGATTGAAGAAATCTAGTGAGTAATCGTTAATAAGGTGATGAGCGCTTCGTATATCGACTCCCTCTATCTTTTCATATAACGGTAAAAACAAGTAAAAATCAGAAAAACCCATATGCGTCATATTTTTAATTTGAAGCCAATAATTTTTATGACGTTCAGCATCCGCATCCTTCGATAAAGTTGCCTCTATAAGTCCGGCGAAGTCCTCAGTACCTGCGCCTTCATCGGCAGTCATGACCATAAAGGGTTTCTTCAACTCGCCCGCGGAAACTGGACGTTTGCCATATGGAAAACCATCCATATTAATAGCTGCTTTTATTCTAGAATCCCTCATTACCATCTGAGTAGCTGTTGCTCCACCGAATGAATGACCAAACACACCTATATTTTGCATATCCATTCGACCTGTAAAACGATGGTCTGGATCAGCTTTGGCCAACTTTTCTACTTGATCCAGTACAAATTTTGCGTCTTCCACCCAAACTTCATTAGCTTCATTCCAATAAGTAACTGAATCCGAATCTTGCGGTACATAATTAGCTACTCGTCCATCTGGAAAAATAGAAACTATGCTACTGTAAGTGTGATCTATACTTACGACAATATATCCATGACTAACTAATTGTTCAATCTGAAATGTGTTCTGGTTTTTTTGCCCATTAAACCCATGTGAAAAGACAAGAACAGGATACGAAGATTCCTGATTGGATATCATCGCATTCTCAATGGCATTTGTTTTGACATAGCCAAGAGTTGTAAATAAAAATTTGGGTAGATCCATCACTTTACTGTACGCCTCGGCAAATACATCCCCATCAGAGTGGTACTTAACCTTCTCACCTTCAGCCGTGGCATCAGCAGGATACCAAATTTGTACCATTAACTCTCGCTTGTCGCCAGATTCGGGTGTCAGCGTTTCCTCCCGCTGATGATCCTGCCAATCATAGGTTACTGTACCAATTTTGTACGGACCTGTGGGCTTCTCAAAGGTGAACACTGGAAATATAATTGGTAGAGCCACTGCTACGGCAGAATAAATCACAGTTAGCGCTGATAGCATAATCAGCTTTGCAGCGGATGTCTTGTTGGCTAGTCCCTCATCAGGCTTGGATTTCAATCTGATAGCGAGCATTACTAGTGGGACTACTGTCATCGTATAGGCAGGAATCATTTGCCAACGCACACCCTCAATAACCACATGTAGCAATGTAAAGATGGCAGAGATACCAAAACCAATAAGCAACTGACGCTGCGATTTGTTCTTAGCGAACATGAACCAAACTAATAGAAAAATATTGAAAGCAATTAGTAACATTTCAAAAATCCTCATAATTCTATAACCGCTCTCCTTACGATTGCCATTCGCTGAATTCTTTAAAGAAGTTCAATATTCAATCTTTATTTTTTGCGCTTTTTCCTAAAATAATTTCCACCATTTTGATAGCATATTCTTCACTATCAAAATCATCATAATTACTTAATACTGCAATCGTTAAATGGTCTTCAAGGAAGCGCATAAAGTGTGCAGTGTAACTAACCCAGAGCCCTGAATGTTCCAAGTAGTGACAATCAAAGTCTTCACCAATAGACAAGCCAAAAGCATAGTCTTCATTATCAATAATTAGCTCACCAGCTGGAGTAGTTTTTGGTCCTACCTCTCCCATTCTTGTAACAAGCTCTTTCCCACCTACAGTACCTGTAGCGAAGTTTTGTCCCCATTTTACTAAGTCCTCAACAGTTGTATGGACCGCTCCATCTCCAGTATGTTCCCAAAGGCTTTCAAAAACTTCATATGCCTCTTGCTCATTCTTCGTGTAACCACGAGCAACCGGAGTATCTGTAGGATAACAATCAACGATCGTTGTGTCGTTCATATTTAAAGGCTTAAAAATACGCTCCTTCGAAAATTCGCGAAGAGATTTTCCACTAGCTTTTTCAACTACTATAGATAATAAAAAATATCCTGTATTACTATACTCATATTTTGTTCCGGCTGGAAAATCTGCAACTGGATGATTGGCAAGATGCTCAAGTGATTTTTCAACAGGTAAACTTTCCGAATATAAAATCCCCTCTTTTTCAGCTAATTCAATATAATCTACTAATCCACCAGTATGATGAATTAAATGCCTTAAAGTCACAGGCTCAGCATATACACCTAGAGAAGGTACATATTTTAATATTGAATCGTCTAGACTCAGTTTCCCTTCTTGTTCTAATAATAAAATGGCGAATGCTGTGAATTGTTTAGAGCTGGATGCGATATTAAAAACGGTTTTTGTTGTGATCGGCAGTTTTTTCTCTATCGAATCCAAACCAATGGCCTCTTTATAAGTAGCGCCATCATCGAAACTCGCCATATAAGCACACCCTGGTCCATCTGGTGAGAGGTTTTTAAATAATTGTTGAATCGCTGCATCTGTTGTTTGATTGTATGTACTATTCATTTAGTTCCACCTCATTTAGAATCTGATAAATTTTTCCCATAAAGGGTTATGGCCCTATTATAAAGCTTCACATTGTGTGAACCTCAAGTCTTTTCCGTATATACGCAAACAAACTTCTTCATCACGTCTATCCAAAACAAAGGCTATCCTTCAAATTAGCGTTTTTTTATAGCAATACTAACTTCAGTGACATACTCATCTCTATATAATGTAATAAACTCATCTGTATAATATTTTTCTATAAAAGGCCCATCTAAACGATATCCATTTGAATGAGCCCAGTCATACAAGGCACTATAAGCATAACTAATACTGTCATAATTACCTATATGTATGGTATAGATATAATTTGTTTCCTCAAAATATTTTATTCTAGTATCATTTGCTTCCTCTTCTAATACTATTGGTTGACATACTTCTACATCATATCGAGAATTATCTCCCTCCTCCATTGAATGAAAAATCGCAAGGTGTTTGCTTTTTAAAATTAGATTCAATTGATTTACGGATATAAGAAGTTGATCTATTAACAATTCCAAGGCATTTTCATCGACAACCTTTCTTAAACATAGAGCATGAAATGGTTTCCTTACACCACAAAACACGTCATAGGCATTTACCCTTTTTATCATATTTTTCGGTTCAATATAGGTTTTCATTTCCTCGATAACACGGTAATATTCAATTGTTTTTTCATACAATTCAGCAATCTTCTGTTCATATTTGCCTTTGATTGATGTGGCATCCATTTCCATCACATTTTTTATTTCATCAATGGAGAAATGGTATTTACGCAATAATTTTATTTTATTAGCTATGGCAATATCCTCGTTCGTATAATATCGATAACCGTTCGTTTCATCTTTTTTTGGCTTTAATAAACCTTTCTCATCGTAATACCTTAACATTCTTTGGGATACTTTATTTCTCCTCGAAAATTCCCCGATTTTATACAACAATAACACCTCTTTTGATTGAACCGTTTAGCTCAATAAAATGTTAACCCTTAACCTTATACACATTTGAATATAGAATTTCTCTGTAAAGGGCAAACTCTCCATCCGTTAAAAGTTGAGGGTAGCTCATGATTTTAAGTGGTAAATCGTCCTGCCCTTTCTGAAGAGGAGGCTGTACATAGTCGAAAGGATTGAGACGAAAACCCAATCGCTCATAAAAGCCTATTCTCCGTTGCGCCAATTCCGTGTCAGGATACTCCACCTCCAAAAGAATGGGCTTTTTTGACTCTTCGATATACGTGGCCATTATTTTTCCACCTATGCCACTTCCACGCATGATCGGATCGACAGCAATATGCTCCACAAATCGGAACAAAGGAAATTCCCATGCCGCTAAAAAAGCTTCAATTTGGTTGTTGTTATCCGTTTCCGTAATGAAACGGTAATGTGGATCGGTCAGCAACTCCTTCTGTCCCGCATATGTTCTCCGCTCACTTTCTGGAAATGATGCCTCCATAAGTGCAAAAATTTTATCAAACTCTCTTTCGTTCATCATCACATTTCTCCTTTGTTAGATGCTTATCACGATAAATATCGTCTCACCAATAGGATGCATTATTCCACATATTTGATTTATGTAAAAGGGATAGACCTATGTAATAAATGAGATTACAACACAAAAATTTAAAAGAAATAACTACTAGATAAAAGAAATTATAAAGCTTCTCAACGTGTGAACCTCAAGTCTTTACCTATGAAATAATGAAAACAGTCCTGATCGTTTGCTATTTCATAAACCTTTCCCTATCATAAATTACATCTAAAATTAGCAATAAAGAGGACAGTTAAAGCCATATTTCAGTATAAAAATAAAAATCTTGCTACACTTATTTATGCAACAAGACTTTTTAAAGTTGTCTCATCTTAAATTAATAAGTCTATGCTTTCAAATGAATAACCCTTAGCTTAATAAAGATATCCTAATAAATCGACCTTGCCATTTTCCCATTTGATATTGCCCACTTCTTTAATCATTAGTTCATTCATTTTTTCATGTCCTATTCCGTAAGTCGTTTGATTTTCATCGTCGATTTTGAACCATGTACACTCATTATTAACAGACTTGAATCCTGCATTTAAGTACAATTTTTTGTTATCTGCAAACAAGAGTAAAAAATCAACTGACTTCCCTTCACAGAAATCATCTATATTAGAGAGTATTAATGAACCTATTCCCTGTGACCGCTTCATTTTTGATACACATAAGTCAATTATGCCAAGAACCCTTATAGGTTTCCCGTTTAAATTCATTACTCTATAATCCAAGCCCACTTGACCAACAAGTTCATTTTTGTCATCAATAGCTATGAACCTAAAATGCGGTAATTGCTTAAAGTAAATCCTGTCTTTTGGATATTCATCTGTAAAACACTCTACTAATAACTGCTGTAACTCGGTTCTCAATTGGCCATTAATTTCATATTCAAAAATTTTTTCAATTTGCAATTCAGTTTCTCCTTATTAGTTTGTCTTAGGAATTAACACTAAATTTGTTCTGAATAAATCTGACTGATAGTTCAATTTCTTTAATCAAGGCAAGAATTCCTCTATAGTTTTAGAGAATGTCTTTGCTCAATACCGTTATTTAATGAGTATATATTTTCTTCTCTTACTATTTTTTACCATAAACATAGACTATTCATCTTAAAAAAATAAATAACTTGCACTTGCTAAAAGAACTCACGGTGTTTTAACATAGTGAAGCAATGAATACGGGACAGTAACCCTTACTCTTACACAACCTAGAAAACATCTTACCTAAGGAGTGATAGAATTGGCACGTGTTTTATTTATTAATGGTGGATCAGAAGGACATATCAATCCAACTATTGGCGTTGTACAGGAGCTCATTTCGCGAGGAGAAGAGGTCGTGTACTTTACAATAGAAGCTTTTCGAGAGCGTTTTGAGAAAACAGGAGCGACTGTGCGCACATTTGATGGTCAAAAATTTATAAAAGCTTTTATCTCAGGTGGAAGAAATCATTTGCTCGAAAGGGTCAATGGACTTTTACTTACTGCAGATGTCGTCATACCAAGCGTACTTGAACAGATTAAAGGAGAGCATTTTGATTACATCATCCACGATTCTATGTTTGGTTGTGGGCATTTACTTGCCAAAATCCTGAAGCTTCCAGCAATCAATTCATGTACATCTTTCGCAGAGACTAAACAATCATTTGATCAAACATTAGAGCATCTTTCACAAAATGTCCCAACTGAAGATTTAACAAGGATCAATAATGATTTTCTAAACCTGACGACAAAAATCAAAGAAAAATATGGTGTTGAAATCAATTCTCCGTATGAAGTTTTCTGTAACCCGGCACCACTGACAATCGTTTATACAACTAGAGAATTTCAACCTTCTGGAGAAGCTTTTGACCAATCCTATAATTTTGTAGGCCCGTCTATTTCTTCACGATTAACGCAAGAAGACTTCGACCTTACTGCATTCAAAGGAAAAAACCCTATCTACATTTCACTCGGTACTGTTTTAAATCAAGCCATTGATTTCTATAAGCTTTGTATAAAGGCATTTGAGAATACTGAGCATACCGTTGTCATGTCTATCGGGGAACAAACCCAACTTGATGCATTAGGAGAGATTCCTGAAAACTTCATTGTGAAAAATTATGTTCCACAAACAGAATTGCTAAAATACACCAAACTATTTATCACACATGGTGGAATGAACAGTACCAATGAAGCTCTCTATTACGGGGTTCCGCTAATCGTAACTCCACTCAGTGCGGATCAGCCAATAATTGCTGAACAAGTTACCAATATCGGAGCAGGTATTCAATTACAAATACAAGGTTTGACGGCAAATCAACTACATGAAGCTGCCAATCATGTGTTAAACAACTCTTCCATCCATAAAGCTGTAGCAAACATTAGAGAATCCTTCCTAACATCAGGTGGGTATCACAAAGCTGTTGATGAAATTTTCAAATTTAAAAGTCAATACGATTTTTAAAAGCTTCCATGTTCAGCTATTTTGCACGTTCTTAATATATATTTGTTCTCTATGAATAGACAAAGGAAAGGAGAAAATGAAGATGAAGTCACTTTTCTCCTTTTTTATCTAAAAACTCTGCTATACCTCCTCTTCGGCCATTAACCAACTCACAATTGCAACTATTGGGAATGTAATGATGGCCGTTAAAATAGCTATTATAGGGGCTATACTAATAGTTTGTGCAACATATATCAAATACATAATTGGCGCAAGTAATAACATACTTGGAACTGTCCAGCCTGCAACTGCTACGTAATGATACAAAGCCTTCGCCCATTTTACTTTTAATAGGATTGGTAAAATCAACAGTAAGCTAATGATTACTGGAATCGTAAATGCGTAACTAATACCTTTGAACGTAAAACTAGTGATCACAGCTAATACAATCCATAAAACTTGCGTACTCATGGCAAAATTCGTAGAACCACATTTTTTCGAAATCCACTTCGCAAAAAAGAAACAAAACACAATAGTGAGTAAGACCATCAACGTAAGAATCAACGGATCATAAGTACCAAATATAACCATACTATCTTCATCTATTCTAGCGTTAAATACAATTGTTAAAAGACGAATTAGAAGGAAATAGAAAATAAAAATGGAAACAAGACTACCAATCATCGCTAATAAACTAAGAGCAAACCCTTTAATATGTGTCACTTTCTTTTTAAAGCTGAAGAAGAATATCGTAACTGTTAAGACAAGTAAAACAATCATCAATGGGATGACTAACTTTTCGGAATACACGATTAATGTTTTTTTCATTAATGGGAAATAAATCGCATTCCCTTTACTTTCTTCTATAGCTTGAAACTCTTTTGGGTCCATCATCATATACTTTTTCACTAAAGGAAGAGCATAATCACCAAAGTGACGAATCGTTTCCTCATCACTATTTCCTACATGATCTATCGCTGCGTGATATGCCTCTAAACCACCCATATTTGCAAAGTTATACCCTATTTTTTTTGTCACTTTTAATTCGGTAAAATCTGTATCATTCGGCATCTTTTTATACATTTCTGTAGCAAATGAGTATGCCACTGGGTATGGAACAATCTGTTTATACAATTGCACCATTTTTAAATCATTTGAACTCGTTTCAAACAACATTGGTACTCCTGTATTGCCTCTTGCTTCGAAATTAATCATCACGCGTATTTGGTCTAAAATATCTTTTCGATCTAGAAAAGCACTCGCTCCGATTAAACCTTGCTCCTCACCGTCTGTTAAAACAAAATAGATTGTATTTTTAGGTGCCGGCATTTGTTTTAATGCTCTGGCTGTCTCCATAATTGTGACGACGCCGTAACCATCATCTGATGCTCCAGGAGTTTCTATTTCAGAATCATAATGAGCTGTTAATAAAATCGCATTATCATCACCGGATGTCCCTTGGATTTTTGCAATAATATTTTCAACATTCTCTGCACCTATTTCTGAAGCATACTCCCCACCACTAATATCCTTAACTGGCTTCGTTTGAATTTCAACAGGCACATCTATATTTTGAAAGTGTTTAACAATATAATCTCTTACCTTTTTATTCGCTGGCGAGCCTATTGGATGTGGTTCCTTAGCTACTTCTTTTAAATAATTAAGAGCTCGATCCGATGAAAAATCCTTTTCTGTTTCCCCCACTTCTTGTTGAGAAGGACTTAAAAATTGACTAAAGCTTATAAAAAACGTTAACAAACCTAGTAAGATTGCAAAAAAAAGCAATTTTCTTTTTTTCATCTTTTTCTCTCCTCGTATCTTTTACTAAAACTAAGTTTGATAAAATCCCTGATATTTCTACCAAACCTCTAAAAAAATAATTGGTTCACCAAAAACTAACCGAACGGTCAAGTAAATTGTACTCAAAACTAACCAATCGGTCAACAAATTTAATTTGTGATATAATGATTAAAAATGAGACAACCACTCTCTTAGGAGGTACGTTCATGATAGATGGTAGGGAAAAAAAGGGAAATAAAACAAAAGAGGCATTACTGAATGCTACTATTTCTTTAATTGCAGAAAACGGGATAGAGGCGCTAAGCGCTAGCAGCATTGCAAAGAAGGCTAATGTCAGTAAAGCAAGTGTATTTCATCACTTCGGTTCTATGGAGACTATCCAACAAGAAGCTTTTATTTTTTCTGATGTATTAATGAATGAAGCATTAGAACAAATTTATAATAAATCTAAAGAAACAGATTCTTTTTCTGATATTATGCTAAAATATTTTCTTTTTTTTATTGATGAAAATAATAAAAAATACTTGAATCTGATTAATGTTCAAATGCAATTTGTGGTGAAATCTTCATACGATCAAGAGTTTGATGATCTTATCTTCAATCAAGACCGAGAAAAAACACCGTTTGATTTATTTGAGCTTTTATTAAATGATTTTTATGGTGATCAATTAACCCCTTCTGACATTGAACTAATAAATGATTTAATCGTAACTTATTTAAATGGATTTGCTACTTTTTTGATCTCGGTGGAAGACACAGAATGGCTCATTTCATTATGGAAAGAACAAATTAAAATGACCGAAATCTATATTCAATCACTTCTAGACAAGAAATAATTCAAAGGCCAATATTCAAAAAAAACTAGAATCTATCACTCATTGAAACAAGCATTGTGTATAAAAAAAGTGAAGTTTCAACCTTTGCTAATTTAATCTTTTGTCGACAAACTGACGAATCTATTAATACATATATTGATAGATTCGTTCTTTATTTAGTTTCAATATTCTTGATATTACATCATGTCCACTTTAACGTTGACTCAAGCTCGGTTCATTCAAAAAACACAACGAATATCAAAACCCCTTTTCATTCTTCACTATAATTAATATTAGGAGTGATACATGATGAACAACATGATTCAAGATATGATTAATTGGATTGAAGAGCATCTGTTTGAGGGTTTTTCTCTGAAGAATCTAAGTGAAGCAATGGGCTATTCTTCTTACTATTGTTCCTTTAAATTTCATCAAATAACGGGCATTAGCATCAAACGATATATGACCCTTAGAAAAACCTATCTTTCTTCAATCTCTCTTACAGAAACAGATGAAAGGATCATTGAGATAGCAATAAAACATGGCTATTCATCCCAAGAAGCATTTTCCAGAGCTTTTAAGGAGATATTCGGCGTAAGCCCCAATGCCTTTCGTTTATGTCCTGAACCATTGCAATCATATGTAAAACTCACTATGAATGAAGCGAGGGATTATTATATGGACATTTCAAAAAAATTAAAAATTGAAGATTTACAAAATCGTCTGGATGAGTCTTTTGATCACGAAGTATTGAATATTTTAAATGGACAAATGATGTATGAAGAATTCAGTTCTCAACAATTAATGGGAAAAAGCGATTACGCACCTTTTAATGAAGCGATGTGTGTACACGACACCATTAAAACCATTTTTAGCGACTCATTCAAACAGGTTCGAGCGACAGGACATGAAATCTCATTAGCAGAATATGAAGCAATTACAGTTGCACCACTTGAAAAGACCTTATTTTCAAAAGAATATCAATGTATCGTTCTTTGGTTTGGAGAAGATATGTTTTGTCAGATGAATTTAATAACCGTGTTAGCGTATTTAGAACAAATATCATTCAAAGGAACGATTTACTATCATGCGGTGAGAGAGCAAACATATGATGTGAAAGAAACTGACATAACTTTAGGTAACTATTATGATATATATGAAGCAGTGTTAGTAGACCACCGCATGCCAGATGTAGAATTGATGCCTGTGATGTATCAAGGAATCAAATTGTATTTAGAACTTTTGCAAAACGACAACGAAATTACAAAATATATTCAAACACATCAACATCTATCTCACCATGAAATCGTACGAAATCTACTACACCTCTTCCCTCAGTATGGTTTAGGGGATTCTCAATATTTAGAATTAATTAAAGCAACGCAAATTAAAGATTGAGCGTTGCTTTCCTCCCCTTTAGAGTGATGAAGAGTTGCTATCAAACTCTTAACCGTTCATTTCAACACCACGAAAAAACGAATCATCTGCTTTGTAGTTATTTTCAAATAGCACAATTGACAATGCATTAGATTTTTTATTATCTTTAATAATATATAAAATTTGTCAAGTAACATGAAAACAAAGAATGGAGTGTATTGAATGAAGCTTATAAAAGTTGTAGATTATAACCACAATTGGAGCAGCGACTATCAAAAAGAAGAACATTCTATTAGGGCTATTCTTCAAGAAGAATTAGTAAATAGTTTTCATATTGGAAGTACATCGGTTCCGGGTCTAAAAGCAAAACCAATTATTGATATTTTACTAGTAGTCCAAGATATTAATAAATTGGATTCATTTTCTAAGCAATTTCAAGAGATTGGATACGAAGTCAAGGGCGAATTCGGGATAACTGGAAGAAGATATTTCCGTAAAGGTGGCGATCATCGCACACACCAAATTCACGCTTTTCAATATAACAACATTGAAGAAATAGAAAGACATTTAGCATTTAGAGATTATCTTCGAGAGTATCCCGAAGTTTGCAGGCAGTATGGGGAATTAAAGAGTCAGCTTGCCGAAAAGTATCCAAATGATATGAATGGCTATTGCGACGGGAAAGATGATTTTGTCAAAAGTGTTGAAAAAGATGCTATTAAATGGCATTGGACTGTCCGTTAATAGTAATGTTCATTTAATGGCTGTCCTTGAAAGCCCACTTTACTATATAATAAGGATTTAGAATATTGAGTAACAAAAAATGGGATATAATTTTTTATCAGACAATATCATAAACGAGGGTGTAATGAATGAAAAAAACAGTGAAAATTGCCTCCTAAATAAAAATTAATACTATTTAGGAGGCAAATAATAATGATTTTCAATAAAATTGATCGAAAGAACTGGCATCGACACGAGTATTTCGAGCATTATATTACCCAACAAACAACATTTAGTATGACGTCAGAAATAGATATTAGCATTCTTTATAAAAACATAAAAGATAATAATTTTAAGTTTTATCCAGCGTTCATTTATATGGTGACAAAAGCTGTCAATACTAATATTGTATTTAGAACGGGTTTTAATAGCCAAGCTGAATTAGGTTATTGGGAAAAATTAAATCCAAGTTACACGATTTTTAATGAGGAATCAGAGACATTTTCGAGCATTTGGACAGAAACATCGGATAATTTTAAACAGTTCCATCAGAATTACGAAAGTGATTTAAAGAAATATAACGGTAGGATACGTTTATTTCCGAAATCCCCTATTCCTGAAAATATTTTTCACCTATCAATGATTCCATGGAGTTCATTTACTGGTTTTAACCTCAACATTAATAATGGAGGTAATTACCTTTTACCGATTATCACTGCAGGTAAATTTGTGCAGAAGGAAAATGCTATTTATCTTCCTGTTTCTTTACAAATGCACCACGCTGTATGTGATGGTTATCATGCAAGCTTATTCATGAATTCCCTTCAGAGTTTTGCCGATGAATCCCATGATTGGTTATTAGATTGAATATTTCTCAGTAATTCTCAAAAATGCGTTCCTGCTTATTGTAGGTTTGGAATAAAGTTTGATTAAAATCACCTCTCAAGCCTACATTTTACGATAAATAAATAAAAAGAATCTGTTTTGAAAAAAGTTTGATCAAAATGGATTCTTTTTTTGTGAAGTATTGTTCAATTTTTATAAAAAAGTTTGATTATTTTCTACTGTTGATCTTCAACAAACGCGCTCTTCAACGGAATAAAATTTCAGTTAAGTGAAAGGTGGTTTCATTCGTTCATTAAAACAACTTTCCCTTTATTTCTGTTTGAGGATTCTGCAATATCTCATTAATGATATATAGTTCTAGAAAATGTGTACAAAATTTCCATTGTATTGTTATCGCTTTTCCTGGGTCTGGCTAAGACAAGATTCTATAGAGTTTTTCATATGATTAACGAGTGCTGTCACCTCGGAATCCAGCCCTTCCCACTTATCAACATATTCTCCTCGATAGGCTTTTCTGGCTAAGTTGAGTAAAGTCGAATATTCTTTGGGCAACCGAGGTAAAGCCCATTTTGCAGCCACATCTTTTGGAGAAATTTCACTGATAGACACTGTCTGCCACATTCGAGCTAGGGTTAAAATTACATTACGCTCATCACCTTTGATACCCTCAATCACCCCAGGCAAAGACTCCTTAATCGCTCTTCGAATATCTGTCATCGGAATGGGGTCAAGTATATCTGAAGCATCAGGTCCAAATAGAGAAATGCTATTCTTTCTCGCTTGTGCTAGAACAATAGCCAAATCAGGGTCATTAGTTGGTTCCTGAATTTGTCCTTTCTCAAACTCACTCCTGAGCCACTCACCATAGGTAAATTCATTTCTTGGTGGATATAGCCAAGGTACAACATCGCTATGGTTTATAACCGTGACTTCAAGTGGTCTCACAGAATCTGTATTTCCTATCTTTCCAGATATAAGCTTTAGTCGGTCTTGTTAGTTTTTTTCGAGTTACTTCAAGTAAACTATGATTCACGACCACTAAGACATCTACATCACTGTTAATGCGTAAGCCACCATTTACTGCAGAACCAAATAGATATACCCCGACTATCGAACTTCCAAGCAACTCCTCTACGATTTTTAATGCTTGCATCGCTTGTTTTGGTATTTTTTCGTTACTCAAATCGCTCATCAACTACAAACTCCTCTCCTCTGATTTTGTTCGCATAATGTACGTTCATATTGGTTTCATTGGTATTCAATTAAATGACCGATTACTGAACAAAAGAAACATTTTTTACAGAACATTTTATCAAACTTTATTTCAAAACCACACTTATTAACACTTATTACAGAAACGCTTTTATAATCTCCCTTTTGTAATAAAATTCACTTCCACTATTACATTATTAATTTGTTATTTTTCTCATAACCCATTCAATGGGCCCTCTTTTAAATTTTCTACTCCATAAAGCAGAAAATAAAATACTCGCTACGAAAAACAATACAGTAAATATTAGTGAAAATGCTAGCGTTTGGTTTTCTAATCTATTTAATATTGTTAATATGCTAACACCTATGAATACATGGCTTACATAATGAGTTAATGTTAATTGTCCTGTTTGTATAAGTAATTTTGTCAACCAATGGCTAGCGAACTTTTCTGCTATATAAATAGAAGCAACGATGACAATTATCGCTGAAGCGGAATTTGATAAGATATAGAAGATGTTTGGTGGAATTGGCCCAGTATGAAACAGATATTCTGCACTGTTTACATCTAATACCGACAGAGATAGTAGCATTAATACTTTTGAAAGTACCTCTATTGTTATTAGTAAAAATAAAGAAATAAACAACATTTTGTTTCTTACAGCTTTCTTCAATAAATCAAGTCTGCCAAGGATCATTCCAAGAAAAAAGAAACATACCCAAGGGAATACTGGATGATACCCATTAAACAAAAGATTTCTTATAAAGCCTTCTATTGTCCAAAAATCAAGATATTCCATAAATGGTTGTTCAGGATGCCATCCTTTCAAATAATTCATTGTCACTTGTAAGATTTGCGAGGTTATTAAAAAAAGACTAGATATGATGATCATGAACTTTGTAGAAGCTACTATTAGAAATGATGCAATCAGCATATAAACACCATAATAATGGAGGATATCTCCAGTCCAATCTGCCACATATAAAAGTAAACCTAGAATAAAGAGAAAAGCGGAACGTTTCCTTAAACTCATCCTATTTTCTTTTATATAAGAAAGGTCACCGCTATTTCTAGCTTTTCTTGTCATCAAAGCAACTCCGATACCTGCCAGCGTAACAAAAGTGGCAGACGCTCTTCCTTCAAAAAGTCCAGTAAACCATATAAGCCAATCCGGCCCATTTCCTACCGCTCCCATTATAATTTTAAAGTTAACTATAAGCATTCCAAACATAGCCAAGGCTCTAGCGAAATCAAGCCCTTCAATACGCTTAGATTGTAACTGTTTGGTCATAAATGTTCCTCCTTAAATACACTATTAATCGCTTCCTTTCATACTTCTCTAAAATCTAATAAACTATGAAAAAAATTTCATTCTCCTGCCCTTCCCTGATTAAACAAGCCTCAGTTTTATATTTAACAGTAAAAGTAAATTTTGATGTAATGTAAAAAAGCTGTATCATTCATTTTTCGTTTTTTTACCGACCGGTAAGTAAATAATAATTAATTCTTTTAACAAAATCAAGCAATTTGTATTACTCTTTTTTGAAAGCGCTAGATTTAGGTTTTATGTAAAACATCAAATTTGAATGGTTACGTGGACAACCCTATCGAGCAGACCTTTACCACTAAAGCAGAAAGTGAAAAAATATCCGAGTAAGCAGGCATCCATTGTTAGGACACATGTTCACTTGGATACTCCTGAAGTAGTAAGATGAATTTGAAAAGATTAAAGAGATAGTCTGCAGCTGACATTCACAATCCTGTAACTTAAGCCAATTTCTAAATCTCCCCCTATTAAGTTATCCTATAGTTTAGCTGGTAATGAATTTAAAAATTTCACCCGGTTTTCATTCTTACCTAGAGGTACATAGCCACAGTGTAACCATTGAATGTTTTTCATGCCTACAGCTTTCAATGTAGCTTTAATAAACGTTTTTTTGATACCATTTCCGCCAATAAATTGAATATACCATTTAGGAGCTTGGCCGGTTGTGATCACTTTTACCGATTGGATATTCGTTAGCAACCCTTTCATTGAACCATTCTTATTTTCAATATAAGCAAAATCTTTAAGCAGTACTTTATCTAGAAATCCTTTTAAAATAGCTGGGACATTATACCACCAAACTGGGAATATAAAAATCACCTCATTACTAGACTTTAACATTGACTGATACTTACCCACTAAATCATTTCCATACTGACCTCTTGAATATAATTTCAATTCACTAGCGTGATAGGTTGGATCAAATTCATCTTGGTACAAATCAATAATTTGATACTGTTGATTTCTTTCCTTAAATGTTTCTACTACTTTAGATAAAATTGCATGATTATAACTTCCATCCCATGGATGAACATATACGATTGTTTTCATATTTTTCTCCTTTAGCTTTTAAAATAAGGTGGTTTTCAAATATGCAATAGTGCACACACTTGCACATATAGAACAGAAAAACTCACAATGTTAGCAATTATTTAAGAGTTTTTCTAATTGATCAGTCGTCATTTTAAATTTATCAAATATCATTTGGCTATTTACTTCGTAATAAATATTTCGGCCTATTTTCGTTTTGGAAACAATTTCAAACCTAAACATTAAATCTAAATGTCTTGAAATAACCGATCGATCCTGAGGGAGATTTTCAGCAATTTCAGTTATATTTTTCGCTCCATAAACAGCTAAATATCTAATAATTTCAATTCTAACAGGGTCAAATAATGTTTTATAAAAGTCAAAATCAATCGCATTATTTATTTCATTTGAACATTGAAGTTCTTCATCTCTGTTCATATTTGTCTCACCACCTGTAACACATGATATATGCATGAGTATGCACACGTCAAGTGTAAAGATTAAGAAAGCAGATTTAAATTATTTGTATTTAAAAAGTTACACCAACAAAATACCCAATAGAAATAAAAATTAATACCCATGTCAAAGCTCCAAAACAAGCAAAAGCAAGGTAATACCTAAACTTCATCTGGGTTATTCCAGAAATGTAACTTGTCAGATGCCTTATTCCTGGAACATAGTATCCTATAATGATTGTCCATGGTCCAAAACGTTGAAACCAACGTTCCACTTTAGTAAACCGCTTATTATTTAGGCCAACCCATTTTCCATATTTTAATATAATAGGTTTCCCCAATTTATTACCAATTAAATAACTAATAATCATACCCGTAGATGAGCCAAGAAAACTTAAGATTATACTCAACGTAAAGCTTAAATTCCCCTCTTGACACATATATCCGATAAACATCATTAAAATCTCATCAGGAATAGGTAATCCTATTATTCCTAAAGATAAGAGTAAAAATATAGCAAGATACCCATATTGACTTATAAAATCGTTCATGAATTCCATGAATAAGTTTCTCCTTTTTTAAACGGTTCTTGTTGAACTACACATAGATGCTCGTTAGTTGTAACCCGCGTGCCTAGCATCTATATAAGCTCCTATCATTCCAGACTCAATTACAATCAATATGGTATTTTGTGGATTTTTATTAATAATGATATATAAATTGGAGCCAAAAATCATTGTAACCAATTTGACGGTGCTGGCCTATATTAAAAAGCTCGCATTTTGAAAAAGAATAATCCAAATGCGAGCTGTATTTTTTTATACTGAATTATGCATTCATATCTGTAATAGCTGGAATATTAATTTCCTTTACGCATGAAACAGGCGATAAATTAATCACACATTGGACAATGGCAACAATATCTTGTACAGGAATGCGTGTACCTTCATACAACATAATTGCCTTTTCAGCCCCTTCTTCATATGGTACTTCAGCAGCTAACTCTCCTGGATTAATACATGTTACAGAGATTTTATCTTTCCTAACATGCTCACGTAAAGCATTTGTAATACCACGTAAGCCAAATTTAGATGTGACAAACGAAACTTGTACATTATTCGTATGATCTAAACCTGCTGTCGAACCAATCAATATAATTTTTCCGTTCTTCGCCTGTCTCAAATTAGGTAAAAGCGCCTGAATATATGTAATTGTTGAAGTTAAATTAATATTAATTAAGTTTGCAATATCCCCAACTTCATCGTTATCAAACGT
Source organism: Lysinibacillus sp. FJAT-14222 (assembly GCF_001278875.1). Classification (NCBI taxonomy): domain Bacteria; kingdom Bacillati; phylum Bacillota; class Bacilli; order Caryophanales; family Bacillaceae; genus Lysinibacillus; species Lysinibacillus sp. FJAT-14222. The sequence continues at coordinate 126,098 of NZ_LIYL01000059.1, read as the reverse complement.
ATAGTCATCTTCAAAACCACGCTTTTCCCAAACACCGACATTGTAAATTAATACATCAATCGCAATGTCTTTTAAAGCTTCTTTTAAAGTAGGAATATGTTGCTGACTAGTTAAATCAATTGTCAGCCATTTACGATTTACGCCATCATCTATATCTAAACTGCTTGGTCGTGTGCGAGATACTAGCCACACTGTATCCCCTTTGGTCGGCAAGCCCTTTACAAATGCATCACCTAGACCTTGGCTTGCCCCAAATATAATAAAGTTCCTACTCATCCAATCATCCTTTCTATTTTACTACAACCTAGTATAGTTAATCAGAAAATTAATAACAACTAAAGTGATTTGGCGCATCACCATAACGTGTGGTAGATTTCCGTTCCGACCGGGAGCTTTGTTGCTGTCGCTTCGCTTTCGCACAGAGCAAAGCTTCCTGGGGGCGTTCGATGAACCGCTTCACTCGCGAGGCTCGCTATTAACTTTCGGTTATAAGACCGTTATTTCAAAAAAATAAATTTAATAGACATTTACTATTTGAATCTTTCGAAAAGGTCTGTTTTAAACTTCTTTCACCCAATAAGTTATACAATCGTCACTTCGATCTAGAAAACCATATTCAATTAAGTATCTTCTAATTGAAACATAATCGATATATATAGGCTTTAAAATAGCATTTACTTCTTTTTCGCTATATTTACGCCCTACCGCAAACTTCGTGACAATATGTTGCAGTAAAATTATTTTTCGTTTTTCCTTACTCGGAAAGCTTTCAATAGGACCATCTAAGCCATTTTTAAAATACGTTGCTAGTACTTTTTCTTTCTCTTCTACTGTAATCGCATAACGCTCATCCACCTGTGTTGCCCCCTTATGAATTGGTTCATATACTTTTGTTGTTTCTAAAGCTTGCATAATTGCCAGAAAAACTTTTGCTTGTTTTTCTTTTTCTTTCAATTTAAATCGATGTTGTCGAATTGTTGAAATGCTATTTGCAGAAGTGCTATTAACAATTTCCTTATCTGGCGCCCCTGTTGCAAATAGCTTTAGCAATTCGGTTTGGATATCTGATAGCCCTGTATCCTTCTTATCTAATTGAAGTAACGCTTCAAACACAGAGATATGTTCATTTTCGATATGGCGTTGTATAGCTTTTTTAGCCGTAAAAAAACGATCATTTATTTTGAATACTTCTTCGGCATCAAATGATTCTTTACAAAATATACATTCATATGCATCGCCTGCTTTTACATACCCCTTCGATAATTCCTCTATTGTCAAATCACTTACATTCACAAACAAAACCCCTCTTTGTTTATTATTTAATAAACAACATACAATAAGTTTATTCATTTGTAAACAACAGCAACTTTTGTTTATATAAAAAAGAAGAATCCATTTTGAAGTTATTAATCAATAATAGATTCCACTTTAGTAGATTTAAAGTATTTCATTCTTTTTTTCTTCAACATCAAAAATATTGCCATTCACTAATGTATGAAAATATTCATCTAGCTGCTCTAAGCTTACTAGATTCGGATTTTTACGCCACCATTCACTTAAAGCAACCATTGTAGCCACATGAAATTCAGCTAACAAATCATGCGGAATATCTATGGTTTTAGAATGTTGGATAAATTTTAATGAGTCTTTTTTTAATAACCGCATAGAGTAAGTCGTCATACAATCAAAGAAAAGTTCATCACCTTGTTGTGCAGAAACTAACTTATGCGTCTCTGAGTCTTCAAAAAATTCATCGGACCAATAAAATGGTTGTAAAATTCTTTTGTCCAATGGAATTTCCCAATATCCCTCCATAATTTCATTTAGTCCGTACTCTAGCAATTTAAATTTATCATCGAAATGCTTATAAAACGTGGAACGATGAACCATTGCCTTTTCGCAAATTTGATCGACTGTCAATTTAGAAAACAATATCTTTTTTTCCGTCATGAGATCAAACAGGGCTTTCCATAACAATTGCATGGAGCGACGTTTCCTCAAATCCATCCGCATTCACCTTCTTTTTTAATCAATTTCTCCAACATTTATTCGATTTTGTCTCCTAACTACCCAAAGTAAAAATATTGAATATATTTTACTGTGAAAAATATTTCTATAATTGAAACGCATCAACAACATTTGTACGAAAGGAAGGAACACAACATGAACTTACATTTACAAAATGTAAAACGAACACCAATCATGGTCGCCCTTATGACGGGGGCATTCGTAGCAACATTAAACGAAACATTGCTAGGCAATGCCTTGCCTGTGCTAATGAATGAATTCCAGGTCGGGGCAACTACAATACAATGGCTAACTGCGGCTTACCTGCTCGTCGTTGGCGCACTTATTCCTGTAACAGCTTTAATTCAACAATGGTTTACTACAAGACAACTATTTTTCATTTCTATGATTACCTTTTTAATTGGCACGATTGTCGCTGCATTAGCACCTACTTTTATGCTGCTACTAGTTGGTCGAGTGGTTCAAGCCATTGGTACGGGATTAATCATTCCACTACTGATGAATACGTTGTTAATGATTTACCCTGCTGAAAAACGAGGTTCCATTATGGGCATACTCTTTTTAATATTTACATTTGCCCCTGCTATTGGACCTACACTTTCAGGAATTGTAATAGAAGCATTGGATTGGCGCTGGCTATTTTATATCGTTATTCCTATTACACTTCTTTCCTTTATTATAGGGTATTTTTATCTTGTCAATGTAACAGAGCTCACAAAATCCAAAGTTGATATTCTTTCCATTATTTTATCGACATTAGGTTTTGGAGGTGTAGTGTATGGTTTTAGTGCTACAGGCAACGGTGGTTGGTCTGACCCGCAAGTTTATTGGCCAATTGTTATTGGTAGCCTGGCATTAATCTTATTCGTAGTTCGCCAACTGCGTATTTCAAACCCCATTTTGGAATTACGTACATTCAAGTTTCCGATGTTCTCTCTCTCGATTATTCTATTAATTATTGTAATGATGTCGATGTTTGCAACAACCACCCTACTACCAATGTTTATGCAAAGCGTGTTGCTAGTAACAGCTTTTCAGTCAGGTCTCACTATGCTACCCGGAAGTGTCGTCAACGGATTAATGTCGCCTATTACAGGAAAACTATTTGATAGATTTGGCGCTAGAATCATTATTATTCCAGGTCTATTGATCGTCAGTATTGCGTTGTATCTCTTTACCAGATTTACACTTGAATCGACGACCTTGCAAATCACTATAACTCATTGCTTGTTAATGATAGGAGTGGCGCTCGTTCTTGTTCCCGTCCAAACATATGGTCTGAATCAAATTACGTCGGAATACTATCCACATGGATCTGCCATTTTTAGTACATTGCAGCAAGTTGCCGGAGCGATTGGCACATCCTTGTTTATCGCTACTATGTCAGCGCGGTCCCGTAGTCATTTGGCACAGTCTACTGATTCAAATGATGTAACTCAACAATTAACAGCATCTGTTGCAGGTTATAGCGACACGTTCATGTTAGGCTTTATCATTTCTATCATTGCCGTAGTAGTGTCTCTGTTTATTAGAAAAAAACAAGTAAATTGATCTCTTTTCTTTATCAAGGACTGCTTTGAGAAATCTCAGAGTAGTCTTTAACCATACAACTAAAACACTTAAGAAATTTTAGTTCATTGCCGCTCTTAACATTCATACCATATTAATATGTCAACTCGTGTCATATTAAAAAAGAATGGCGTGTGGTTCGACGGCTGATGAAAAAGGACAACTTCACTAATTGGTGAAGTTGTCCAAATTTAATCTAATTTTTATTGAATCGTACTCTAGAGTGCACAACATATGCTAGGCTATTTCTTAGTTTGATTCACCTTATAATGCAGTTGTACAAACTGCCCATACCGTCTTGTATCAATTAAAATTAAATCTATTTGTGGACTTTTTTCTTTAAACAAAGGGATACCCGAGCCTAAAATATGAGGTGTGACCGTAATAATATACTCGTCAATTAAATTTTGTTTGATAAAAGCATCGAGTATACCCGCTCCACCAACCATCCATATTTTAGAACCCTCTTGTTCTTTTAGCTTTCTCGTAAACTCTACTACATCTTCATGGACAAATTCCACATATTCATCTGACCCTTTTTCAGAATTGCTGAAGACGTAGCATTTTTTTTCAGGATACGGAAATGATTCTGAGTTTTTCAATATATAATCATAAGTCTTTTTCCCCATTATCGTTGTATCAATAGATTGATACATTTCTGCATATCCTGCATCCCCCTCCCCTTCTGTGTCAGTTAACCATTGTAAGTCATTATCTTCCTTAGCAATAAAACCATCTAGGCTTGCAGCAATGTATAAAACTACTTCACGTGACATACTTTAACCTCTCCTTTTATCTTATAAACTTCCCTTATTGATTAAGGAACAAACCTATACTAACCATAAAACATGACAAGTAATGGCATGATTAAATAAAAAAGGAGAAAATATTTTTTTACAAACAAGAATTACACTACTACTTTAATTTTTTTAGTACTTCAATATCATAGGATAGAATAACTTCGATATTATCAGACATCAGTTCTTGCTCAAAATTCCACCATTGTATTTTTTAGTAATTCCTCTATTTTCTCTTCAGAAAATCGTTTTTTTATTTCTTTAGCAGGGTTCCCATCAACAATTGTGAAGGGTTCAACATCCTTTGCTACTACAGAATTAGCTGCAATAATTGCTCTGTCCCCAATAGTTACGCTAGGCATAATGGTTACATCTTTTCCTATCCACACATCATTCCCAATAATTGTATCACCTTTGTATGGAAGCATCTCCAATGTTGAAGTATATTTTTCCCACCCATTTCCAAAAATATTAAAAGGATACATAGAACCATCCATTCTATGATTGGCCCCATTCATAATAAGGGTTACGCCAGGTACAATCGAACAAAATAGAGTCTGCAATTACATGCATTCCCAGCATGAATACTTCCAACTGTGACAAAGGCCGCTTCAGTTGGATTAATACGACGACTAACAATTTGTTGTAGATGTTGAACTAGTTGAGTTGCCGCAATAATGGAGTCTTTCGTTTCATGTGGTCGAGCTCCATGACCGCCCTTACCAAAGATTTTAATTGTAAAAGCATCAACTGAGGCCATTATTGCATTTGAAGCGGTTGACAGCTTGCCAATGGGAAGATCTGTCGCTAAATGTGCACCGAACACATAATCCACATCATCTAAAACCCCGTCTTCAATCATAAATTTCGCCCCACCTGGTGGCTTTTCTTCGGCTGGCTGGAAAATAAATTTAGCGGTTCCATGAAAACTGTCCTTATGTTTTTGAAGAACTTTTGCCATAGCGAGTAAGGTGGCTGTATGTCCATCATGTCCACAGGCATGCATAACGCCAGGCACTGTGGATTTATATGTAACTTCTTTTTGATCTTCGATTGGTAATGCATCAAAATCTGCTCGAAATGCTATCGTTTTTCCCGGTTCTTTACCTTGAATAAATCCGACTACACCTTTATCACCAACATTTTCTTGTACAGAAATTCCATAGCTTTTTAATGTATCTGCTATAAAGCGAGATGTTTTTTCTTCTTGAAAAGAAAGCTCTGGGTTTCGATGTAAAAAGCGACGATTTTCTACGATCTCGTCAAATAAACCCGTCAACTCATTGGTAAGTGTTTCAATAGCCATTCCTTAACCCCTCCTTATATCAGTTAATCATTCAATATATTCGAACAATAAATACGATTTTAAACATACAAACCTTATAAATAAACTACGTTTTATATAATTTGTATCCATTCCCAAAATGAAACAGCCACCTAGCCTCGATTAAATATCGATGCCAGATGGCTGCAAAAGTCTTCTATTCGACAGGGATAAAATAATTATTAGCCTTCATTAATCGGGCTTTTACGAGGTTGCGGTTTTACAATAAAGATGCACAACTGAAAAATATTACTTTTCGGATTTAATCAGTTCTTCCCTTTTAGCTAGGTAAAAAGTTAATGTTACTTATCTAATCGTTTTTTACACCTTTTCGATATATGAAAACACTGCTTAATATTCCAAGTCCACCAAATAACAAAATCCATATATTTTTTAAAAAAAGTCCATAAATCGTAATTACACTACTAATAATTCCACTTGAAAAAGCACTGGATACCATGGATTTTTTTGTTGGTTTAGGGAACTGAATAGAGGTTCCAAAATTTTCATTTCCCCATTTACATGCCACATCCATGATCTTTTGTAGTTTGTCTAACATCTTTTTATCCTCCAAATTTTAAAATATGAAATAAGAAAAAAATGCATTGGACAGAGCACCTAAAAAAGCCAACATTGAAAATGATAAACAAACCATTCCGCCAATCATTTTCGACTTCTGTTCTCTATTCTTTTTGGATAGTAAAACGAACCCGAAGATTAGTAGGAAAATTGCTAAAATGATATTCATCGCGATAAAGAACGGTGCTGTTTCTTTTAGAAAATCTATAATACGCCAAAATAAACTCATTGATATCTCCTCCTATTTTATAGTTGAAATCGAGCCTCTACTCAAAGATGCTTGCTACCAACTGCTTCGTCATAAATTGAAATGCGGCTAAGTGATCACAGTTTTGTGAAATTCCTTCTTTACTTGCAATGCTTGAAAGAAGGACGGTGAAGGTAGAAAAGGCTAAATTTTCAGAAACTTTCAATTTGAGATTTGCTCGTTTGATTGCTGTACGAAAAAGTTCACTACTATCAAATATTAGTTTTTCTTTCATTTCCTCCGAAAGTTTACTATAAAATGATGTGAAATCAGTCGTTTTCACGTCATAAAGAAATGGTTTGCTTTCGTATTCATAGTAAAGCTGGATTATTGCTGTTTCAAAGCCGGACTTTTCAGGGCATTGTTCAATTCGCTCAATGAAATTTTCATAAATAGTATCTTGAATGTCATACAGAACTTCAAAAAAAAGTTCTTCCTTACTTGAATATAAATTATAAAAAGTACCTGTAGATATTTCTGCTTTCTTACACAATGCGCCAATGCTTGTTTCTTTATAACCCGGAGAAATCCAAAATGCCATACACTCATCTTTCAATTTACTTTTAATCAGAGTTTTATCTTCTTCTGAAAAAACTTTTTTGCCCCTTGCCATAGATGACCCCTCCTTTTATGAATTATTTATATGAATATTCATATATTATATTCACATGATAGCATCAACACCAATTTTTAACAAGATATTAAATAACAAATTATTTCACATCTTTATCATTGCATGTGATTAAGGTTAATAGAGACAATCAAAACTTTATTTTAAAGCTACTGAATATTATCACCCGATTGCACCAGATCTATATATGAACCTTGCGGAATCATGAAATTTGTCAGGTTCCTTCTGCATTCTGGCACTTGTTAAATCAAAGTAATCTAAGTAAAAAAAGTTGTTTGATACTTTTGTATAAGTTTACTTTACTTTTTTTGTAAAAAGTGAGTTTGTTTATAATTTGATGCTAGAGATGATCGTCATGAAGAAAGATTTTGGTAATTCGATATCAAATAAGGTTTATGAAAATCGTGTACTTGCCAGAATGTCTCAGCAAGAATTAGCAGAGAAAGTCGGGGTTTCCAAGCAAACCATCTTCGTAATAGAAAAAGGAAATTATGGACCGACTCTCGAATTGCTGAATTAGTTAGTGTTGATATAAACGATATATTTACGTATGAGAAAGGAAATGACCAAAATGATAACTAAGTTTATGTCAGATATCCATAACGAAATTATTAGTTCAAGAAAGAAAAAAAGAGCTGCCTAGGCAACTCAACACCTTTATTTAATACCCTTCGATAGTTAAAGAATGAAATGAAAGCCTTTCCGCGGTTGATCCGATCTCAAATTTTAATTTAGCTGTCTATGCAAAAATTTAGACCCTTAGCGAGCCACGGAAACCCCTTGTAGCATAGTGGATTCTGCTCCATCGTGGTACATAACTCAACCTTTTTCTCTTGCCCGCTGTGTATCTCTTATATTCTTTTGAACCGTTATAGCTGCAAATAAACTAAGAACAAATGCCATACCAAAAAAGCCTTTTTCGCTTAAAACTACACTTCCTGCATTGTATAAACCGATGGCCATTAATGAAATAGATACAATAAGTGCGAACCAACTAAGACCATAATAAATAGTAGTAACTGGTACGCCCTCATCTTTATCTCTAACTGCTTTTTGTAAAGATATCGCCGAATACAGTCCGAACACTAAAACTGCAAAGTAAAATCCTTTTTCATTCAATTCCATAGTTGCGTTAAACAAGCCTATAAGATACGACGCAACACCTACTAATAGCGCTGCCCACGAAGCCCCTTTGAAGGCAGGAGTTGGTTCTCCTTCTTTCCGTTCTTCTTTCACTTTTAAATCATTTCGTTTTTCTTTATCTACTAAAACTTCATGATCATTGGACATTCAATTTTCGCCTCCATCTTTTAATCTAATAAAAATGGAGCACCAGAGACACTGCAGTGCACCTTCTTTGCTAAACTAACCTGCCAATAAGTTGAAAAAGAAAAAACGATCTTCGTTATTAAAGTATATGCTCATTCGCATTATAACTTCACAACCTTTAGGTGGCTGTTTGAATTGATTAAATCCTTGACGTTGATAATGATGGAATTACTTAACGATTAAACTCATTCCTAAACAGAGTATTGTAAAGAAATTACTGTATTTTCATTTTGAATGCATCCGTTTAAAACCATAATATTTCTCATTGGAATATTGTCGACTTGAGTCATTCCTAAATAAGAGATAGCTTTAAATTCGTTTTTCAATCTGTATAATCCAATTGCATGTAAGTTCCTTCCAAAACCTGACCCCAGAAAATTAGGATGCATGCCTATCCAAAAAATGCGTCCTTCCTTATCTGTATTTGGTTCTATATGTGGAAAAACTACACCAACAGGCTCTTTATTAACTTTATATACTGTAAACATTTCCTTAACTTGTGATGGGAGTTCAATGCTCATTCCCGTTAAAAACTTCTCTGCATCAATAAAACTTATACCCATCACTTCAGATAGAAAAGAGACAGAGTTATTATCAGAAATTGACCATACTTCATAATCTGGTATCGAAACATTTAATGATGTCATTAAAGATCTCTTGTATACAACCCTTTCACCAATGATTTCCATTTTAGACCTTGTACGATTTAAGCTATCTAAAAGCATTTTAGGGCACTCCAACATAATTTTTTTCAGACAACTACTATGTAATTTATCTAAAAGTTCATTTATAAGCACATCTATTTCAGAAGCAAGATGAAGTTTATTCTCTAAAATTTCTAACATAATTACACGATCATTTTTTAGGTTATGTACGCCAACTCTTTGTAAATGTTGAAGCAATTGATCCACGAATTTTCACCTCTTTTTATGTTTAAAACAATTACCTTCTTCCACTATCCTGCACTGTTAGTTGAAGAAGAAAAGGATGGGATTCAAGAAAAGCTCCATTAGTAAAAAAGCGATTGCCCTAATTAGTTTGACTGATCATTCTTTACACATAATTGACGTTCAAGAGTAGTCCAGGACTCTTAGCTTTTCAGTACCTTGAACTTCAATCCATCTTCCGTCTATTTCTTGACGAAAAATCCTTGGATCATTATGATTTTCTTCTATACATACCAAATAATAATTGCCACTTTTTCTAACTTCCCTTATTACATTAAAACTTGGATCCTCACCCGATCTATAGGGACCATTAATACTTACCTCAACTGGCTTTGGCTCTGGATAATATAAATTTGTATGGTTTTCTAGCGAATCACCAAGTAACGGACTAAAGCCTCGTATTATTCGTTGTTCAGAATACAAATCATAAGACCATTTAAGATACTCTAAAGGATTTTTTATATTCATCAGATTTTCTCCAGGGGGGCTCACAAGAATAATTGCGTTTTTTTCTCCATAATATTCTTCTAACTTAGATGTCAATTCGGATTTAGAGTAACTTCTAATACCCATATATGATCCTACTAGTAAAAGTACTATTATAATACTCTTCATGCTATGTTTAGAACTAAAAATAACAATTATTAGCGTAATCATTAAAGGGAACCAAACCCAAGGATCTCCAGCCTCAAATATTACATAAGCATATTGCTTTTGGGATAAAGGGTATATTAACGAAACTTCATGGGTTAAAAAGTCTACGATAATATGTCCGACAATTGTTGCTGAAGTGAGTATAATCCAAATTTTCCACCATATGATTTCTCGAAATATTTTTTTGGTAATCAAAGCAACAGGTAAAACAAAAATGGGAGCAAATAGTATGGAATGAGACCAAGGAGTAGAAGTTCTAACACCTAAAGTATCAGGTAATATACCTGCAAAACCACCAATAACAGATAAAATTATTTTTTTAGGTATCGAAAGATTTCTTGCATCTTTTAGAAGAAATACAATAACAGCTCCAACAAGGGCATGGGTAAGAACATGCATAAATAAAAGTAACATTTTCCTCCTCCTAATATTATAAAAACTCCAAACAAAATATTATTCTATTAAAACTAAAGCATGCGTTAGTTCAATAAAAAGCTAGAATTCAATTTAATTTTTTTACAAATAAAACTCTGTCTTGATTTGGTCCGTCAAAGTCTGTATTTATGGATAGATCCTCAACAATTCTATCTCCATCTTCAATTTCAAACCCCATTTTGGTATGATAGGCAATCGAACCTTTATTGACAGGTGACGTTACACAACGAACAATACTTCGATTATTTTGCTTTACCACATTAAAAAACATATTGTATAAATGTTTTCCAATATTATGCTTTCTGTATTCAGGATGAACTCCGACGAAATGAATATACGCTTCATTTGAATGAGTTTGAGAAAGGAATCCTATTAGAAACCCCACAAGTTTACCGTCCTTTTCCGCAACGAAACTTGTTTGTGTAAAATGGTCGAAGAATAATTTTGGTAGCATATCAGACATATTCCTACCACCCCACCACTCATTGATTAGAGGTGAAATTACATAGTAGTCTGAACCTTTAACTAACGATGTTCCATTTTAATCCCCTTCTATGTAAAATTCTATTTAAACTAATATTAACAAGGCTCAATAAGAAAAGTTCCTTTGACTTCGGCAACTGGATCTTAAACTCTTGTACTCGTTACTTCAAAAGTTAAACTACTAAACTAATTTTTATATACTCCGCCCAGTGACGGACTTCATTATCGTCTACTGTCAATTAGTATTTCACAATCATCAATCTAAGGTTCAAAATCGGCAGATATAAATCATAGAATTCATATCTGCCAAAGCTGCTTGCTCTAATTTTCTAAATTGTCTGTTCTTCGATTTAATCATTGTGGTTATATATTTGCCCGATAAAAAGTGAGGAATCTGCATCTCGTTTTTCTTTATTTTCGATGATGATTTTACCTTCATATAATGATTCACTTGTCCGTAAATCACCGATTAAGAACAAATGACCGTCAGAAATACGATTGACTAAATATAGTTTACCATCTGTAATCTGTAAAAAAGGTTCTTCTTTAACATTAGCAATGCTTGGATACTTAAAATTTAAAGGCTCTTCCCACTGTTTCTTTTCAATATTATAACGGTTCAGCTCTAACCCATTGGCTGAATGAACAGGAATGAATATATCTGTTCCTTGAAGAACCATCGACTTCACATGTGGTTTTAATTCGACTGGAATTGTCAATTCCTTCACTTCATTATTAAGATAGTTATAAAGATATATTTCGCTAGAGATTGTTTCACGATCACCATTATCTGGGTATTTGTATTTTTCAACCATATATAAGAAATAATTTTCATTACTAAATTTATTATAGTTATTTAATATACTAATGCTGGCCTGGCCGATCTCTTCTGATTCTAATTTTGCAAGTATTGAGTCATGTTCTAATTCCTTTTTGTTTTCATCAACCGTATATATATGCAGCTCTTCCTCACCATTGAGATAACTTATTGCTAATATCTTTATTTTTCCATTTTCTACATAGACATCTTGCTCATTGATCCAGTCATATCTTACTTGGTCTGGCATATTGATTTCAAATGAAGAACTGTCATTTGTTTTTTTATCAAGTGTATCGATTTGAAGAGTGAAAAAATTTCCGAGACCCTTATTTCGACCATTACTTTGAAAAGTGGTGTAAATCAAACGGTCTTCGTCTTCAAAATACTGACCAGGATTTAATTCTTTTCCACGCATAAAACTACGGTGTTCTTCAATATATTTTTGAAACATCAAAGGGTTATTTCGTCCTATCAACTCTCCAATAAAAGACCTGTTCTGATTAGTCGAACCATCCTTCGATATATTCAACTCACGATAAATATTACCGCTCTGATATCTCGCTTGAAGAATAAGATTGTCGATTTCCCCCTTATTTCCGCTAGTAGTTTCAATTTTAAAGGATGCACCCTTAGCCATTGCCTGTTGAATATAGTAAGTACCGATTGTCATCACGATGATTAAACTAATCAATATCGTTTTCCAATATTTTTTCATAGCTATCCCCCCCTTAGACCCTGATTTTATATTTTAGCAAATGATTCGCGATCCAAATGGCACTTCCTAATACGATGATGCTCACTACTATTATCATAAGAAGGACTTCAAGTGAGTAAAAATAACCATTAGAAAATTCATTCAATAAAATTGGCACAAAAAAGACACCGAACGAAAGCATTCCATAAACGATTGCGAAAAAAATGCCTTTTAAACCGTAACTTCGTTCAATTAAAATGGCAGTGAATAAAACTGCTACAAAGATTAGCCCTACTCCATAAATCAGGATAAATTCAGTAAAAGTATTCGGATACATCCAACCCCATATTTCAAAACTACTAAAATGATAAAACGAAAAATGCGATTGTAAATCTGTTGGTATAATACTATTAACAATTTGTATTTCGATCGGAATTAACAATATTTGCAAGGTAACTAAACCAAGTATTAATAGCATAATAGTCGTCAATTTTGCGAAATAAATAGTAATTCTTTCAGTTGGCAACATTAATAATCTGTAAATAAACGTATTTTTTCCAAACCAATCCCGATACCAAATAAAGAAAACATAAATCATCAAAATGGCTATGCTAAAAAAGATTGGCAGCAGAAACCATTCTGAGTCACCGAAATAATTAAATGAAAAGTATTCCTTAACATTTTGGCTCATTGATAGTTGATTCTGATCCGCTCTATCCATATATATTTTTGACACGACAATCGCCCCAATGAACTGACTGACAATTATCACACCTATTAAGATTAGGTACAATTTGAAAAATCGATTTACTTCGAAATTAAGAAGTTTTAAATAGTTTCTCATCCACGATACACCTCTCTCATGACATCAACTACTGATTTCCCTTCCTTTTCACGCACTTCCTCTACACTAAATTCCTTTAATACTTTACCGTTATCAATAAGCACTGCTCTATCTATCAAGTGTTCAATATCACTAATTTCATGGGTTGTGATAATCACACCACGCTCTTCAATTAAATGACTTGTAAACACTTCGGCAATCTGTTCACGGGAAAAAATATCAATACCAGAAAATGGTTCATCCATCAGTAAGTAATCTACGTCCAGTGCCAAACCTAATATCATATTGACTTTAGCCATATTCCCCTTTGATAAATTGGCAATTCGTTCAGTAGGGTCTAGTTTAAAAAATTGCAGCAACTCTTCTGCCCTTTGAGGATCCCAGTTTTTATAAAAATCGGCCATGAACGCAAAGGCATCACAAATTTTCATTTGTGGTAACATCGTAATCGTATCTGGAATAAAGGTAACTTTTTCAAAGCTTTCTTTCCGGATTTTTTCCCCATCAATCAAAATTTCACCGCTATTAATAGGCGTGAGCGCCATAATAGCTTTCATGATTGTCGTCTTTCCTACTCCGTTTATACCGATTAAACAAGTAATTTCACCTTTTTCAGCAGTGAATGAAAGACCTTTTAATACCTGTTTCCTGCCGTATTTTTTCATGACATTTTTTACTTCAATCATTTCGATTCCTCCGCTTCTCCGCTTTCGGCATCATGCTTTTTCTTTACTAGTTCCAACACTTCAGATAACGGCACATCGATGGATTTAATAGAACCTAAAAATAAGTCAACCGCTTCGATAATCAATTCCTCACGGACACTTTTAAGGACCGCTTCATCTTTAGTAATACAGCTCGGCATATTCCCCTCAGTAAAAATCAATCCTTGTTCCTCCATTTCCTTATAAGCTCGTTGTGCAGTATTTGGGTTAATCTTCAGCTGGTTGGCTAGTTCTCTTCTTGATGGAATCTCCTGACCAGGTTCAAAATACCCCTTGGCGATTTGCTCTTTAAAATGCCGGATAACCTGGACATAAACCGGATCCCGATTATTAAACTTTACAGTCAATTAACTCAACTCCCAGAAAATCATATTTTCGTGTATCAAGCGCTTAATACAGTTTGTGCATACTGGTGGGCAAAGAACTTTAAAGAACTACCCGATTTATTATTTAGCCATTACCCAGCTAATCGGTCTTTGTGTATTAATACCTTAATACACCATTCTCAAAAAAATGTAAAGTGTATTAAGCATACAATACACTCTTCGTAATGTATTATAGGCTTAATACACTTTACATGTCAATCAAATCCATGGAAATATATCTCTATGTTTAAAAAGACAACCAGTTGTGAAACTAACCTGCCACGAAACTTGAAGTAGAAAAAACTCTATGCCTACTTGAAGAAAAGCATCCTAATCCATTTAAGTACAATTCTCCACAAACTCTTTCATATGGTTTTTCTGATTGATGTGTAGCGCAAAATGCTAAACACTAAGTAAAATGTTTGGCATATATTTAGTTTGTTATTTTAACAAATGATTTTTCATTCTCGGTGTTTGTCAATATAGTTGTCGTATTTAGTTACTTTAGTATTTTGAAAGATTGGGTGAATCCCCATGTTCAGTCAAGGCTATCTCGCTGAGCTTGTTGGCCTGGCAATTAAGATTGAAAGAAAAAGCGTGCTTTCAATCTTAATCGCCAGGGAAATGGGACTATTATGGTTTTGTCACTGCTTCAGTTTGTCCTCATCTCGCATTGGATTGAGTGCTACTTGTTCAGTCGGTGCCCAATTTCTTGTACCTCGTGCCCAACGCTCCGGATGCTTCTCCTTCGCAGCCTCGTACACGTCTTTGCGCTTTTCTAATAGGGCTATGTGTTCGCCCGTATGACATTGTACAGGTGTTACAAAATTCAGCCCGCTATGCAGGTGGATTTCGTTGTACCAATGGACAAATTGTTGTGCCCATAACCATTGTTCCAGTTAAACTGGATCCCATACCAACTGAAACATCCTCGACTCATTCTTTCCAACAGACAGCTGGGCCAAGCTGTGTGATTAAAACTGCTGCGGGCGAAATCTCCTTCTTCAATGGCGTAGAAAGACGGGTCATTCGGAAGTTCTTTAACTGGCTCGAAAAGTCTCAATTCTTTGGCAAAAACGCATTAGCCACAGCAACAGAGTATACGTTGAACAGAAGAAATGAACTAAAAGCATTTTTGTATAATGGGCAAATCGAAATCGATAATAATCCAGCCAAAAATGCGATCCTTCCAACCGTGATTGGAAGGAAGAACTGGCTCTTCTCTGTCAGTGAGGCGGGCGCAAAAGCCAATGCAATCTGCTTAAGTCTAGCGGAAACAGCAAAAGCGAATGGTATAGATATCTATAAATACCTCGTTAAGCTTTTGACGGATTTACCCAATCTCGCAATTCATCAACAACCAGAATTATTACAAGAATACATGCCTTGGTCCGAGTCAATTCGAGCTACATATGCATAATAAAGCCAGCTATCTGAAAAAAATCATCAGAAAGCTGGCCATTTGTCGTGCGTGCTGTAATACTTGCTCTCTATTTATTAAAAATGAGTACTGAAGAAATCAAAAATATGTTCTAAAGAAAGTGATGATTCAATGAAAAAGTTTATGTTCGAATGTAAATAACTAATTGAAGTTGTCATATAAGATCTCAAATTTCATACCATTTCTTCCCAATCATAATTTTTTTATATTTTCTATTGTTAGTTCAGCAGAAATTATTGAATTAGCGAAATGAGCTTCCTCATTAGATTCTAAGTGATATTTTTTTAGTATTTCAGTATCCTTTAAAAGGTTTCCAGTTAAAATACAAACGGCTGTTTCATCAGAATCTATTACATTTTGAGCAACAAGTTTTTTCAATCCTGCAACTGTTGAGGCAGAAGCGGGTTCACATCCTATTCCACTTTGATCAACTATTGCCTTGGCGTTAAGTATTTCCTCATCAGTAACAGAAACGGTTATGCCATTTGTTTGTTCAAGAGTACGTAATCCCTTTTTCCAACTTGGTGGATCTCCAATATTTAAAGCAGAAGCTACAGTATCGGGATTTGGATTAGGAATTAGGGTTTCTTGATTATTTTCTACCATCTTGTGAAACGGACTGGCTCCTTCTGCCTGAACAACTGCTACTCTTGGAATTTTGTCTATAAAACCTAAAGTGTAAAGATCATTTAATCCTTTCCCTAAGGCGGATACATTACTTAATGCTCCTCCTGGTACGATTACCCAATCTGGTAATTTCCATTGAAGGTATTGTGCAATTTCATAAATTATACTTTTTTGACCTTCAATTCTGAACGGATTTATCGAGTTGCAAACGTATAATCCTAAATCATCACTATATTTTTCTAAAAACTGAATCCCATTATCATAAGTTCCTTCAAATGTAATAACTTTGGCTCCATAAGATAAAGTTTGCAGCACTTTATTCACAGATATATTTTTATTTGGAACAAAGACATAAGATTCTGAATTAGCCAGAGAAGCATACATTGCGAGTGAAGAAGAAGTGTTACCCGTTGATGTGCAAGTAAATTTTGTTTTTCCAAGTGAGTAGCCATGAGAAACAGCTACTGTCATACCGTTGTCTTTAAATGATCCACTCGGATTCTCACTCTGTGCTTTCACCCAAGTGCAGCGGTTACCTATATAGTTTGATATCTTTTCCGTTTTATAAAGACCAGTATTACCCTCGTATTTTGTAACAATATGGTTAGTCTCCAGTTCAGGGGAAATTAGTTCTTTATATCTCCAAACACCGCTAGCAAAAGGCGAAACTCGGTCTGCAAGTCGTTTATTGAATATTTGTTTTAAGTATTCAGAATCAATAGATTTAAAATCATGTATTACATCAAGTAGATTTCCACAATCGCACAAGTAGCGGAATGAATCTATAGAATATTCTTTGTGACAATCGATACATGAAAGTTTCATTTCTAGTTCATCCCCCTTTTAGCGTAACTCTATTATATTAGAAGAGTTATATTTATCTTCTAATTGTCTCATTTCGAACATTCCTTGAAGCTCAAAGACTTTTTGCATTGTTGAAATATTAGATTCTATATTTACTGTAGTTCCATCTAAAAGGATTTTGGAGAAAGTTTCCTCCATCGCTGTAATTGAACTACGTAAACCATGGTTAGCCTAAATCACCATATCTACACCCATAATTTCCAAATTTTTAACAGTTACATTAGGATATGTGGTCGGAACAATAACGATAGGTACAGTACCTTTAAACAATTCAGCAAACTTTTTAATTTCATTAATATCTTTCATTTTTGAATGGATTAATATTGCATCTGCTTCAGCTGCTTCGTAAATTCTTCGCAACATTTTGGCGTAGTTAACATTATTAAATCTTCATTTAAGTCTTGAGTAACCAAACATCATATGGAGATTTAGAATAAGAAGTCTTATTAATGATTAGGATACTCATATTTGCTTCCCCTTTCAGGAATAAACATTCCTCTCTACTTATTTAGTAGTAAAAAATATCATTTTAGTTTGTAAGTATTGTATATTGCTTGAAATTAGGGTCTTGATTATATACAATAATTATAATAATTAGAAAATTATTCATGTTTATTCTATTGTGGAATTTACACTATTTACAACCTCCTAAATCTTTATTTTGTTGCAACAACTTTTACATAACTTTATAATAAAGATAATTTTCTGAAAAATCTAATACACATTTTTATGGTATTTATAACTAAAAATTATGAATTGTAGAGGTGGAAGATGAACCTTCATGCATTAAGGATATTTCACATAGTCGCTGAAAAAGGAAGTGTAACCCAAGCTGCTAATGAAATTAACATAAGTCAGCCGGCTGTTACTGCACAAGTAAAAAAATTAGAACAAGAAATTGGCCTTAGTCTATTAGCTCCAAAGGGAAGAGGAGTTTTTTTAACCGAGTCGGGTCGTCAACTTACCAAATACACTAAGAAATTATTTACTCTTGAGGAAGAAATCGAAAAATATATAGAACAATTCAAAAAAGGACTAGTTGGAAAGTTAAGCATTTCAGCTACGTATCTACCAGCAAATTTTCTCCTACCAAAATGGCTTGCCGATTTTAAACAAAAATTTCCAGATATTGAAGTAGAATTAACTAGTACAAATTCTAGTAAAGCTATTAACCAATTA
This sequence comes from Lysinibacillus sp. FJAT-14222, assembly GCF_001278875.1. NCBI lineage: Bacteria > Bacillati > Bacillota > Bacilli > Caryophanales > Bacillaceae > Lysinibacillus > Lysinibacillus sp. FJAT-14222. The sequence goes on along the minus strand of NZ_LIYL01000059.1, from coordinate 107,516 downwards.
ATTAATTATGAAGCTGATATAGCTTTTATTGGGGGCATAAATGAATCTCACCCTTTGATATACTGGAAGGAATTATTTAAGGACGAAATGTGGTTTGTAGTTAGTAGGAATCATAAGTTTGCTAAAAAAAAAGTTACCTTAGCAGAAACTATGCTTGAGCCTTTTGTTTTTCGGGAAGAGGGTAGTTCTTCTCGTGAAAAATTAGTTTCACTATGTAAAATAAATAATATTAATCAACCGTCTATTGGATTACAAATGAATGGATTAAACGAAACTATTAGAGCTGTTATGGAAGGTTACGGAATTACATTTGTTTCCTCTCTAGAAGCAAAAGAATATATTGCTCGTGGTGATTTAGCAAAAATTGATGTTGAAGATATTAGGATTGTAAATCCAATATCAATTTGTACACGAAAAGATGATGAACTTTCATCTCCTGCACTAAATTTCGTAGAAAGTATTATGGAAAAGGATAATAGTTGCACCTAATAACCTATAGAATCATTTTAAAACACCCTTTAAAAGGTGGAATTTTTTTATAGGGTTCCTAAATTAAAAGGATAAGTAATTATTTATATAAGAGCACCTATTTCTGGGTGCTCTCTTTTCTGAAATACAATTAAATTAAAATTGTTTCAATCTTTGTGGAATCAATGTCGTTTGTTACAGGCTAAAAAGCAAAGCTAACTCCATTTGTGGCTGGCTTACATAGAATTCTACTTCGTAAGTTTTTAATTAGATTCTTGTTTCATATAACCTTCAATTCGAAAAAAATACTTAAGGAGTAGAGACTTAATTCAAAAAATATATAAAAAACAATCAATCTTTTTTTACAAGCTACACTCGCCCCCAGTAACCGAAAGCGAGTATATGGGCATTCATTTTTAAGAAACATTTTCAAACTGACTATTATATAGATCCGCATAGAATCCTTTTTCTGCAATCAGCTCTTCATGATTACCACTTTCAATAATATCTCCGTCTTTCATCACTAAAATCAAATCGGCGTTTTTAATTGTTGAAAGTCTGTGTGCAATGACAAATGATGTTTTTCCTACCATCAATTTATCCATTGCTTCTTGAATAAGTGCTTCAGTACGCGTGTCAACGGAACTAGTAGCTTCATCTAAAATAAGCAACGGTGCTTTTTTAACCATCGCCCTTGCAATGGTAATAAGCTGTTTTTGTCCTACAGATAAACTTGTTTTATCGTTTAAAACTGTCTCATAACCTTTCGGCAAGGTTCTAATAAAGTGGTCCAAACCTACTGCCTTACAAGCTGCTACCACTTCTTCTTCGGTTACAGCTTCTTTGTTATAAACGATATTTTCCTTAACGGTACCTTCGAATAGCCAAGTATCTTGCAGCACCATGCAAAATAAGTCGTGAACATTTTTACGAGTAATCGACTTAGTCGCTACGTCCTCAATCATGATTTCTCCACTATCTACTTCATAGAAACGCATGAGAAGATTAACAAGCGTTGTTTTCCCAGCCCCAGTAGGTCCGACAATGGCAACTTTTTGACCAGCTTTTATCTGAGCAGAGAAATCATTAATAATAAGTTTCTCTTTTGTATATCCAAACTTAACGTTTTTAAATTGCACATTACCTTTAACATCTTTGGCATCTAAAGTGGCTTTCTTATCGCTTTCATCTTTAAGCTCCTCTTCTTGTAAGAACTCAAATACACGTTCACTTGCTGCGGCAGTTGACTGCAAGCTTGTAGCTGCCTGTGCAAACTGAGACAATGGTTGCGTAAATAAGCGGATATACACCATAAATGAAACAATAACACCAAATGTAATGGAACCTTTCATTGTAAGTGCAGCACCTACTACACAAACAACAACATAGCCTAAATTTCCAATAAAGATCATGAGAGGCATCATCATGCCCGACATAAACTGCGCGCGCCAAGCGCTATTAAAAAGACTTTCATTGATTTCATTAAATTCTTGCTTAGCTGCTTTTTCACCGTTATAAACCTTCATGACTTCATGCCCTGAATAGATTTCTTCAATATGACCGTTTATTCTACCAAGGTCTTGCTGCTGGCGTATGAAGTATTTGCGGGATTTGGATATGATAAAGATCATTAATACAAATCCAACGACAGTTGCAGCAATGGCAGAAAGTGTCATCGTAACATTAATAGAGAACATCATAATCAAAGATCCAAAGAACATGACTCCCGCTGTCACTAATGAACCAATACTTTGGTTTAGAGACTGCCCAATCATATCCACATCATTCGTGACACGACTTAACACATCTCCGTAGGTTGTAGAGTCAAAGTATTTCAACGGTAATTTATCGATTTTGTTCGAAATATCTGAACGTAGCCTTTTGGAAACTCGCTGCGTAATAGTTGCCATAATAAACGCCTGAATATAATTGAAAATAAAACTCAATCCATACAAAATAGCAAGAAGCAGACCAATTTTTCCTATAGCCGTAATATCAATCTCACCAGTAATACCTTCCATTATCAAATCGGTTATCTCACTGAGCATATTGGGTCCAATGATCGTGAAAATTGTTCCTACAGTTGCCAAGACAAGTGCAAAGATAATCGCTGGTAAATAAGGTTTACAATAGGCAATCAGCTTTCCCCAAGGCTTTTTAAAATTCTTTGGCTTTTCTCCAGGAGCTGCCATATTACCTGGAGCACCAGTACCTTTTCGGGGCTTATTTGCTTGTTTATTACTCATTTTCCAACTCCTCCTTCGATAGTTGCGAATAGGCGATTTCCTGATAAGTCTTACAAGTTTTCAATAATTCACTATGTTTCCCCATACCAACGATTTTACCTTCATCAAGAACAATAATTTTATCAGCATCTTTAATCGTTCCAATCCGCTGTGCCACAATCAAAGAAGTTGCACCTTTCGTTTCTTTTTTCAAAGTAGAACGAAGTTGACGGTCCGTTTTATAATCTAAGGCAGAGAACGAGTCATCAAAAATAAAGATTTCTGGATTTCTATTCACTGCTCGTGCAATAGAAAGACGTTGTTTCTGTCCTCCTGAGAGATTTGTTCCGCCTTGAGCAATAGCCGCTTCATATTCACCATCCATGTTCTCCACAAATTCTTTACCTTGGGCAATTTCCACCGCTTTTTTGATCTCCTCATCTGTTGATGGGGTCTGGCCGTTATCACCGTAAGTAACATTAGATTTTACTGTACCTGAAAATAATACGACTTTTTGAGAAACGTAACCTAGCTTATTATGAAGAGCTTCTTGTGCATATTCTTTCACATTAATGCCGTCGACTAATACCTCCCCCTCAGTAGAATCGTAAAATCTTGGGATTAAATTAATGAGCGTACTTTTACCACTACCCGTAGAACCGATTAAAGCGACAGTTTCACCTTTATGTGCTGTAAAGCTAATATCCTTTAAAACATAGTCTTCTGCATCAGGATATTTAAAACTAACATTACGGAGTTCGATCTCACCTTCGATACCCTTAGGCGACGATTGTATTTCTCCATCAATAATTGTCTGAGGTGTATCTAGTACTTCATTAATACGTGCTGCAGATACTGCTGCTCTCGGTAGCAAAATGAACGTCATTGATAATAGCATAAATGCCATAACCACCTGCATTGCATAAGATGAAAATACGACCATATCACTGAACAAACCGATTCGATCCATCCCCCCTGCATTATTAATCAAATGCGCTCCAATCCAGTAGATAGAAAGAGTTAAACCTGACATAATCAGACCCATCCCCGGCTGCATAATGGCCATAAGTCGGTTCACCAAAAGATTTGTATCTGTTAAATTCTTATTTACTTGTTCGAATTTTTCTTCCTGATACTCTTGTGCGTTATAGGCATGAACAACACGAAGACCAGTTAAACCTTCTCTTGCTACTCGGTTAAGATTATCTGTCAGTTTTTGAACGACTTTAAATTTCGGTAGCACAAAGATGATCAGGTTGCCTATCATAATAAGTAAAACAATTACTGCTATTCCTGTTGCCGCTGACCACTCCCAACTTTTTCCGGTAATCTTCAAAATAGCCCATACTGCAAGGATCGGAGCCTTAATCATAACTTGAAGACCCATTGCAACAGTTTGCTGTATTTGCGTTATATCATTAGTAGAACGAGTAATAAGACTTGCGATCGAAAAACCATTAATCTCCTCCATAGAGAAAGATAACGTTTTGTCAAATACTCCTTTTCGCAATTCCTTTGAAAGAGATGTTGCTACCCTTGCCGCAAAATAGCCCACAATGACTGCCAATATCATACTGCCAAGGGCACATAAAAGCATCATCCCTCCAGCTGCCCATACCTCGCTCGTTTTACTGCCCTCTGTTTGTACAAGGGTCGTAATTTTAGACATATAATCCGGTAACTTCAAATCCAAATAAACTTGCCCTACAATGAACACAATACTAGCTACAATTAGCGTCCATTCTTTCGGTTTTAAGTATTTAAATATTTTCAACATATTTGCAGTCCTCCTCATTTAGTTAGCATGCTAACTATATAGTCATAAAAACTTCAAAATAGCATCTTCTTCAAGATTCAATATTCTCTTTCATAGCATCCATCACTTCAAAAAACACGTCAAGTTTCTCTTCCGGGATACCTGATAGTAATTTTTGTTCAAGAATCGCTCTACGAGTCATGATGCCGTCATGTATTTTCAGCGCATCTTCTGTTAAGACAATTTTTTTAAGTCTTGAATCGTAAGGCACAGATTGTCTTGTGATCAAACCGTTATTTTCCATAGCCTTTAGTATTCTGGATGCTGTTGATTTGCGAATAGAAAATTCTCGTTCAAAATCTTTTTGAAAGACATCTTTATCTTGGTTTTTGCAAAGATAACTAATCGTCCAACCATGCATGGCAGTAAGGTGGTTATCTTTTTCCATTAGTGTATGATCCAATTGTCTTCTCATTAAAAGCGATAATGTGCGAAACTCTAATCCAACTGATCTCCTTTTAGTCAATTTATCTTCCTCCAATATGTTAGCCTACTATCTTTAAAACTAGTTTTAGTGTCCTAGATGAGCATGGCGTACTTAACAATTTATTCGTAAGATGCTTATGCCCTTAGGTGAAAGATGGACCATGTTCAGATTTATCTCCGTATTCAGTTTGCCATATTGACAGCAAAAAATTCAACAAAAAAGCAAAACCACTTTTTAGTTATGAAAATAAGTGGTCTTGCTTTCAACATATAGAAAACTGTACATAGTTCAAAAAACTAAGTTTCTTGTTGCTTTTAACTAAAGTATGCTTAAAAACGGCAAAATAACAATGTCCATTTTGCTGTCTAAGTCAGAGTGCGTGAATAATTTTTCAGCTTGACCTGGAGCCTCTACTCACATGATTGGGGACCCACAATCATGAACAAATTCTCTAGGATAGACTGGGGTTCATCTTAATTTAAATTCTTTTTTTAGCAAACCCAATCTTCCAACTAAAGTATTCGTTATCTACATTTTTTTCATATTTTAAATAAGCGTCGAATTTAGTACCTTCTTTACTTGTTAAGCCTTTTACCAATACCGTTTCTATCAAGAGGAATGAGTATAGATCTTTTTATTATATTTTTTTTTGTTTTGTATATGGTTTTTAAGGGTTAGGTTAAGAATGATTATTGTTGGTACAAAAGTAATGATATTTGTTAATAGAATGGCCAAATCATTAATCATCAGTCCATAGATGATCCAGATAAACACTCCAATTGTACATAAGCTATACATCGGTAGAGAGATATCTTGCGTTCTATTTGTTTTAATGACTTTGTATGCTTGCGGAATAAACGAACAGCTAGTTAATAGCCCAGCAAATACTCCTAATAATGTAATTGACATAAATCCCCTCCAAAATATTTGATCATGCAAATCGAAAACTCACCCTAAACCTGATTGGTCAACATTTCCTTCTTTTCCTTCAATTCTATATTTATGTTTTCTACATATTTTTTAAACTGAGGTTGATCTTCTGTTAATAGTTTTAGTATATGTTTTCCAATGATTTCTTCCGTATGTTTTAAATCGATTCTCTGGCCATTTTCAAAAACAGTCTCTCGCTTTCCATTTATGATTGTTTTTTTCGCTTTAGCAAGCCATGGATACATCGTTCTGACAACAGAGTTATTCGAGAGAAAATAACTTGCCGTATTGCCACCTAGTAAATTGATTTGTTCCGAAATTTCTGGACTGTTGAGCCAAGTAAGAAATTCAATGGATGCTTCCACATTTTTAGTTGATTTCGTTAGCCCTAAAATCCCTCCACCAAGCAAAGGTGTGTTCCCTGGAACATCGGCAATTCCAATTGAACCCTTAATATTACTTTGAGAGACAACAGACAAATGGTTCATAAATCCAATCACCATTGCCGATTTCCCTTTATTAAAAGCCTGTACTTCCTCTCCCCACCAATTCGAGTCAATGACCAGAGAATTCCTGTAATTATCATAAAGTAACTTCATAGCATTGATCGCTACTTCTGGGTCTAAATGAATATCTGTGCCAGTGAGAAGATCACCTTTTAAGGAATAATACCTGAGCAAATATTCAGCTGCAATGGTCTCAAAGTTTCCTGAAATCATGGACGCACCAGTTAATTCTTTTACTTGGTCAAAGTCGTTCTCATTGAAAAATGTGATTATTTCGTTATATTTTTCAAATGTCGTTGGAATTTTAAGTTCTGATTTGGTTTTTTCAAAGTATTTTCGCTTTACGATGTCATTTTCAAAAATATCTTTCCTATAAAATAACATCTGAATACTGATGTCAAATGGAACAGCATATGCAGTATCATTGATATTGACATAAGCATCTTTGATAAAGTATGGCAATGCTTCAATAAATGCATCTATTTCTACTTCCAATCCTCGCAGTGGGCGGTAAATTTTCTGCCCGTACCAAGAATAACCAGCAATATCCAATCTTATAATATCAAAGTCTTTCCACTTTTCGTCGTCCTCAATGATTTGAAAAACCTCATTATAGGATTTTATATCAAGATGTACGATGCAGTTTGTATTCTTTTCAAAATGCGTAATGACTTTTTTTAGCGCATGCGTTGCTGGTGAATCAATGGTAAGAATCTTAATCTCTGATTGAAAGTTTTTATATCGATCTGGCTTCATTAGAAATCCATAATTGGGATAAACGTTGGAATGACTTTTATCTTTTAAATTTATCGTTTGAATGATATTTTTCACGACTCGTTCACCTAAATATCCAAAATCCTGAAAATAGTACATCATTTCATTACTATGCATGTTTTTTAATGGTCCGAGCGCGATAATTTTTGGTAATTTTTTATTTGAAGCATAATGAAATGCTTTAATCAATAATTGTGCTTTAGAGACATTTGTTACAATGATACAGTCAAAGGACGATTCTAAGACTATTTTAAACGCATTTTCATATTCATGGGATAAAGTAGACTGATATACAGTAATATCTCGATTATCTAAATTCTCCAACAATGCATTTGTAAACTCATGCTCATTCGTAAAATTGTCTTTTCCAGTAAACAAGGCAATTTTTCCGATAATATGTTGATCAATAAGCGTTGCAATATCAATCCCAGCCTGATTAAAATCAAAAGTTATAAATTCCTGTACATTGGCTAAATTCCTATTAATAAAAATGATGTCACTTTTACTAATTGGAATATTCTCATAATACTCATTAGCATCATGTAATGCAGAGACCGTAATAATGCTAGCTGGACGCTCTTTAATAATTTCTTTAATAATTTGCTTTTCCCTTATTGGATTGTCATAAGTACAGTACAGCCTTATCTGATAATCTATGGAACTTGCTTCTTTTAAAGCATTTTCGTAAAAAATAGAGTATTCCTCTAATGCGAGGCTAGGTAATATCATAATAATAGTTTGGCTTTTTCCGGAACGAAGCAGCTTTGCATTATTATTTAGATTGTATCCTAATTTTTCAGCCGCATTTAAAACAAGTTCCATTTTTTTTGAACTGACATTTCCTTTGCCGTTTAAAACATTGGATACTGTACCATGTGATACGCCTGCTTCTTTTGCTATATCCAATATGGTCACCATCAATTCCACCACCTTTTAATTCTAACAATCATTTTTATCTATCTTACGTTTTCAAGTGTTAAAATTCTTTAACAATTGTTAAAAGGTCCTCGTATGCAGCCTTATTGGAAATTACCCAATTTCCACCTTTCAAATAATTGACATCACTTCCATCAAATTTAGATACACATAGCCCTAACTCTTTTGCGAAAATTCGTTGAGCCGCTATATCCCAAGGGCCCGCTATCGATGCTGCAAATGCAGCAAACTTACCCGTTATCACATGAATGCTGTCAATACCACCACAGCCAAAATATCGGATATCGAAGGCCTCAGTAGCCAACCTTTCCAAACTTGCTTTTCCATACCAGTTCCGTACATCAATAGAGACAAGTCCCTCCTGTAAAGAAATAGCTGGTGGAGTAGGTAATTTACTATTGTTTAAGAAAACACCTGCATTTTCTATCGCGTAATATAGATTCTTATTCATTACATCATAAATATAGCCTAATTTTCCAATATCATTTTCGTAATAGGAAATAAGGATACAAAAATGATCCTGTTGTTTTACGAAATTCGCCGTCCCGTCAATCGGATCGATTACCCATACATGTTCCCTATTCGTATCTTTGAATTGTTCTGCAGACTCCTCACCTAAAATCTGATGAGTGGGATAGTACTCCATGATTTTCTGGATAAAGAAATTTTGTACACTTTTATCCATATTTGTAACTAAATCGCTGAAGTTAGATTTTGTCTCAATTATTAATTGTTCAGTAAACGACTCACGTATCATATTCGCCGCTTCTTCAAGCCATATTAAAACATGGGCATGGGTATCTTGGATATATTTATTCATATTCATCCTCTTTTCATTTTCTTACTAATTTCTTGTCTATACTGATTTAATAGACTTGGCCAATCGGTTTGAATGACGTCGCACCCTTTTTCAATAAGTTTCCCCCAACCATAATCAGGCCCTTTTATGATGGATTGGTCATCATCATACTTTGCATACAATACATCCTTATCGTTCAATACGATTGCATTTAGCCAAATAAATAATCCCTTTTCTTTAATACCGCGGATGATACTATCTTGAAAGAATACACTATCCGTGTCCTTTGCAATTAATTCCATGCCTGTCAAATTAATAGTCTGATAGCTTAGGACCTCGTCTATTTCTTCTAATTTTTTTATAATCGGCATGTACGGATACTTTATAGGGTGTTGTTCCAAAATAGATAGGCAACTTTGATTCACTGGGGATTTTAAAATAATTTGATCTGCCATGTCAAACTGATCTAGGAAAGGAAGCAATGTCTCCCAATCTTCCCAAGAACGATCTAAATTGAGGAGCATACCACTACCTTTTAAGCTCGTTAAGACATTTTCTAACTTTTCTACTTTATAATTGACAACTTGTCCGATATTATTTCGATAGTTTAAAGACTCAATGAAGACAGAATCCATTTCCCTGATATTTTTTTCCTGTCCCAGAAGCCTGCGCTCATTTCCATCATGGAATATGTAAAATTCACCATCACTTGAGCGAACCACATCAATTTCTAAAATATCTGCACCGGATTGTATCGCTGCATAAAAAGCAGAGAGCGTATTTTCAATTATATTTCCCATGCTACTACCACGATGGACAGCAATTAAAAAGGACTCCGATCCTAATTTCTCATTTAATAATTTTGTCGTATCATTGTTGTTTTTGTTCCCAATCATGATGTACCTCCATTTTTTGTTTCCACAATTGCTATTTCATTTCATCGAACTTATCGTGTTATTTTCCTGCCTTTGTTCCTCGGCCATAAACAAGGTAAAGAACAATACTTGAAATGACCATTAATAGTACCGTATAGACAAAGGTTAATGCTCTTGTATCCTGTAACGCTTCTGGTGATGTACTGTTTTGTATCGTAATTCCTAATGTCTGATAAAATGGATGACTTAAAAACATCGATAAATTATATTCATCCAAAGTTGAATTGAATGTTAAGGCAACTAATGCCAAAGCAGAAGGTAAAATAATTGGCAATAACACTTTAAAGAAGGCCCTTATATTGCTTGCTCCTAAATTCTTTGCCGCTTCTTCCAATGAAGTGTCAATGGAATAAAAGGACGCTTTTAACATTCTTAATACAAAAGGAATTTGAACAATAATATAACCAATTAATAATATGCCTACCGTTCCAGTTAGTACTTTGTTAAACATTACTGCATTTGGAATGCTATATGTAATGATCAGACCCATCGCAATTAACACGGAAGGTAACATCCAAGGAATATGAAGAATATATTCGAGAATCGCCGTCCATCTGTTGTTATGCTTCTGAATTAACCGTGCAATATATAGGATCAACCCTACAACAATGATGGCAGTGAGTGCTGAATAAATGATACTCACAAGGAAAGGTTGGTAAGCACTTGCGTTGGTAAATACCGTAATATAGTTTTCTAATGTAAAACTGTCCCATGTTAATTTACCTGTAGTAATCGCCTTGGAATCAGTAAACGAAAATATAAAGATCAGAACAACTGGCAGTGTATAGAGCACAAATAATACATATGCCATCATGTGAATTATGACATTGGTAAATTTATTGTTGATCTTTTGTTTGATCAAACTTGTTTTTACTTTTGAAACGGACATATAGTTCCCCTTAGATTCTACCTTTGTCATGATTGCAAGTAGAATCATCGAAGCTAACCCTAGACAAATAGCTAAAAGGGCTGCTAAATCTCTAGAACTGACTATACCGGAAAATGTTAAAATCATCGGTGTAATCGTTTGGAATTCTCCTCCGACCACTTTTGGTGCTGCAAATGCCCCTAATCCGCCGATAAACTGCAAAATAGTCAAGGCAAAAATAGTTGGTTTTAAAACGGGAAGAATCACCTTTCTTATAATTTGAAAGTCAGTTGCCCCCATATTTCTTGCAGCTTCAATCGTTTGATAGTCTACCTTTTGCAAGGCATTTAATAAGAAGATGACATAATTTGATGTACTAGAGAAAGTCATAACAAACAAGACAGCCCAAAATCCCTTAAACCAATGCGGGTTCATATCCGGAAAAATGGCTAGCAAAACATTGGTTACGAGTCCTACATCGCCATAAATAAATTGATAGCCTGCTACTAATACTATTCCTCCATAGATTAAGGTTGAATAATAGCCAAACCGTAGAAACTTCATTCCCTTAATTTCAAAATAACTCATGATAAATACTAGAAACAGACCAACCATATTCACTGTTATAACCACAGCAATTGCTAAAATAAAGCTGTTCCATAAGCTTCTCATTGCACGTTCAGATTTCATCAACTTTTCAAATGGCTCTAACGTAAAGCCTCCATCCTGGAAAAACGTTGCGATTAATAAATTGATATTCGGGTAAATAAGAAAGGCGATACATAGCCACGATAATACAATTCCAATAGTAAGGAGAAACAGGTTATTGTTTAATTTATACTTATTTTGTATTTGCATCATGTCCACCTTCTAATAAGTTAAAATATCTGATGTTTGAAATGCGATTCTTTTTTTGCTTCCCACTTCATAATCGTTTGAATTATCTTCCGTTTCCATATTTGCGATTCGTTGATTACCTAACTCATAAATGACTTTAGAAGAAATGCCGTGATACTCTTTTTCAACAATTTCTCCTTCTACTATCACATCATATTTTTTGACATCGACATTTTTAGTTGTCACTTTACCTGGTCTGATATATGCTTTTTTCGACGGATCGATTTCTACATTACATTCATTTTTTATTCGCTGTAAAAATGATGGCTCTAAATAGTTGTTGTCGCCAATAAAATTACAGACAAATTCTGTTTTCGAATGATCAAATATTTCCTTTGGTGTTCCAACCTGTTCAATATTGCCTTTGCTAAATACTGCGATTCGGTCAGACATTGTTAATGCTTCTTCCTGATCATGTGTAACATAAATGGACGTGATTCCGAATTGCGACTGTAATTTTTTTAATTCTCTTCTAAGTTGTTTCCTTAGTTTGGCATCCAAGTTCGATAACGGTTCGTCAAGCACAAGAATTTTTGGTTTCAATACAAGAGCCCTTGCAATGGCAACCCGTTGCTGCTGTCCACCTGATAAGTCAGATACTTTTTTAAAAAGCTGTTCTTCATTTAAATCTACTTTTCTGGCTATTTCCCTAACTTGTTTATCCACTTCATCTTTTTTGTATTTTCTTAATTGAAGTCCAAATGCTAAATTTTCATATACATTCATAGTTGGAAACAGTGCATAGCTCTGAAATACCATACCTATTTCACGGCGTTCTACAGGAATATCGTTTATTCTCTCTCCATTAATTAGGATGTCGCCATTTGTTGGTTTGATAAATCCAACTAAACTCCTTAGCGTCGTTGTTTTTCCACATCCTGAAGGTCCCAGAAGTGTAAAAAACTCACCTTCTTTAATTTCAAGATTTAAATTTTGAATGGCTATGAAATCATCAAATTTGATTTGAATATTTTTGAATTCAATCATCTTATTCCCTCCGCTAGTACTAGAAAAGTGAACCTTGGTTTTCAACAAAAAACCAAGGCCAATTATTCTTATAAAATTTATTGAATTTCTAAGGTGATTTTTTCAATCCAAGCGTCAATATTTTCAGTAATGAATTCCCAATCCATATCTTGTTTCGTCACGGATTCATGTAATGCTTTTACCTCTGGATTAGCTGATTTAGCTGCCTCTATATTCGTTGGCATTGAGTTAAATTCTTTTGCCCATTCTGCTTGTACATCAGCACTTCCAAACCAGTTAATAAATTCTTCTGCAACCTCTTTTTTCTTCGTTCCTTTCACAATTGCAACTTGTTCTATAACATAGGGTACACCAATTTCAGGTGATACAATCCCTGCTTTCACACCGTATTCTTCTTCTCTTTGTTGAATTCCACTTGAGAACATTTGACCGAATGGAGTCGTTCCATTTGCTAAGTTTGCATAGAAAGGAGTACCTTCTGTCGCAGGAGTACCATTGTCAAAGAATTTCTCAATTTCCTCCCAGCCCTCAGCCGATATACCAAGTTCACCATTTGGATCCTGGTGACGTACTAGAATACCAGCAATGACGGTTCTAGTTGTGTCCCCTCCTAAATTAGTCGGTACTTCATATAAACCGTGAAATGCTTTATTTTCCCATAATTCCGGCCAGTCAGATGCAGCCGTTTCTTCTGTATATAAGTCAGAATTATAAATCAATAGAATAGCTTGTTTTACTAATGAATGATAGTAACCTTCTGGGTCGCTTGTTCCCGCTTCTACCTCGTCTGCCCAAACAGGAGTGAATGCTTCCAGAACACCTTCATTTTTTAATGCGATATAGTTCATTTCATTTAATCCGTAAACAACGTCTGCAATTGGATTTGCTTTTTCTGCAATTAATTTATTGCGAATATCTCCTCCACCAGCTTCAACGATTTCAATTTTAAATCCTTGTTCAGCAGCTTTTTCCTTCAGCCAGTCTCCACGACCATCTGATCCGGAGTTTGTATAAATTACTAGAGATTTATCTTTTCCTTTCGCAGCTCCCTCAGAGGAATCTTGATTCCCTCCACAAGCTGTTAAAACCAAACTAAAAACAAGTGCAACGATTAGCAACCACGTTTTCTTCATGAAAAATGTTCTCTCCTTTATTTTTTGAACGTGTCAATTTTGTCTTGCATGGTTATTATATAAGCTGATTTATTTTAAAACAATACGATTTACGGAGTCTTTAAAATGTTAATACATGCTTTACAAATTGAAAATAAGGATAACAAATATGGGTTTTTATATTATTGGAACGTGTCAAATTAAGGTTTTTCTGTTTTGTAAACATTGTAAAGTTCTTCATTTATCTACCTTTATCTCCCAATGATACAATCCAGAATTTCACTGTGGAAAAAGCTCTTATATCAAAGATTGAAGCTCCTTTTGCTAAGATAACACCCTGATATTAACTTCATACTACAATAATCTATCTAGGCCTAATTTTTGCATATTTTAATAGACTAACCTAGATTCTTATAACCTTGTATTATGTAACACGATTTCAAAACACCTAAATTAATTGATATACATAATCGTATTTGTGATTTGTAATATTGATTGACCTTTGATCCAACAAAAATAGAACGTATTTTGAAAAAAGATTAATCAAAATACGCTCTTAATATATACGGTAAAATATTCTTATAGACAAAAGAGTAATTATATTTATTAATGTTATTCCAGATAATGGCCCGATTGTTGAACACATGTAAAAGTAAAACACCGCTCTTCAACTAAACTGAAGTGGTTAGTTCAATAAAGAAAAAGATGGTTGCCTACGCAACTCAATAATCTTTAATTAACGTCCCCATTAGTTGAAGCTGAGGAGCCGGTTTTAAAAATGCAGATTTACAGCGTTACTAAATTGTCTATTTATACACGTTCCCTTATCCTGCGAATTCAATACCATCTTGGGAAAAGGAATATGAAGGAGTCTATAAAGAAAAGATGGCACAGGTTGTTGGTAATAACGTCATTCCTCTGCATCTTTCGAAATAAAAGAGCGTTACTTTTTGTTAACGGGTTCGGTTGAGATGTGCAAAACTCTAATTCACAACCTAATTAGCAAGGTAAATCGTAAAATTTGCAAAAGATGATTCGCAATATACTTCACATCAAAAATGGCTTGGAGGAAAACTCCGAGCCATTTTTAGTGTTTTACACTGTTATAATCGAAATCAACAATTTTAGTTTCCAAGTCGCCTTGAAAGTTTTTGGCGTAGGTCATAGTTAGATGAACGCTCTTGTCAATCCATCTAGTCGCATCGTCGGTAGAGGTATCCCATACAACATCAAAACTACCTAATTTATTAAAAAAATCCAATTGTTTAGTTGCAACAGTTTCACCATTCATTTTGTAATGTATATAAGCAATCTTCATATCCAGAATTCCCGTACCATATTTCACTATCTCTAAGCTATATGGCTTATCAGGACATTGCTCTTCAAAAACAACTTCAGGTTTAACAAATAAAAAATAACAGAGTAATATAATTGGTATAATCATTAGTATCAAATATGTTTTTCTCGTGATATTAACACACCCAAAGTTACTCATTTAATTTCCTATAAATTCAATCTTAGTCCCGGATATTCCTCTACTTGTTTTTACGTTTTCATCAGTATCATGGGTAATTGCAATATTTCTTATGTTCTTGTTCTCATCAGTAATAACTCTTATACCATTAGATAAATAATAAAAATCCGGATTAAGCATGTCCTCTGAGATTTTATCTGCATTTAACTTATTAATATTTTCGTTTAAATAATTACCATCGAAATTTTCTTCTTTAAGACTTATATAATTAGGATAAATTTATCGCAAAAAATCCGTTATTCATTACTCTTTTCTATGAATACTATACGGCATCCCTTTAGTATTCTTTCCTTGCGGTATCCATTCATAGTTTAGCTCTCGTTTAATTTAAAATCACTCTTTATTAATGAACAAAAATAAAAAAACATGGGAGAAATAACATTAAATGCTTTTACCCCCTCCAATAATTGTTTAGCTTATTTCAATGACCAATTATTATGACAATCTGGACATTCCCAATACAAAATTCTGTCTGCTTCTAACTTTGTGATTCCAATTTTTCTCGTAAAATGCGTTGCATTATACGATTTTTGCTGTTCTTTTGGTATTTCATCACCTTGTAAGCTAACACGACAGTGAGGGCAACGCTCTACATAATCTGCTAACAAATCTCTCACTCCATACAATGATTTACTCTTAATTTAACTAAACAATTCGACATTAGAACCATCAACATTTCGAGCAACTCTATAACGAATTAGTGGTTTCAAGCTCATTTATTCACCTTGTAGAAAATCCAAAATCTAAAGTGTATAAATTCAATAAAAAACATTTGGATATTAACTCTGATTTAGAGAGTAATTTACGTCTAGAAAACTTAAGCTCTCTTTCTTGATACTTATAAGACTATAAGCCCCGATGAAACAAAGAAAAAAGAAAATTTCAAAAAACTACAAGATGAATTCAATTTATAAGTTTTTTGCTGAATAGATTAAAAATCTCTTCCGCTTTTATTTTTCATTAAACTCAAATTCAATTTTTCCTTCTACCAAACGGAGTGACGCATTAAATTGTTTACCATTCTTTGATTTAAACCCTTTAACTACAGCTGTTTTACCAATCTTACATAAATCATTAATGTTCTTTTCAGTTAGTTTTTTTCCTAATAGCCTTCCTGGGAACGTTTGCTTACATCCATTTTTATAATTCGAACAACCGTAAAAACTTTTACGCAAACCTATCTTTCCTACTTTACATGTTGGACACGTCACAATATCTTTCACAGTAGCTGGTTTAAACTGCTCAGCTTCAATTGTAAGTGACTCTATCTGTTTAGGCACTTCCGCTATTAATTGATTAACAAACTTGCCTATGCTTTCAATAAAATGTTTTGCAGAGCCTTCACCACGACCAATTTTATTTAAGTAAATTTCCCATTTCGCAGTCATAGATGGACTTGAAAGTAATGTCCCTTCAATTGCCCGACATAAAAGCTCCCCTTTAGGCGTAATGCTCACTATGTTTTTTCGTACCTCAATAAATCCATGCTTTTTAATCGTCTCTATAATGCCACTCCGAGTTGCTTCTGTACCAATACCTTCAATCGATTTCAGCACCTCGATTTCCTCTTCATCCTCAACTGATTTACCACATGTTTTCATCATCGTAATGAGTTGCCCTTCTGTATAAGACTTAGGAGGCGTTGTCGTGCCTTCTAGAATAGAAACCTTACTTTGTACCATCTCATCTTGGAAAACGACAGGTAACGACTCTTCACGCTCCTGTAACTCTTTTCCACTTGAAAACAATTCTTTCCAACCTTTTACAAGTTCTGTTTTCCCTACCGTTTTAAACTCTATATTTTTGACATTTGTTATAATCGTTTTTTCATCGTATTCATAATCTTGGTGAAACATGGCGAGTGTCGTATTGACTATTTCGAAATAAATATTTCGTTCATCAACATTCATTGATTGTAACGCTTTTTCTGTCGGCACTTTTTTCGTTGGAATAATAGCATAGTGCTCCCCAACGTTGGCACTGTCGACGTAGCGTTTGTTATTCCCTCGATTTATCGTATTAAATGACTTTCCCACGAGCTGCTGATATTTTGCCAATGATTCATTTAAATAAGCAAACTCATTATGTGTAATGAGCTGTGAATCGGTACGTGGGTAAGAAACGAGCTTTTTCTCATAAAGTGATTGCGTAAGTTTCAACACATGCGACGGACTGTATTTCCAACGTTTATTCGCGGTGGCTTGTAATGTTGATAACGCATGTAGTTTGGGTGGTGCAATACGCTTCTTTTTATTTGTTACACTCGTAATTAGACCTGTATCCATCGGTTCAACCCCATGTTGTTGCAATAATTGCACAGCCTCGGTCCGCTCTTTTGTTTTTAACTTTGCCTTCCCTTTATATACACCATTTTGTGCTTTAAAAATTCCTTCAATTTCATAA
Organism: Lysinibacillus sp. FJAT-14222; assembly: GCF_001278875.1. Lineage (NCBI taxonomy): Bacteria > Bacillati > Bacillota > Bacilli > Caryophanales > Bacillaceae > Lysinibacillus > Lysinibacillus sp. FJAT-14222. The sequence continues at coordinate 89,899 of NZ_LIYL01000059.1, read as the reverse complement.
AATTTTTCAGGCTTGAAATGTTCAATTTCCTGTTGTCTTTTATAAATTAAATATACGGTTGGCGATTGCACACGACCGATAGAGATACTACCCTTAAAGCCTTTTTTTTGTAAAAGTAGCGTATATAGGCGACTACAGTTCATACCTACTAACCAATCGCTAATTTGACGTGTTTTTGCTTCTTGGTACATAAGCAAATCACGCTCATTACTTTGCATATTATTAAAACCTTTTCGAATTTCCTCAACCTCTAATGAATTGATCCATAATCGTTTAACAGGCTTTTTTACTTTCGTCATTTTTAAAAGTGAGTAGAAGATATTTGAACCCTCACGTTCACTATCGCAACAATTATAAATCATTGTTACTTGCGGATCACTAAAGATTTTTTTGACAGCATTAAATTGTGAATACATTTTAGAGACAACTTTATCTTCAAATTTTTGTGGAATGATAGGTAATGATCCAAGCGACCATTTCTCCCATTCCTTTTGATATTCTTTTGGTTCCTTTAATTCAACAAGATGACCAACTGCCCAGGTAATTACTGCACCATTAGGAAAAGTAGAACAAGGTTCCAGTTCAATAAATGTTTTCTCTTTTTGTTTTATTTTAAATGCGTCTGCATAAGCTCTTGCTTGAGATGGTTTCTCTGCCAAAATACATACGTATCCCATTTATAGGTCAATCTCCTTCATTCTTTATTTTACAAGGTATAAGTCTTGTTCGGCCTTTTTAATAAGTCAAACAAGTCAATGTCAAATAATATAACGCTCAAAAATGCAAAAATTATTTAACACTTTATAATTCCCCTTTGTTAAAAATTTTCATATCTGTTTACTCCTAATCCTATTATTACTTCTAACTTCTCATATTTTAATAGTCATTTCGAATTTCCTCATTAATCATCACATCTTCTTTAAAATATTTTAGTAGCTTTTTATATAAAAACAAATAAACTCAACTAATCAGATTAGTTGAGTTTATTGTGAAATACCTTACTACTATTTTACTTTAAACAATTTAAAATATCACTTACTAAAATCTTTGTACCAGAGGCACCCTTCAAATATTTTAAATCTCCAGTCGCAAGCCAATCGATTTCGTCTAGCTTCATTAAAATTTGTGCAATTTTGACAGAATCAGGCTGCTGTGATTTAACTAAGTAATTTTCATTTATCACTTTATTACCAACTATCGCTAATGCATTTAAACATGTAATATGTGTCATTCGATAAAGCTTATTATCATCCCATTCATCAGGGAACAATTCTTTAATTGTATTGAAATAAAACAAACATAAGTTTAACTTTTTCTCTTTAGGAATTTTATCAAGTACAGATTTTTTAGTTAAAAGCTTAATCAAATTATAAAGATTTTGTAAGGTAATATTCTTTTCTTTACTACGTTTACCTGTAAGCGTTCCCTTGTTGAAAAACGGGCTTCAGGTTTCAAGATTAGGTTTGTTGCTACCCAGCTAATATCATCCTTATCGCGATTCAAATAACGACTTAATGACGTACCTATTCCTTTTGCTTTTGTATTAATGACATCAAACAGCAATTCCTTTACCTTTACAATCATTTGATATATAAACACTTACTTCTCCAGCTCCAGAATATACTGCTCGGTAGATACCGGTGAAATTGCAATCCAACCGACTACTAGCTTTTCTAGCACTACCACAAAACGCAACGTTGCATGATGTCCTTCATCCCACATATATTCACTTGGTACCTCTGTTTGAAATGTTGCCATCCCTGTTTCGATTCCTTCTTTATAAATTTTTAATACCTCTTGTATAAGGATAATAAAGTTATTGAATTTTGATTAATAAAAGCTAAGAGCCTTACTACATTCTATGTAGCAAGGCTCTTTAAAGTTGTTTCAAATTACATCCATCTGTTTATATAATACTTAAAAAATGAATAATAAAGTTGTTTACTTCTTATTGAACTAACGCATCTGTTCAAAGAATAGATTAATATCTTGTTTCCACTAATTATTAAAAGGCGATTATAACTTGTATATGCCATAATTGTGCGAATTTTGAAGTTCAAACTTACTTCTGCCTATTTTTTGGGAAACAATGTATAAGACCATGAATAAATAAAGTCAGCAATAAATACAATTCCCCAAATTACACCTATTGCAAACGCAGCATCATTTGGATAAGGTGATCCTTTAGCATTTTCATTTCCTAGCCACGAAAAATCACTTAAGTACATCTTTATTTCTGCCAAACTTTCTGTACCAATTACCCACAGAATAGCTTGAACTGTAATGAACAAAACTAAATGAATATAGGATGATACACGATATTTCTTTGCAATATATTTAGGATTATTATTTTTTTCAATAATCTCATAATCTTTATCAGTCAATAATTCAACGCCACGTAACTTGCCAATTTTTTTACGCATCCAACGATCCAATTTGATAAAATCGAGTATACCAAATGTAAAAGCATAAATGATAAAGATGATAATAACGATTTGAAAAGTTGATATTTCTCCTGTTTGACGATAGACATACAGTCCGAGTAATCCCTCAATTATCAACAAAAACAGAAATAAAAAAATAAACATTAGGCTATATCGAGTTTTTTTAAAAAAATAGCGAAATATACCGAATAAGATCAGGGATCCCAATGACAATACCTCTATAGAGATAAACAATTCCCAATTGTAATCAAGGATAACATCCAAAAAATTTTCACTCCCCTTCAAAAGATTGAATAACGGCAAAGGTTTTTAAAAGAGAAAACCTTTACCTAGAATTATGGTCTATTTCGATTTTCAACTTGATTTATCCAGTTTAAATCTGCTTCTAAATGCAAGAGGGTACCATTGATTAATAAATACCTATTCTCGTCACCTTGAAGAAGAAATTCCGTTTTAAATTTAGTCAATTCCATGACATCTTTCATTATCATCGCTTTTTGTTGATCAAGCATTTTCTTTTCTTGTTCGAAATCAATCTTACGAGCACAGCTCCATTTAAAATGAAAGTCTTCTTTAGTAGAATGATAGGGTACAGGTTCCAGTAACCAATTTTCCAACTCTTTTTTACCTTCCGTAGTGATTTCATAAAGTTTTCTTTCTTGGTCATCCATTCCTACAGATAAGACAAGTTGATCACGTATTAGACGGTCTAGAGTCGTATAAATTTGACCAGGATTAATTTTTCCTTTAACTCCCAGATGGGATTCTAGCTCTAGTTTTAATTCATACCCATGATTTTTTTGTAAAAATAGCAGTGTTAATATTCCGTACTTAACCGACATAATTGCTTAACCTTCTTTGAGTGATGATATAATATTTATTTTACTAGCTGTAGTACTGGAAATCCAAGAAGCAAGGAGACTTAGAGAAACACCAGCAATCAGTGCCAGAATAATATTCCCTAAAGGTAATTGAAAAGATATAAACCCTCCCAATAGTTCGGATTGGCTAGTTGTATAAAGTAAAACTACACCCGAAATTATACCACCAATAACCCCCGACAATCCTATAAGTAAACCTTCTCCAATGATCATCTTTTTAACTTGCTGTTTCGTAAAACCAAGCGCTCGCATTGTCCCTATCTCGGTGGTGCGTTCCAACGTATTCATTAATAAAGTGTTTGCTGTACCGATACTAGCTAGTCCAATGATTAAAACTAACATGATTAAAATCAACTCATTCATACCGGTTAATGCTGAAGTAGTTGATTTAATTTCATCTTCTACTGTTTCTACTTTTGAGAGATGAGTGCTGAAATCCAACCATAACTCATTACGTAATTGTTCACCAGTATATCCGTCATTTAAAGTTAATAATATGTCGAAATGATTCGCCCAACCAAATTTATTATTTAAATGATTCTCATTCATAAATGCAACATAGCCTGAGTAATTCGATGTTTTCACTACATCAAGGACTTCAAGTTGTTGTTTACCTGAGGGTGTATTAATGTAAATATATTCTCCTATATTTCCACCCCATTCATCAAAAGCTCTTTCGCCGAGGATAACAGAAGGTTCCTTTGCCAGTTCATAATATAAATTGTCTTTATTAGAACTTTCAAATAAGGTGGGGCCTTCTTCATCTACAGCAAAAATGGAAAACTGTCTCTTCTCCCCATCAGTGGTTACCCATGTAATTGGCTTAGCTTCCGTTAAAGGATCAACATTTACAACAGCATCATACGATAGTAACTTTTCTATATCCTGATTAGACCAAGGTGCTTCTGATGAAACTCTCAGGTCTCCTCCATACGTATTCCCGATTTCATTTTCATAACCTTCAGGTGCGGATTCAATAACAGCACTTAGTAATAGTATCACTGCAATCCCCACAGCAAGAATAGCAGCAGTATTAGCATTTCGATTTAATTGTTTTGTAAGGGTTTGCGTTGCCAGACTACCAGAGTAGCCGAAGATTAATTTTAAAATAGGTTTAAATATCCTGCTCACACCAAGTAACAATAATGGAAACAACAAAATGGTGCTTACTAAAATCGCTAAATAAGAGATGGGATGATTGATAAATACAAAAGCAAGCAAGCCAACACCTAGAACTGCCCTAACTATGTACAGGCTTCTCGATGATTGGGTTTGATTTGCCATTTTTAATGTCAATAACACAGAGGTTTTCCCCGCATTGTAAATAGGAAATAATGAAGATACAACAGGAAATAAAATTCCAACTACTACAGCTATTAATGCAGGTATTTTCCAATTTAATGTGTAAACCATGTCAAATTCAAATACGCTTAGTAAAGTTTGCATGAACATATCCCCAAGCCAAATTCCCATAGGCACCCCAACAGCTGTACCTATTAGCCCCAACAGTAGTACTTCAATAAGAATAAGTCTGGAAACAGAACTTTGTAGATATCCGAAACTTTTCATGATTGCAAATTCCTTTTTTCGCTCCATAACACTTGTATAAATCATATTAAAAACAATGAATCCGCTAATAAACATAGATAACCCAGCAATTAAGTAAAAGAACGTATATAGTCCCCCGATATCGTTACTTTGCCGATCATCCGCGACAACTGGTTGTACATATACATTTGAATTACGAAATTCTTCCTGGAGAGATTGAAAAAGTTTCTCTCCTTCTTCAGTTGTTTGAAATCTTACATAGGAAAGTTTGTCCTCCATACCAGTCCATTCTTGTAGCAATTCAAGTGGAGCCATGATTCGGAAGCTGGTTGATTCAGCACGCTCCCAGTTACTCGGACTTGCAAGCAACTGCGTATATTCAACAATGGCGGAAACCTTAGCTTCTCCCAAATCGGTAAACCTAATTGTATCTCCTACGTTTTTATTTAACAGATTTGCAACAGCTTTTGGTATCACCAAACCTTCATTATCCAAACTCCCTTCGATAACAGGAAGTTTCAGTAAAGAACTGCTTTGATCATTCACGCCTGTAATTCGGACGGATCTTTGATTTAAAGATTGATCACCCTCCAGCTCAAAAAAGGCTTGTTTATCAAGTGCAAGCATGGTTTCCGTCACAATTGGGCTAGTTAAAACTGACGAAACCACATCCTCAGAGTAAGTATGTTCATCGCTTAGAACCCAATAATCCGCATTTGCCACATACATTTCTTCATAATAATCGAAAACATCATTTGTTGTTTTGTCTGCAATAAGCATAGATGTTACAAAAGCTATACCTAAGATTATCCCAAGTAGGGAAATGAAAAACCTTTTTTTATTTTGTGTTATATTACGCCAAGAAATTCGCCACATATTTAGCATAATCATCATCCTTTCTAGAAATCACTTGATCAATAACACCATCCTTAAAAAGAATAATTCGATCAGCAAACCCAGCTGCGAAAATATCATGCGTTACCATGATGATTGTTTGATTATTCTCTCGATTGAATCTTGATATTAATCCGAGTATTTCTTCGGCTTTACCTCTATCTAAATTTCCTGTTGGTTCATCGGCTAATAGAACAGAAGGGTTATTAACTAACGCCCTGGCTATAGCAACTCGTTGTTGTTGACCGCCACTCAGCAAATTAGCACGTTTCCGACCAAGTCCTTTCAATCCGACAGAATCAAGTAGTTCTATAATAATTTGGTTCTTCTTTTTAGTTAAACTACCATCTGCATGAAGAGGGAAAGCTATATTTTCTTCTACACTTAATGTAGGGAGTAGCTGGTAATTCTGAAAAATAAAACCGATATACTTTCTACGAAATATCGTTCTTTCTTTTTCCGTCATATTACTTAAATTACTTTGATTTATTACTATATCTCCTTCAGTAGGGACATCAAGACCCCCTAAAAGTTGTAGTAATGTGCTCTTTCCAGAACCACTTGGGCCCATTACAGCCACAAATTCGCCTTCTTCAACGTTCAAATCAAAACCCTTCAAGACTTGAGTTCTTTCTTGCCCCTGTATAAATTCCTTTTTCAAATTTCTAACTTTAATCATGTTTTAATTCCTCCTATCCTTTCGAAATTATTATATACTAAGTATATAGTACATAAAAGTAAAATCGTTTAAATTTCATTATAAATTATGTATTTTTTATAAAAGACCCCCTAAGTATAATATATACTTAGTATACATTATACTTAAATATTGTATAATGATAATAAAGTCGTCACTTTATCGTAAGCCCGTATTCAAATAACGCATATAAACACGCAGCACCTCCGGTACTATAAAGGTACTCTGGTAATTCTAGAAATGGTTCCTATACGTGTATGCTACATACTGAGTTTGGTGATCTTCAACTTGCTATCCCTCGAAATCGTAATGGAGAATTTAAACAACAAACCGTAGTGCCCTATCGCCGTTCAAACGATACACTAGAAGCGTTCGTGATTCATATGTTTCAAAAAGGCGTGACAAACGCTGAAATTGCCGATCTCATCGAGCGGATGTATGGTCACCATTACACACCACAAACGATTTCGAACCTCACAAAGGTGATGTCTGACGAATTTCTGATCGCCAAAAAATCTGTGACGATTTCAAAAAGGTTTACCGTGCAGATAACTTGGAAAATGCACAGAAAGCGCTCCAAGATTTCATTGAAAAGTGGAAAACACTCTATCCCAAAGTCACAAAACCGTTAGCTGCCAATCCTTATATACTCACGTTCTATAGCTTTCCAAAATCCATTTGGCGTAGTATTTACTCCACCAACTTGATTGAATCATTCAATAAACAAATCAAGATATATAGCAAGCGTAAGGAGCAATTCCCCAACGAAGAATCGTTAGAACGCTTTCTAGTTTCACAGTTTTAAGAATATAATCAACGGTTCGCCACCAGGTACCATATAGGTTTTGACAAAGCTCTAGCAGAACTTGAAAATCTGTTCAAAACGAAAGAATAAAAGAGCGTCTACAAGAAAAGGAAAAACTTATTTACACAAAATTATTGACGGTACCTAATTTTTCAAAAAGGAGAGTTTATGAATAAGATTATTGTTTTTGTATTAACGATATTTATATTATTCTCAGGATTCGCAACACAAAGTTATGCGTTGTCAGATTCGAAATCTGCGGCAATTCAAGCGTTGCTAGATGATGCCCGTCGTATATCAGGTGTGCCGGGAATGTCAATCTCAATACTTGCTGATGATGAAGTGTTCTACTTTTCTTCAGGGTATGCAGACCGTGAAAAGGGGTTGTCTGCAAGTGAAAATACACTCTATGAGTTAGCCTCGGTCAGTAAAGCTTTTACCGGTATGGGTATTATGCTGTTGGAAGAGCAAGGGCTGCTCTCAATGACTGACCCTGTCCAAAAATATTTACCTTGGTTTACGTTAAAGTATCAAGGGAAACCTGTTGATATGCAAAGCCTTACACTAAATAACTTTCTTTACCATACCAGTGGTCTAACAAATATTAGGCATACTCAAAATATTCCTCAAGGCAATACACCGGATATGTTGCAAAAGACTGTGGAAATGCTCGTGGATGCTGAATTGGCGTTCCCTCCCGGTGAACAGTATAACTATGGAACTGTTAATTATGACGTATTGGGTTTGGTTATTGAGATTGTGTCGCGACAAAGCTATGAAGACTTTATGAGGGAACAGGTATTTCAGCCATTAGGTCTTCACCAGACGTATGTTTATAAAGAAGATGCTCAAGCCACTGGACAGTTGGCGCAGGGCTACCGTTCTTCCTTTTTTATGACAACTCCATTTAAAGCTCCGGATTATGCTGGGAATAAACCCGCAGGCTACATCATTTCTAATACAAAAGATATGGCGCGTTGGATGGGCATACAGATGGGTATCGTGCAGGACATACCCGAAATATTTCACACGGTTATCGAAAAATCACATAAGGGTGATATGTCTGTTTCGGCTGTCAACGATATGTATTATGCGGCAGGTTGGTCGGTAAACACCGACCAAACGATTATAGAACACACTGGGGGCAATCCAAATTTCAGAACCGAAGTAGCCATACTGCTAAATGAACGAACAGCTGTCTGCTTGCTGAGCAACGGTGCAAATACCAATATAAACCTGGTACTAAAAGTTAAAGATATATTAGACGGCAATCTAACTCAGTCATATGAAATAAGCGGCACACAGCTTTTGGATATCACTTTGTCGTCTATCACAATTATTCTTTGCCTATTGGCCGTTTTGTTATTTCTCTTAGGATTACGCAGAAGGAAAACGAATGAGCGGCAGCCAATGACAAAAAAGAGAATAATCGTAACAATTATTTTCCTGATCGCTACGATTGCCCTGGGTATACTGTGCTGTGCTTTAGATTGGTCAACGATACTTATTTGGCAAACATATAGTGTTCTTACAGCTTTGATTTCGTCAGCATTATTAACAGCAAGCATTACATGGTTTGTATACACTCACCGATAAAATACCTTGCTCCCAAGATAAGCATAATGTTAAGTAATTAAATTTCAATTTATCGGTATGCTTAATTTGAAAAACATAAGACACTTCGGTGTCTTTTTTAATATCATCGACAATTTTCCCAGCCAAACCTAATTACTATTACTTCCACTAACTTGTTCGTTCGGAATAAGGATTTTTAAACAACTATATTATTTTTTAAATGACTTTATTGTAAATTAAACAACTTTATTATTTCTGCACACCTCTGCTATATGCAAGCCAATCGAATGAGTGTTTAGTGAGTTATCTTTTATTCCATTTCAATTAATTTTATTTGATAATCTTCGCTTAACTTAACATTTACCCATTCGTTAGCATTAGATATCTATTTTATTGATTGTATTTGAATCTGTAGCATTATATTTTAGCTATATGATAACGCTAATTCAACAGGTGATTTCGTTTCAAAAGGTGAAACAACAAACCCGATGACATCTCCTTTGTCAAAAGTACTATTAACTGCATTAATAACATTTTCGCTAAATACCTCTTTACCACCTACATACGTAATTAAGGTTATATGTTTAATATTTAAAGAGTCACTCATTTCAACTGAAATGCCACCCCCGTTATGGATAAGATAGATTATTAGTTTATATGAGCTAATTTCATTAAATATAGAATTTTGGGTGATTTATGTAATTTCAACTCTCCCCCTCCCCAATTCTCCGCACTTGTCTATTTCTCTTTATAACTCTCATCATAATATATCTTAATTACAATTCATTTTTACAAATGCAAAAGGAGAGGGTGTAAAAACTTAAATGAATCTAACAAATGAGATTAACCAAAAAATACAACAAATTATTAAAAATCTGAAGCAAGACCAATTTAATGATGGCTCGTGGAGATATTGTTTTGAAAATGGACCAACGACCGATGCAAATATGATTATCCTGTTAAGATTATTAGATTATGATGATGAGAATCTTATAAAGAAACTTGTTGCACGTCTACTTCAGCAACAACAAAATAACGGTGCCTGGAAGCTCTATGATGATGAAAAAGGAAATTTATCTGCAACAATTGAAGCATATACAGCTCTTTTATTTTCCGGACATTTGAATAAAGATGATCCGTCGATGAAATTAAGTGAACAATTTATTGTGAAGAATGGAGGACTTGAAAAAAGTCATATTTCTACGAAGTGTTTACTAGCTATTACCAACTTATACCCTTGGCCAAAACTATTTCCTATCCCACTTAGTATCATGAATATACCAAAGTTTCTAACATTTAATTTTTTTCATTTCAGCTCATACGTACAAGCACACTTTCTTCCTATCTTAATATTAGGACACGATAAATTTGTAGTTACTAATAAATGGACGCCTGATTTACAACATTTATTTTTATCTCAAAAGAAATATAAAGCACTTAAAAAGAAAAAAAGATGGTTTAATTTATTTAAAAAGATATTGCCTACTTATAAGGATTCAACGAGGCTAAAAGCTGAACAACATATATATAATTGCATTGAAAAGGATGGGACATTATATAGTTACTCAAGTTCTACATTTTTTATGATTTATGCACTACTTTCTCTAGGTTATAAAAAATCTTCTCCTATTATTAAAAATGCTATTGGCGGTATTAGATCTTTTTTATACGAAAAAGGAGATGTTTTTCATATTCAAAACTCTCCTTCGACTGTTTGGGACACTGCGCTAATTTCTTATTCCTTACAAGAATCGGGTCTTACCATTAAGGATCCAGCTATCCAATTAGCTTCGAACTTCTTAATGGAATTACAACACAAACACTCTAATAAAGGATGGGGTTTTTCAGAAAGCAACTCCATTAATCCTGATGTTGATGATACACAAGCGGCATTAAGGGCACTATCTAATTTTACATGTAGTCATTCTAAATTTCGTATAGCCTGGAATTCGGGCGTTAATTGGTTATTAACCATGCAAAACAATGACGGAGGCTGGGGAGCATTTAATAAAAATAGTCCTTCATACATTAAATGGCTTTTCCCCATACAGAGTTTTGAAGACACTGCTATAGATCCTTCTGCTGCTGACATCACCGGCAGGACATTGGAATTTCTAGGGAATCATTTAAATTTGACTATGCAACATCCTCGTGTAATGAACAGTGTAAAATGGCTAATAAAGAATCAAACTAATGATGGTTCATGGTACGGACGTTGGGGGATATCTTACATTTATGGTACATGGGCCGCTATCACAGGCTTAAAGGCAGTTGGGGTTTCATCTGATCATCAAACTATTCAGAAAGCAAAAGAGTGGTTGTTAAATATAAGACAACCTGACGGAGGCTGGGGTGAATCATGCCAGAGTGATTTGCATAGAGAATATATTCCTTTGCCCTATTCTACACTAGTGCAAACTTGTTGGGCGGTTGATGCATTAATTTCTATCTCTGAGTTTCCTACAAAAGAAATCACAGAAGGAATTATAAGAATTTTAGAATGGCAAAATACAGAAACTAGTCGGATCTCTTATCCTACAGGTGCAGGTTTACCAGGACACTTTTATATATACTATCACAGCTATCAATACGTATGGCCTTTGGTTACATTGAGCCATTACTTAAAAAAATACAATTAGTTCATTATTGGAGTTTTTTTTGAAAAAATAGTTAATCTATCTACCCCCCTCCTTCTTCATCTCATATACTATATTGTTCCTATCTTTATCTCTGTAATTTACTTTTATTTGAAAGGAGGTTATGTCAATGTCCAATATTGATCCTAGTTTAATGCGTGTTTTCCGACAAAGAATTAGAAACCCTCATTGTTTCGGTCGTGTATGTGGAGTTCTTAGATCATGCAACCATCGTCAGTTAAGAAGTCCCGCAGGTGCATACGGTCTTGTTGATCGTCTATCTGATTGCTGTGGAGTACCTGTAACAAAAGCTCAGAGAGATCATGCAGCACACTGGCTTATGAATTGTGGAGTTGATCCCCAAAACACAGCTCATCGAAGAAGGATGTGGGGTATTGTTAGGGGAGGTTTGTGGTAAACCGAAACACTTTTAGAACTATGCATAAAGAATCTTAAATGTTATTAAGTAGACAATCAATCCAATTAAAGGAATTGAGGCAGTAGTGAACATTGGATACCAAACGTAATCTAGAAGTAATTAAAGACGGTCATTAAATATATTCCCTAATTGTTTAATTAAATAGCCCTAAAATGAAAAATTGGCGCTGATCCTTATTCCAGGAAAGCGCCCGATTGTAAAAGACTCGGAAAGCCGGTAGCCTCATTGGAGTGACTTTCTTGGCATTCTCAGAGCAATTGATTGAAATTAGCGCCCATCGCACACACTGATGTAACTTTGGCATAAAGTTTGATAAAAGGGAGATCACAAAACCTTATTTAGCAGCTAACAAAAAACTCCATTTTGAATAAAGATTGATCAAAATGGAGTCACGCTATTAAGTTTAGTATAAGAATTTTATATTAAACTTTGAACATTTGAATGAATCCTATTCAACAAACTCACCCGATTGCTTAAGTATGGTTATTCATATTTTTAGTAGTTTTCATTATTATGTCATAAATTTTCTAAACTGGTTTTAGGTATAATAGATTTGGTACTAGTTTTAATCTTAGATATTATTTGATCTCTTGGACCATTTAACCACTCAGAATTACTATAAAATTCCCGTTGTGAGTTCTCCAAATGTTCACTATTTTCATATTCTCTTATTAAATAATACGAATCAGGATTATGTAAAGATTGACCATAACTAATAACTTTCATTTTTTCTTTTTCGTGAAGAGGAATACTTTGTTCTACCATTATCTTGTGAAATTCAGTTCCAGTACCTTCTTCTAATTTGTATAATAATATTTCTAGTATAGCTTCCCTATTCATAATCTACCTTCTCCTTTTATAAAATGTAAGTGAATAAAATCCATTTTAAGAAAAAATCTATGCAATCATTCTATCTCATTTTATCAACTCTCTATTCATTTCTATTACATGATAACACCATGCTTTCCTTAATGTGTTTTTTATGGTGAACTTCTTCGTTTGTTGCGTAAGAAATGCAATTCCAACACGCTCTTAATATATTTTATTGATCATTCTTTTATAAAAAAGTTTGATCATTTCTATGATATTTCTTCCATTCAAAATATTATTTGGTCAACAGGATTTGTTCCTGACTATAAATGGATAGACATAGAGGGAATTTTAGATGCAAAAGGTTTTCCTCTTCATAAAAGAGGTGTGAGTCCAACACAAGGGTTATATTATATTGGATTACCGTGGCAACATCAAAGAGGATCGGCACTTATTTGTGGCGTAGGAAAAGATGCTGAGTTTTTATATTCAGTTCTGAAAAAGATGAATTAAGTTTATCAAAAGGGACGGTCTGTGCATCCCTACTATTAGAGGGACCGTCAGGAAAATATGAATTTACAATGTAAAGGAAATTTCAATAATAAAAAGCCCAACTTCTCTGCAAATTAAACTATAAAAAATAAAAGAGCCGCATTAAAATGCGACCCTCATCTTGGCTTATATTCTTATTTGATAATTTTAAACAAACTCTACGCAATAACTATAGAACCCCATCCTTGATAAAAAATAAATCATCAATAAGATTTGTCGATAGTCTCTTATTGCAACTTCTAATGACTGTATTTTCCTAGGATTGGAATATGTTTCGTTAGTCTTTTATACATGGAGAATATTATTTGTACTACAGGCTCCAATTTTTTTGAGAACTGCACAACTATCATACTTGCTCCTAAAGAAAGAAGAGCGCCGCCAATCACGTCCGCTGGATAATGGACTCCGACGAATATACGCGAAATACCAACAATGATGGCCCATACTAATACGGGGTACTTCCACGAGTCTTTTCGTAGAAGCAACGTACATGCTACAGAGAATACTAATACTGCATGATCACTTACGAACGAAGAATCAGTTGCATGAGGTACTAACTGATGAACATGGTATGTCACGAATGGACGTCGATGATAGTAGACAGAATGAAGGATTGCGTTTAGGGCCAATCCAAGTAAACAGGTGAAGACAATGTATATAGCAGTATATTGTTTTTCCACTCTTTTTTCTTTGTTTCCAGTAAACCATAAAAATAACATGAATACGATTACGACATAAGGAACGCTATTAGTGATGAAAATCATACCTTTATCCAGAAAAGGATAGCGGCCCGCTATATCATTAATCCAGTGAAATAGTCCATAATTCATTATTGTTTATCTCCTTGCTTTTATACTTTTGGTCCTCAGATAATTCAAGTGAACAAATTTGCATATTAAATGTAGCAAGTGTTTCTGAATGTTCTCTAAAAATCACGATCAATTATAGTTCAAAAATAGAGACATAAATCACATGATACAAATTGAATACCTGATTGCTTTCATAAATGACGACATCATTAGCCTCATGGTTGCTTTAACTTCTTTCAGCAAATGTTTTTGTACCGAAAGCGTAGCGACAGGTACAGAAGTCCCCCATGAACTTAAGACTCCCTCGTGATCATAAGGAGTTACGCTAGCTTAATAATATAAAAAAAGATAACTTTTTGGCTGTCCCCCACATAAGGCTAAGAATTGGAATCTTTATAGAACGAAAATACGCTCTTATGCATATTCTCGTTTTATATTTAGTTGTAATCTTAATCTTACGTACTAATGTCCTCTCCTATTTTGCATAACAAGATAAAATCATTAAATAGAAAATATTATAGTAAGCTAGCAAAAATCAGTATAAAGGTGATAAAATATTATAAAGGGGGCTACAAATATGGGGAGACTAAGCAAAAGGAATATACTGTGGATTGTGCCAATCGGGATTTTAGGGGTATTCTGGTATTTTTACGGTCCACAAAAGGACATTACAGATAATGAATATATTACATATGTTAAAAACTATTCATTTGAAAATAGTAATAAATCGTTAGAATCTGGCTTTGCCAACACTTGTAAAAATCCATATTGGGTATATTTTGAAACTCAAAAAGGACAGGACGTTGTAGAATTTAAAGGAGAGTGTCCTGTCAATAATAAAACTGAAAAAGTGAATGTTCAATTTTTAGTTGATCGGGATATGACAAATGTGAGATACGGTGCAATGCTAGTCGATAATAAAATGCTGGAGGAAGCGGATCGAGATAAATACCTAGTCGCTTTAGTAAGTGAATAAATAAAATGAAGTTCTCGTTTGAACAGCGAACGAGAGCTTCATTTTATTTAATCGACGGATAGGAAGGTCGAACTGACGGATTGAATTACTCAACCGACGGGATAACACCTCTCTACATTCGATAAAGAGCTCTTATTAATCATTTCACAGCTTTCCAAATGGTCCATCGATCCTTTTCCACTATAGAACCCTCAGTTAAAATGGCCTGATCAATATAATTCACTAAGTCATTTAATTCTGTATCGTCTAATTCATGTAAAATACTTCTACCTGTTCGTTCCCGTAAATCGTTTAATAATTGCTCTTTCTGTTCATACTCGTTTCTTGTTTCCAATAACTTTACTTCTGTAATCTCGCTAAAACCAATTTCCTTCAGGGTCTCAACGACTAGCTCACTGCTATGTCTGCGTTTAACTTCTTGTTCCTTTAATTTTGGAAACCGTTCAAAGAAATAGCCTCTAATATGGCTGTCATCTCCCTTAAGAAGACAATCTTCAGGAGTCCGGTCTTGGATAATATAGACCCCTTTATCCTCCAAAATCCTATATACCTCTTGAAAACAATCCTTTACATCTTGGATATGATGTATTAATGCTCGTTCCAGGACTAACTGAAAGCTGTCATCGTCTAATCCTGTAGCCAGTGCATTTCCTTGCTTGAAAGTTATATGATGATATTGTTTACAGTTTTCTTTTGCCCCAACGAGCATCATTTGTCTACTCCTACTCGCTATCTTTTTCAATAATTGAACGTAATTCACTAGCTTCAAAAGGTCCGTTTATCATTGTTTCTACCAACATAGTAGCAATTTCCTCTGGAGATTGTTGCATATCGTGTTGCAGCCAGTACGTAATAACCCTTAAAAGGGCATTTGAGTTATACGCTAATATTAATTCAATTGGAAACCTCCATTTGCTTTTATCAATACGATTAACTAGATAAGTATTGAAGTATCTCACGAAAAACTGTCTCATTTTTTCATGGAAAAATGGATCACCTTGTGTTCCTAATACTTCTTCATAACTTTTTGCATGAGTTTTTTTATTTTGTTTATTTTACGGACTGGATAATATTTAGTTCAAGTATTCGAATTTCCTTATTCAGCTTTGTAATGGCTGCTTCTATTTGTTCAAAGCGTTCCAAATAACTTTTACTGACATTGTGCGTGGGTAGCGCATCTTTTAACGCTGCCTGCCCTGCATATAGAATTTCAAGTGAATCCAACTTTTCAAAATAAGCTGTGCTATATTGTATCTCCATTCTCTCAAAGCCCCTTACTGTTACTTTTTCACTACTAATAAAAATCGATGTATTTACTAGCACTATAACCGAAAAAAGCAAGCACAAAACCATGTCTTAGTTATCATTTATTATCCAACAAAAGGTATAACCTATGCTAAAAAATATTTTTCCGTAGGTTAAGAGAATTTATTCTCAAGAAAAAGAAATTCATTATTCATTTTTTAAAATGGAATAGACAAACGTATCGTGTGCCTGCCCATTTTGATACATATAATCTCTAAGAATTCCTTCCTTTTGAAAGCCCATTTTCGTTAGCAACCTATTCGAGGCTTCATTTTCAATAAATACAACAGCACCTATACGAGTCAGCCCCATATGCTGAAATCCATACGACACAATTTCGGTAACCGCTTCTTGTGTATATCCTTTTCTCCAATAATCAGGATGAATTTCATAACCGATTTCTGCTCGTTTATGTATAGGCGACCAGAGGTTTAAACCAATCGTTCCAATTATTTCCTTTGACCCTTTTCTCTCAATTCCCCATCGTATCCCTCTTTTTTCAGCAAAGTTCTTTGAAAATAATTTCACTAAATTTTCTGCTTGCTGTATCTCAACGAATGGCTCTTGTCCATAATAGCGTGTGACATCTTCATTAGAAAAACATTTAAAAACGTCCTCCGCATCATCCTGCGTAAGCTCTCTTAAAATAAGTCTTTCTGTTTCTAAATAAGGAAACATTTTATTCTCCCCCTTTAATATCATCTATTCTCCACGCTTCCATTAAAATCCTTTTGAAATAAAAAAGAGGCACACCCAATTAAAGTGTACCTTCTTTGTTTAAGTAATCTTATCCAAAAATTTGAGCGGCAATGGTAAATAGTGTATTATTTCTTGTCGGCATTTTTTCAGCATGAAGAATCATAACGGGAGGTGTGTTTGCCTCTGTAAAGCCACTTTGTTCTAACCATTTCATTAATTCAGCGTGACCAGATGGTATATCAATTCTTAATTTTCCATCATGGTCTTTCGCTAAAATATTTATTATAAGACTAGCTGTTTTAGAATCAGGTGCTATAATTGGGCCTAAAATTAGATTGATTGGCCCTAAAATGGACATGCCAAAGCCTATAATATTTGCCTGATGATCTCTCATAACGATACAGCGCTTAGATTGTTTAATCCTATTCCTTAGAAATTTACTTCTTTTATCTCCAAAGGCAGCTGCATCTAAGCTGACAATATCAGTAAAGTCCTGCTCATTGAAATCTTCAATTGTACACTCGTTAGTAGCTAAGTTATGTGCACCTATATAACTGTCAGCCAGATATTTATGAACATAATCTACAGTGGTAAAGCCCATTTTCTTATATAACGGTTCCCCGTCTTTCGTTGCAACGAGCAGTATCACTGTATGTTCTGAAACACTTTCAATACATTTTTGAGTGGCTAATTTGCCTAGACCGAGTCCTCTGTAATTTTCATGCACAATGACCATGCCAATCGAAGCTAAATTTGAATCATATGTGATGATGGCAGCACTTGAAACTATTTTCCCCTCAGCATTTTTGTGACCAAATATTTTGCCTGACAACATAACCGTTCTAATTTCGAATTCATCGTAATCCCACCCAACAGAGTCAGAAAGAGCAATTAATCCTGGAATATCATTTTCATTAAATAATACTAGCTGTAATTGATTATGATATGTAGTCATTTATTCTCCCTTCAGCAAGAACATTTGTTTCTATTTTATATGGATACTATAATATTTACAAGTGGACTTTTTAAAAAATTTAGATTTATCATCAAAAATTGGTGATGACATTTTATAAAACGTAGCAATTTTAATACGTTGATTGGTGTGGAGGCTGGGCGACTCCTTGGGGATCAGCGTCGCAGATGAGACCCTGGAGCGAAGCGGATGTTTTCTGTGCGAAAGCGTAGTGCTAACGTAGCGGCAACAACAATGTTTTAGCTGTGCGAAAGCGAAGCGTCAGCAACAAAGCGCCCAGCCGGAACGGAAATCAACCCCATGTTATGGTGATGAACCCAAAGTATGATAGTGGTAGAAAAGATTTCCGTATAAACCTTGTAAAAATAGTAAAAATCTTTATAATAGTAGGCAGACTATGCACTCCTACTTTAAGCATATTAGGTGATTGAACATGACATCTTATGAACGCATACTTATAATGGTCCCGCCGTTTCCCTAGCTACGTCTACTCTTTTCTAAAGAAGTAGATTTTGCTTGTAGGAGGGCAATAAGTTGA
This sequence comes from Lysinibacillus sp. FJAT-14222, assembly GCF_001278875.1. Taxonomy (NCBI): domain Bacteria; kingdom Bacillati; phylum Bacillota; class Bacilli; order Caryophanales; family Bacillaceae; genus Lysinibacillus; species Lysinibacillus sp. FJAT-14222. Next base: position 71,318 of record NZ_LIYL01000059.1, on the reverse strand, counting down.
AAAAATATGTAGCACCATCTTTACTTTTAATGATTGTTCTTGTAGCTTTTCCACAGATTAGCGAGACAATCTATACACCATCTCTACCTGATATTTCAGATGCATTGAATGCTTCAAATAGCTCCGTACAGTTAACCTTAAGTGTCTACTTTATAGGGTTTGCAATTGGTGTCTTTTGTTGGGGATGGATTTCTGATTTTATTGGACGAAGACCGGCAATGTTGGGCGGTTTAATTATTTATGGTATTGGAAGTTTCATGTGTTTTTACGCGGAAACGATAACTTTTCTATTAGTTAGTAGATTTATACAAGCTTTTGGGGCAGCGACAGGCTCGATTATAACGCAGACGATTTTGCGGGAAAGTGTATCTGGCAGTAAAAGACATGCGATGTTCGCACAAATTTCTGCAGTGATTGCCTTTACCCCTGCAGTGGGGCCGCTTATTGGTGGCTGGGTCGATCAAGCACTTGGTTTTAGAGCTGTTTTCTTTGTGCTCGTTGCGATGAGTATTTTGTTGTTTATCTATGCTTATTTCAGACTTCCTGAAACAACAGATAAATCAACGAGAAAAAGAATTGCTATTTTCCCAGTTGCAAAACGTATTATTTCATCACCACGGGTTCTTGTCTTTGGATTGCTGATTGGTGGGATAAATGGCGTGTTATTCAGTTACTATGCTGAAGCTCCCTTTATCTTTATTGACCACTTCAATTTATCGCCTGGACTTTATGGATTTCTTGGCATAATTGTAGCTCTTGCCTCAATTATTGGTGCCATGATTTCAAAAAAACTTGTAAACAATTATCAGCCAGAAAAAGTTATTCATCTCGGTTGTATTGTTATGACAGTTGGAGCTTTATTACTACTAATCGTTAGTACTTTACCACTCTCTAATATCGTCTTACTAATAGGCATTTTAGTAACCATGTTTATTACGTTATTAGGATCAGGAATTGCTCTGCCAAACTGCTTAAGCCTTGCGCTTGTTAGCTTTCAAGATGTTATAGGAACGGCTGGCGCGATTTTCAGCTTAGGCTATTACTTACTCGTTAGCTTACTAACGTCAGGTATGAGTTTCCTGCATAATGGCTCATTAACGATAATGCCACTTTATTTCTTCATCCTAACGATGATAATGTTAATATTCGGAAGAAAGTTTATTGTTTAAATTATTGTAGCGGGAATAAATAATCAATAACGCTTCCTTTTTCAGCCACCCTATAATATCTAGTAGGGTGGCTTCATTTTTACTGAAAGTAGTAATTGACTACCTCATCTGCCGAATTAAAAATGGTATTATTCTGAGTTTTATAAATAAACTTTGGTGAAGTACAGGCTTTTTCGAGACTCCTTGCTTGCTTTAGCGTATCGGTCATTTGCTCGATTATCTCAGTATAGCCATCGAGATTATTGGAGATTTTCGGCATCATTGAATTCGAAATGTCTAAAACGATGGAAACTTGATCCTCCGCAAAATTATTTAAATTAATAAAAAAACACTCCTCCAAATCTTTCGAATGCTTGTCAACATTAATAACAGCTTCACTATATTTTGCGATTAGTCCAGTAGATGTTACTGTAATCGTAAAGCCTTGTTCGGTTAGTTTTTTATTAATGGCATCTAACAATTTATTGACTTCCGTATCCATTAAGGGCGTTACAGTTGTCTGTATTAATTGATCACAATTTTGATGAGTGGTATCAATTTCTGTCTGCTTATCAACAAGTAATTTAAAGTTTGATATCGAGTACACAATAAATCTCCCCTTTTTTATAAGTTTGACATTCGGGCGTTTTTTTAGTCATCTTTGAGCTATATATTTTTACAACAATAATCGAATTTAGGAGAGATTACATGCAAATAAGAAATTCTGTTAAAGCTTTAATAATAGAAGATGACAAAATTTTACTAACAAAAAATCAAGATGTAGAAGGCAATTTTTATCTTTGTCCTGGTGGCGGACAGGAACATGGAGAGACTTTTCACGCCACTTTATTAAGGGAATGCATAGAGGAGATTGGCTGTTCAGTTGAAATCGGAGAGCTACTTTTTATTCGTGAATATGTAGGGAAAAATCATGAGTATGCATCTTTTGACTTTAATGTTCATCAAGTAGAGTTTTATTTTGCTTGTCAGTTAATTCTAGGGGAAAAAACGAACTTTCAGCCAACAAATCCTGATAGTCATCAAATTGGATTAGAATGGGTGACGATTAAAGACTTATCTAGCTTTCGACTTTATCCAAAAGAATTAAAAAAGTACCTCCAGCAATATTGTAGCGGTCAAGTAACTCCCATCTATTTAGGAGATATAAATTAATAAATGGTAAAAGGCTGTCGCAACGAAATATTGTGACAGCCTCTCTTAATTTAAACTAAATGTTTTACCATTGTATAATAGCTACTTCCAGGAGGATAATCTTTTATTTCGCCTACAACCTGATAGCCCCTAGTTTCATAAAACGTACGTGCTTGAAAGTCATATGTAGTTAGCAGTGCCTTCGTAGCTCCCATTTGCGTGGCCGTTTCTTCAGCTTTCGCCAGTAGCTGTCCCCCAATGCCTTTTCCACGATATTCTTCACTAAACCAAAACTTATTGATTTCCATCCACCCCCAATAAACTTCGGCAGTGATACCGCCAATCCATTGTTGTTGATGATCTGTAACGATCAAGTTTAACGGACGTATGGAGCCTTTTTGTCGAGCTTCTTTATGGTAGGGTGAATTTTCATCATTGTACTCTTTTAGATTTGTATTTAAAAACGTAGTAAAGTCATCATGCTTTTCTAATAAAACTTCTACTTGATAATCCATATGAATCCCCTTTCCATTTGCATTTTTATGCTTTATAACGCTCCATTAGCTTTTCCTGATGAGATGAAAAAATTTCTTCTAGTGAAATATCATATTTATTGGCTATAGCAATAATATTCCCTAAAACATCTCCAAGCTCCTCCACTAATTCTTGCTTATTTTCTTCATAGGATTGAATCTTTTCATCTGGTCGATTCCTACCAATTTCCAACGCTCGTATAGCTCTTGCTACTTCCCCAGTTTCTTCAGCAAGGAAGCCTATGCGCGTAAAAATACTTAAATCAGACCAACCGCGTGTATCGTAATAATCTTTCACCCATTTTTGAAACTCATTTAATTCCATTTCCTCTTCCTCCATTTCTTTCCTCTTGAAATTAAATTATACTATAAAAGTGAAACTTGAATCAGTGGGGTTTTTTTATCCTCCACTTAATTATTAAAGTTCACTGATCGTTAATGCGGAAAGAAACTTATCAGATATGGAGGAACGATTATGGATAGTATTGCAGTATTTTGCGGATCAAGCATCGGTGCTTCTGAGGCATATAAAGAAGGAGCTATTCTTCTAGGAAAAGAATTAGCAAAACGGAATATTACCTTAATTTATGGTGGAGCCAGTGTAGGTGTAATGGGAACAGTCGCAGATACGGTTCTTAGTGAAGGTGGCAAGGTGATTGGAGTAATTCCGACGTTATTAGAGGAACGTGAAATTTCTCATAAGCATTTAACAGAGCTCATTGTCGTCAATTCTATGCATGAACGCAAAAGCAAAATGATGGAACTAGCTGACGGATTTATTGCTTTACCTGGAGGACCTGGTACGTTAGAAGAATTATTTGAAGTATTCACATGGAATCAAATCGGCCTTCTACAAAAGCCTTGTGGTATTTTAAATATCAATCATTATTATGATTTACTCATTGGGTTATTTGACCATATGCAAAACGAACAATTTTTACAAGCCCAATCTAGAAATGCACTACTTGTAGATAAAGACGTTGCGGCACTATTAGACAAATGTGCAGCTTATGTTCCTCCTGCAGTTAAAACATATCAAACAAATAAATGAAATAAAGACTTCTTAAACCATGGAATTATAGGATATTGTATGGGTTTTAATAAAAATTCATTACTGTCTTACATACTTAAAAACAGCTGAACATATGCATTCAGCTGTTTTTCATGTTGTTGATAATTTTATACTACTCTCATAACTTTCTTGTTATTTCTCCAGACTTTATAATAATTGTGACATATTTTGCTTGACCACCGTCTATGTGGTTTTCCATCTGCGACACATCCATATCTGTCTCAAGCTAAAGAACAAAACGTTAACTTACAAGAAGGTGTTTATGCTTGGTGGAGTGGACCTGCATACGAAACTCCAGCTGAAATTCGTATGATACGTACATTAGGTGCAGATGCTGTAGGGATGTCAACAGTACCGGAAGCTATTGTAGCAACTCATGGAAATATGAAAGTGCTAGGCATTTCTTGTTTAACAAATATGGCTTGTGGAATTTTAGATCCGCCATTAAGCATGATGAAGTCATTGAAGTCGCAGCTTTAGCAAGAGAGAAATTTATCAAATTAGTAAAAGAAACAATTGCAAGAATGTAGATCTTATATTTTTATGGTTCATCACCAAAGGTTAAAACGTTTGTCATGAATAGAAGTTGATTGGAGTGGAGGCTGGACGACTACTTGGGGTTCACGGCTCATCGGACGCCCCCACGAAACATGGTTTGTGCTACCAGTGGGGGGTTCTTCATCCCCCACTTTGTACTATTATTTTCATGTCTTTTGCAAAACCTTTAAAATATCTTGAATTTCTATTAAATTATCAATGTTGTAATCCGCTTCAACTTTTTGCCATGCATCATTTCTTTTCCAAATAGCCATCATCCCTACTTTTTTAGCAGCTTCCACATCATTAAAAGGATGGTCCCCAATGTACATACTTTCATTTGCAAACACCCCTAGTTTGGATAGTGCACGATGAAATATTTCTGCATTCGGCTTTTTGATGCCTTCACATTCAGAGATAAGAATCACGTCAAAGTCCTCTTCAATCCTTAACGCTCGTATATTATCTAATTGAAATTGCCCATAACCATTTGTTATCATGCCAAGTTTTAAACCTTGCTTTTTCAAAATGTGCAGCATGCTATGCAAGTTTTCAAATGGAACACAATGTTGCTTAAATTCCTGTACATAATCCTCTAACATTGCTTCTGAAGATAACTCAATAGAAAAATCTTCGACCATTTGCTTATAGACTATATCTTTCCATACATAGCCTCGATTATCTAACTCAATAAAGCGATGAACATATGTCTCTTTTAAAATATGTGATAGTTTTGTCTTTAATCGTTCATATTGCTCTTCAATAAATAAACGAACAGAACGATCACGATCTAACAATGTTCCATCTAAATCAAATATTACTGCTTTTATCAATGTCATTTATCCCCTTTCATTTCACCTCTTTACGTTTTTTCACTGTCACTATTGCAATAATAACCATTTTGTTAATACTTCAGCTATTCCCACGTTGTCACCACCTGTCAAATTTAAATGTAAAATCTTTACAATAAATTCCTGAACTTCGTCATAATCCTGACTTTATGATAAGTCTTTGCTTAAATTAAACTGCTTAAACTTTTGTTGTTATACGTCAATTAAAACACTATACATAGAATGTTTTAAACTTTTTAACTTTTTAAAAAAACAATGAACCTTTTCAATTGGTAATCCGTCTAAATATTGGAAACATCAAATTCCAGTCAAAAAAGGAGAAATGATAATGAAAAAACCGATTAAAAAAACTTGGATGATTGCTTCAGCACTAACAATAGGAATGGCTGTTCTGACGCCACTTCAAGCAGGTGCTACATCAGTAGAACCAACAAATAATATTAATGTTCAAATTGAACAACAAATTACAGGAACGATTAAAGACATCTACGGAGATGGAATGAACCTTAAAGGAAGAGATGGTAAAAATTATTTTATCAGTTTCTATAAATTTTCTGAAGAACAACTAGAAAAAATGAACTTAGTAGAAGGACAGGAAATTACTGTAGAAGGTAGTGTAGTAGAGGATTATTCAGACTTCTTTACATTTGAAGTTTATAAAAGGTACTTGCCTAAAGAGGTAACAAATGAAGATCTAACAAAATTAGAAAAATTGTTTAATGAAATGAAGAAGATACAAAAAGAAATGACAAATGAAGAAAAGTTTACAGATAAAGAATTAGAAAAGAAATTTGAGGAAATTAATAAAATTTATGAAGAAATGTATACAATTACAAAGCCATATATTTTAGCTAATTGGCAGCCTCAAACATTCGAAGAATATTTAGGAGATTACGGATTTAGCGAAAATAATATAATTATTGCAGAAAATGATAAAAAAGAGCTTAAAGCCATTTATGAAGAATGGGTAAAGCTTGAAAAAGATGGTCAAGAGGAAAAGGCTAACGAAAAATATGATGAATTTTATCAATTACTTCAACCATATTTTGATGAACTTTATCCGCCTCTAACATTTGAAGAATACATCGAAGGCATGGAGTTTGATATCCCTGCTGAAACTTTAACAAAACTAAAAAATATTTATGAGGATGCCCGAAAAGCAGAAAAAGATGACAATTCTGAGTTGATTGAAAAACTATGGGAGGAATTCCATGACATCCTTGATCAGTTCATAAAGCCTCAAACATTCGAGGAATACATGGTTGATTTCGAATTCGAAGTTAGTGAGGCAGATCAGAAGCAATTAAAACAGCTTTATGAAGAAATCTTAAAGCTTGATAAAAAAGAAGATCAAGAAAAAGCTGATGAAAAATGGGAGGCATTTTACAATATTTTAGACCCATATTTTACAGCCAATAGAGAGATTCTATTCTCCGCTTCTAAAGTAATAATGAACGGCCAAGATTATCTTCCACAATAAGTAAAAGAAATCGGGGTGTCTCAAAAGTCATGGAAAATGATTTTGAGATTTCCCCTTTCATTGACTTCAATTAATTTGGTAACCTTTAAATGAATATAATAAATGCTTATAATAAGGGGTGAATGAATTGACGTTTTATCTATTCAAATTACTTGCTCGTTAGGGGACGAATGCCTAAGTCAGTGATTATAGGAGAACACCTACTAGTGGAAGATGGAGCTGTCCGTCTTACAGTGGTTGACACAAATCCATAAAATCAATCGTGGTCCGGATCAAAGGATGAAATAAGTCTTTGTGAAGTAGGAACTAGAAGTAATCGTTTTGAAGAGCAAGACGGTGAATTGGTACATTCCCTATAAAAGCCTGATACTACAATTGTAGAAAAAGAAAACGGAACCCTTTCTCCAAAGATGAAATAATATCTTGGAGGAAGAGCAAATGAGTAGAAAAAATGAAAATACAGCATTTCAATGTGAAAATTGTGGTACGATGGTTGATCCCTTAACCAATGGAAGTTTCCGAAATCATTGTCCAAATTGTTTATTTTCAAAACATATGGATAATATCCCAGGAGACAGAGCAAGTACTTGTCAAAGTTTAATGAGACCAATCGGAATCGATTATACTGGAAAAAAAGGCTTTCAACTTATCAATCAATGTACCAAATGTCAAAAGATTAGTCGCAATAAAATAGCTGTTGATTCCATTCAAGAAGATCAAATTATCCAATTTATGAAATCAATAATTTAGTAAAATATTTGTATAGACACATTGGAGATTAACCTCAATGTGTCTTTTATTATTGGGAAGTGAGTAAAAATAGAACAGTTATTTTACTTCTATAGCAAAAATATAAGAAGCACTTCCTTTGTCCCATCTACCAGAAATACTATATATAAGTCCCCTTCTCTTTTGGTGCAGTAAAAACATTACATTACCTTCTACTTTTACTTGTTTACTCTCACCTAAATTTTCTATTTCAACTTCTATTTCATCAATAGGCTGTTTTTTAAAATTGATTTTTATTGCACTTTGAGGGGATACTGGAAATGGAACAATTTTATTATTAGCAATAATTTCTGTTGGTGGAATTTTATCAACACACTCCACCTCTATCAATTTTTCCCAACAATATGTACCTTGTAGTATTGGTATATTTTCACTTTCCGACATTACAATTGGCTTTGATGGCCCAGCATTAAGTAACATAATAATCCATACAAATGCGAAAATAAATAAAATACTTATTATTTTCATCTTCAGACTACCCATATATTATCCCTCCTAACAACATTCATAATTACTAAATACAATTTCGCTGGAATGGAAAATGCGTTATCTTGCGCACCATTTTGTTATTAATATTGGATCAACACCATAACGTGTAGTTGATTTCCGTTCCGACTGGGCGCTTTCCCGGGGGCGTCCAGCCTCCGCCTCCACTCCAATCAACTTATATATATGGTATACGTTTAACAAATGTCATCTATAACTTTTGGTGATGAGCCTTAATACTATATGGGGATTTTTTTGTATGATTATTAATAAATTCATACGCTCAATTGATTAGAACCGTGCATAAAAATTAGATACATTAAAAAATTGGTATTAAAAATTCAATTTCACGTCATTTATATTATTATAGGCGTGTGTTGATTAGGAAAAAATAGGTTTATTATGGAGCGATAAAAGGGTTTTTGTTGCTATTTTGCTAATATATTCCTATTTTAACTGATTGTAGCGTAGGGCTACTCGACTCCCGCAGGAAAACGAGTAGCCCGTAGCGGAAACAGCCTCTTTGAATTAATTCGAGTGTATAAAAATGGTTAATCACCATACCTGATATTATTAGTTTCTATTTTGGTTATATAATAAAAAAGCGAAAGAAGTGAATAATTAGCAATCTTATATGACACATTACATATAGGAGGTGGAAGAATAATGTCTAGAATAATTGGTGTGGAACAAACATTAACAAACGTTGAGGACGCTTTAAAAGCAAAAGGTTATGAAGTTATTCAGCTTCGTACTGAAGAAGATGCAAAAAAATGTGATGCCTGTGTAATCACTGGGCAAGACAGAGATATTATGGGAATTAGCGATCCTATCATGGCAGGACCTATTATTGACGCTGATGGTCTTTCTGCTGACGAAGTACTTCAACGTGTCGATAAATATTTCCACTAATAAATGACTAGGTGCTGTCGCTATAGCTTTGTTGACTATAGAGCAGCACCTTTTAATATTTATGTGATTATAGAATGCTCATTAATAAATTCGCCAATTCACGTCTTTTATATCTTCTTTGTTTGGTTGTCTTACAAATTTTACGTACTCTTTTTCGCAAGCCCCAAATGAAAGAAATTGTTGTGCTTGTTTTAAGGATACCTCATTTGCACCACCTCTATAATCTGGATCACTAAATTGAATCCTATCATCTTCCCAGAAGCAAATCTTACAAATTTTATATGTATCTGGCGTTCCTCATCAATGCTTGTAATGAATCACCAACGATAACTTTGATACGCCTTTGATGACTTAGATACATACAACATATTTACCAATAATCAGTTACCCTTTCATCATTTCACTTATTTTCTTGTTGAATCACAATTCTTCCCCCTACTACACAATCCATTGTCACTCCTCTAAAAAAGAAATTTTAATACTGCAAATTCTTAAGAAATCTTCATAAATACCCTCAATAATTATTAATGATTTCCATTTACAATAATGATAAAGCCACAGGATTCTAGTAGTTCGCAAATGACAAGAGGAATCGGTGAGGAGATAAAATATGAAAAAACGAAATGTAATTTTGATGATTACTATACTATACACAGGTCTGATCTTATACTTCATGTTCTTAGGCTTTAATCGTCTAGACCGATACGAAGATTACAAAAGCTACGGCTACGAATTTCTGTTCATCCCATCAGGCGTTCCTCTGAATTTTCCTAGATTTACGTTTTCTTGGTTGTACGATTTTGGAAATATAGCAGCATTTATCCCCTTAGGTATTCTGTTTCCTTTACTTTATCAAGTTGATTATAAAAAATTTATAGGATGGTTCATGATCGTGATTTTTGGATTGGAAACGATTCAATCATTAGTACATCTCGGTACTTTTGATGTAAATGATGTTATTTCTAATACTATAGGTGCAACAATAGGATATGTTGTATACAAAGTTGGATTCACTTCAAACTTGACTTTAAAAAAACTCATTGCTTCGTCCTTATCTGCCATTATACTGTTAGTTTGCGTGATGATTGTCTCTGAAGTTTTAGATAAACGAGTAAGTCCTATACAACCCTTGCATGCTATTAAAGAAATAACAGGAGCTAAACCACTAACAAACGATGTACCGACCTTCACTGTAGCTGGTAATAAAATTGAACCTCAATTCAATTTATATAGTAATGAAGGAAATACTACCAAGACCTACACATATCCTATTGAGGATAAAGAAGAGCTAACATTGTTTCTAAACTTAGGCATTCCAGATCATGAGGAATTCAAAGGAGAAATAGCAATAATTACGGATGGAAATGTAATTTTCCAAAAAAATGAAGAGGATTTGAAAGAATCAGAAACAATAGAAATAATGCCATTGGAAATTCCGTTATATTACGAAGCCAAAAAAATGACCATTATGATCACAGGTAATATAATGCTATGGGATGTAGGCTTCACAGAACTGAAGCATTGGTGGGAATAGAGTGATTCATTTCGTCATTGGAGTAATTGCATCTTTCTAAACAATGCAGAAGAATGCTCTTATTTATACCATTCTGGACGTTCTCTTACGTTTCATAAACAAAGTGAAGCTTTGGCTCAAAATTAATTGAGTACTTGGGCTTCACTTTGTTTATTGTATATTTTTTATTTCAATGTTGTTGAATCGTAAAAAACTTCGTGACAACTAACTTTAAAAGATACTGAATTTCACATATCAATCGAGAATCCGAAAAGGTGCGCTTTTTTTATAATTCGGGCTTACCACCTTGTTAGAAGTTGTGACTTTATACATTAGATTAATCAAATTCTAAAATATTTTGTTCTACTACTACCTTATAAACATCTATAGTACTAATTAGAATCGATTTAAAATTTTCTGTTTCAATAAATGAATACCAAGACTTCTCATTGAACCTATTAGAAATTTCTTCTGTAAATGTTTCTTGTTCAATATTCGTCTTGATTTTATATTCTTCTTCACGATCTTCGTCAAAGTAAAACTTCATTGTATATTCATACTCCATAAGTCAACACCTCCCATCTATCTATATAATGGATTGGAATGACAAGAAATATGAGCATAATAAAAAGCCACACCTAGTTAGGTATGACATTTTATAAGTAAGCTTTAACTTTTGGCTCACTCGCTCCATTTTCAGATTCAATACTGCTCACACAATACTTTAAAATACACGCTCATTCTTCTTCCCAATTAACAGACATACCTCTCCAAAAGCCAATGTATATTGTTGAAGGTTTTCCATTGGGTTAGTAGAATTTTTCTCCAGAACAAATTTTATAAGTATTTCTTTGCCTCTGCTTTGTTAAATAGCGCTTACTGCACATTACTCAGTATTTAAGGGCTCAATATAAAAATACTTTTATAAAGTAAATAATTAAACTGACAGCAACAACCGTATTGATCACCAACGCGATCTTATATTGAAACCTAATTTTAAATAAAGACACCAGTATATTATGAAGAAGTAAATATATTGTTAATACAACAAAATGCATGATAGAAAACACGAAACTCATTATGACTAAAGAAAAACGACTCAAATCTCCTGGAAAACTATCTGCGGCTGTAAAACGTATACTGCCCACAAAAAGTACAGTTATCCATTGCATATAGTAGGTTAAGATAAACACTATTAAAAAATAAACTACATAAGATAAATATTGAAAAAATGACTTAATATCCATTTCACACTCCTTAACTAAACGAGAGTAATTGAACTCTGATTTCTATGTATGATTAATTACAATAACGGTATTACTAATTGATTTGTTGCACATTTCTCCAAATGTTCCAATCCAATTTTTTGTTCCCTGCTAACTGATCCTCATGTAAGTATTCAACGGCAACGGCCTTCTTGATTGCAAACACCTCAAAAATGTTCTGTTCTAACATTCTGATAATATCAATAGTTGATATATTTTCAATCAGTTTATCAGTTTATTTATAAAGTTCCATATTCCATTGTTCCAATTTATATACACCATTTTTATGTGGGGGATAGCTAAATTGTAAATTTCGTCAATCGTCTTGCTTATTGAGATTTTTCTTATACCTTCGCTCTAATCAAAACATAAAAAAAACATGAGAAATATGAGAAACATCGTGCCCATCTCGGGTGCATTCTATTGCGCATAATAAAAACACCCACATTGCGGGTATTAAATCAATCTTCATTTATTAAAACTATTTTCTGCTTCATTAGCCGTGAACAATGATTCTTTTGCCACTTGCTTTAGTTCACACTCATTTTCCTCATAATAAAGATTAAAATACTGCACTGCTTCTTCGTCTTCCATTATTTCGTTGTATATTTCAAGATTTTTTTGTAAATAACAATTAATTTTTTCTTGAGCAGCTATCGTTAGAAGACTTGCTGAAGTTAATTTTAGCAATAATTCATCATTCTTTTTTATTATAGTCCCCATTCTAATCCACTCCTTAACTATATTCTCACTTAAGTGGATCTGCAATATTTTTTATCCCTAGCCTTGTAATCACAATGGATGCCGATGTTGGAATACCATTTAATTTTATTTGAAGAAAAAAAGAAAGTAATTAAGAGTTATATGATTTATTATAATCATTATCGAGGGCAATGGAATTTAAAAAAAGCTACCGCCTGTAAAATACAGACAGCCGCTTCAATAAGTTTCCCAACCTTTTTTAAATGTCCTTTACAAAGGGTACATTTTATATTTTTGATGACTTAATTTAATTGATCACTTTTTGGTCACTCGCTCCATTTTCAGATTCAATTCTGCACACATAATTCTTTAAAATTACATCCTTTGCAGTGCCATTTTTCAGTTGTTTGCTCAAAATCCTCAAAGTCCACTGGTTCATTGGAGAATATATCAGCCTGATATTTTTTCATTTCTAGTACACTTCGCTGAAACGTATGTAAAATATTGTCCATATCAAATGCTGTAAAGGCGTATTTTTTCCGTTTACCCGTCAATAAATATTCATTATAAACATCAATCTGGTCAAGCGATACTCGATATTTCTGCTGAATATAGTAAGCATAGAGCGCTAATTGCTGGCGATCATCATCGGACTCTCCTCCTGTTTTCCAGTCGATAATAATCCACTTGTCTGCTATCTCATCATAATAATGAAAATCCATTACGACGAAAACTTGTATCCCCTCGATTTTCATAGAACGAAATTGTTCAGGCTCTCCGATTCGTAAGGAGCCTTTTTGCGCGGTAATTTGCTGGAACGTTTCACTATTAAGAAAGTTGTCAAACACAGCCGACATGCGCTCCTTATAGTCCTGTACAAGTTCAGGATTCAACTTCCCTTCGTAATAAATTTCTTGCATCATATAAAATTTATTAGGCTTATGTCTCCATAAATCTACATGTCGTGTAGAATCGATAAAAGCGGCATTAAGCTGGCCACGCGCACGATTTACAAGTTCAGCAACAGTCGGCGCCTTGCCAGTTTGTAAATAATCATTGATTGATTGCTCTATTAAATGATGGACGATTTGCCCAAATAAAATCGGCATGGATTGTAGCTTTTTTAAACGATAGACATGTTGATGATATGGCTCCACATTGTAACTTAGCCAGCCATTATGAGAAAAATAATATTCATAGCCATACTTCCGTGCACAGCTTGTTAACGTTTTATGACGTGACAGTGACCACGAAAAAGATGGATACGGTGTGATTTCAAACATGATTATCGCCTCCTTATAACTGTTTGATAAAATCGTAACCGAGCTGTACGATCAGCACAATTGTTACAATACGCAGCAATAGCTTTACTTGATTCGCCTTAACTTTAGTGGCAAGGATAATCCCTATTTGTGCGCCGATTACAGAACCAACCATTAATACGATTGTCAACGGCCAATCAATTTTACCTGTAGCAATATACGTAATCGCAGCTCCTAAGCACATCGCAAAAACACCTACACGCGACAGACCAACAGCTTTCATATAAGAAATTTTCTCATGTGCATATGTAAAAAGTGCCAGCGTACTGCTACCAGGGCCGAACATTCCGTCATAAAAACCGACACCGAGAAGGATTGGACCGTTTTTGCGATTCATCGTAAAGCTTTCTTTATCTCCAAATTCAGCGCCACCAATAAAGGACATAATAAGGGCAAAGCCTAATAAGATAATAGCGATAAGCGTTAATGTTTGACCGCTCATAAACGATGCAAACAGACCCCCAAGTGTACCACCGACTAAGGAAACAAGTAATACTGAACGCATTTCTGACCATAATAATTCTTTTCTTTTATAGATTGTGTAAAAGCTTGAAAAGGCACTGACCATATTTGAAACCTTATTCGCACCTATCGCTGAATGAACCGGTACCCCCATTAACATCATGGTCGGTAATGTTATTAACCCGCCACCTCCAACTAAAGTGCCAATGATGTTGCCAATGATGCCAATTAGTAAAAACAACAAGTATTCCATCTAACCCTTCTTTCTATGCCACACATGATGGTATTCTTATGATACAGTATAACAGACTGCACTTTTTTAATTTAAATATGAGGTGAACAAATGCTAGAACAACAAAAAACACCTACACCACGCTTTTGTAAATCGCTAACGCTTATTGTCGCGACTATTTTTTTAGCTGGCATTACGGCAACACTGATCCAATACAATAAGCTCCCCGCTTCTATACCGGTTTTGCAAAGCTTTAAGAGTGAACATGCGCAATTTGGCCCGAAAATCACCATTTTTTATTTACCATTCATTGCCTTAATGCTATTTTTGCTTTTACAATACTTAGAGATGAGAGCAGCTTATCCTATCTTACGAAAAAATAAGCCTACCTTATCTCATATACAGCGACAAAATGGTATTATTACCTTTTGTCTCATCAAAAATAGTATACTACTGTACTTTACATATTCACTATTCAATGATTTAACAGTTGCTTTAGGCCATGAGCGTATTTTACAGCAGTGGCATGCTTATGTATTTCTATTTGTACTAAGCACAATATTTATTATGGGGATCGTGCGTGGCATTTTATTGAACAAAAAGGGATAAGGTACAACTCGCCTCCATACTGCGTTGATAAATAATTAAAACCACCCTATACCTTCGCAATTGTCTCTTTTGTGAAAGTAAAGGTGGTTTTATTTAAATCAGTTAATAAAGCATAATAATTAAAACCAGTGTTGCACTAATAATACTTATTTTTATTGTTTCTACTTTATATATGGAATATGTCTGTACATCTCGTTTTATAGAATGCCAAATAATGACACCATATAAAAACGCAAACGTAATCATTAATGGCTTATACAATGGACCGACCCAAGTTGCCCACGCAAATACGCTAGAAACCATTGCAAGCACAAGTACTAACAGCCACCACATACGCTTAGATGGTTTAGATCCTTGTAGATTATGACGTTTATAATAGTTCATAGAGAATATATTTACAGCTACCACGATAAGTGGAAGGATAAATATCCAGGGTGTTGCTTTTGCAGAGTATAATGTCTGAAATACTTTATCATATATCTCTGATTTCCCAACAAAAAACTGGCCAGAATCAACATTTAACATGCCTGTATCTGAAATCTGATAGCGCTCTTCCTGACGATCTCTAACAACGACTACATCTGTAATATGGTTACCTAACTTTCCATCTGCCTCTTCAACATACTGTGTTAAGTCTTTAAAAAAGTTATAAATTATTGTATCTTCAACCTTTTCCGTAGATATATATAAACTCGAACTTCTCGCAAAAAATTTCCCTTCTTTTCCTCCGAAATGCTTATATATTGCTTGGATGGATTGGCCAGCAGTTTGAGGAGGTGAAGAATTTTGTGGTGTCATAATAAAAAATAGAGCAATCATGGCAATCGTTAATAGTAGAACACTCTCTTTCCATAGCGGTAAGTCTTTTTTCCTCTTATGATGAATGCGTTCATAAATACGGGTTTTTACAGCACGATCCTCCGGTAAATTATTGAGTTTCTTCAGTCGATTGTTTAAATCCAAATTCATCACCTCCAAGTACTTTTTCCAAAGCCTTCATAGCATTTCGCTGAGTATTCGCTATTTTCACAGTAGACCATCCTAAAATTTCACTAGTTTCGGCTAAACTTAACTCCTCAATTTTTCTATAAATAAGAACCTCTCGATATTCAGGCTTTAATAATTGAATTGCTTCATATAATAGTCGTCGATCCTCAGACTGCATAATCCAATCATGTGGAACATATTGCGTCTCCCGTTTTTCATGTTCTTTTTGAAATGGCAACCATTTAATAAGTGCTTTTCTTCTATAGGTGTCATAGACTAGGTTTCGTGCAATTCTCCTTATGTATGTGCCTATAGCAGCTTCGTTTCTAAATTGTCCGTTATATACCCGAATAAATGTTTCCTGTGTTAAATCCTCCGCTAAGTTTGGATCCGAGACCATATAATAAATAAATTGATAAATGCGCTGAAAATATTGTTCATAAAGCTCATCAAACTCCATCTTCTCACCTCTCTTACTTTATTAGACGAATGAGTAAACAAGATTTGTATGTTTAATGTGAATTTTCTATGCTAAAAAATAAGCTACTTGACACCAATTAGCATCAAGTAGCCTATATTTTTTACAGATCCGTTTTCATCTGTTCAAAGGTATGTATTAACACATATTTTTGTACGCCGCGCGCAAAGTCGATGCTTTCTTTCTGATACTGATTAAACGCGGCTTCATTCTTCATGGTAGAAGCATAAACCGCTTCAATCGCTGGTTGCATCCACGGCTTCGTAAGCTGATCGCTTCGCATATCTGTTGTCCGTCCCTCAAGTGCAGCGATATAACATTTTGCATAGCTAGTTAATAGCTCTTTATTTATTTTATTAGCCGCATCCTTTGCTTCCTCTAAATTCTCTTCCATTATGACCTTGATAAATTTATAGTTATACTTTATAGCTGGCTGCTTATACTTTACAATTGCTGTTTCTAATGAGTGTATCTGGTCTTCCTTTGTACCATAAGCAACTGCATATAGATAGGAAAAAAAAGGATGCTTCTTGCGATCTTTTACTAACTTATCCACCAATTTCATATTATTAGTCCAGAATACAATATGTATATGTCTATAAATCATTGCGATGGCGATAAGGATAAAAATGCCGAGTGAAATGGATGGGCGAACCCCAGCTAGTGATAGTAATAGTGCCAATATAAATATAACCAAATAAAATAGGGTTAATTTTATAATTTTCATAATTCCTCTTACTGTAGTTTCCTTCGCATTTTTCGAGAAAAAATAAAGCCTGCTCCAAGGAAGAATAAAAGTGCCATAAACTTCATGAGAGGAATAATAAATAACTTGCTAATCAGGAAAATAACAAGGATATAATAGACCACCATTGCCAGTAAAAATAATGTCAGTTTATTCACTGTGCTTCCTACTTTCATTCAGCGCTGCTTCAATGGCTGCTAACGCTTTCGGTCCCATCCCGTGTAAATTTTTTAACGTTGATAAATCAACCTTTTCCAATTGCTCTATTTGTGTATACCCTGCCGCATTCAATGCACGTATAGCAGGCTTCGCTACTCCCTTTGGCCATTCCGTCATTTATGCTCGTCCCTTCCTTTTTCGTCTATTCAGGATCTCTATTCCTATAATACCTAATCAATTATGCCTCGGCATAATTGCGTCCGGAATCGGCTTTGTGCTTGCACAAAGAACTCCTTTCCGATTTCCGTGACATCCGCCGGAGGCTTTAACTTATTTCAGCGGATGTTTGGACACCCGTTGAAAAGTAACTTAAACCCGCATTCATCTCACCACCTATTGAGGTGTAAGACTTCTGCTGAAAGAAGTTAATAGTATAGCTAGTGAGGCGACATGATAATCAACGAAAAAAGTCGTAAATGCTATATTATAATCACGGCATATTGCGGTGTTAATACGCCCTCCGAATCAATTATGCCTCGGCATAATTGCGTCCTGAATCGGCTTTGTGCTTGCACAAAGAACTCCTTTCCGATTCTGTGACATCCGCCGGAGGCTTTAACTTCTTTCAGACGCTGAAAGAAGTTAATATAAAACCGATAATCAAGCATCCTTTTACTACCTGCTCGATGAGTTGCATTTCTACCACCTCTCTGCTTTATTATGCAATCGAACATAATGAAATGCAAATGGGCTAGTTCTTTAGAGTAGATTAAACATCGCCATTAAGGAAGCGAATAGATTGCCAATGCCGTGTATGCCCCAGCTTGTTATGATAGAGCCATTGGATTTTCGTTCATTGATCCACCCCATTAAATAACCTGCAAAACCGGTTGCTAAAACAACTAACACTACAACACCGAAAGGAATATAAGAAAAGAACATCCATCCATGTACAATACCAAATAGTAAGCTTTGTAGGATATTTCCCGTTTGAAAACCAAACTTATGCATGAATCTTTTCAGTAAAAAGCCTCTAAAAAACAGCTCCTCTGATAATCCTGTTTGTACAATAGCATGGAAAAGTGCTGATATGATTGCTGAAAAACCAAGCCCTGTAAAACGATTTGTCGCTAAGATTGAACTGTCTAGGTAGAAATAGCTAATTGTAAAAAGTGGTCCGAATAATAAAACAAAAATGACTAAAAACCATACAACATAATTACCTTTGTTTTCAATGACAGGCTTTCGAAGGCCGAGCCATGCTAAAAATGATTGTTTCTTTTTTGCTGAGAAAAACCACCAAATAAACGGTATTACTGAAAATAAAATGACTTGAATAATTGCATCTATTGCACTTTGCAAAACCATAATTTTTCCCCCTGTTCATAATGTTTTACATGAAGAATAACAAGCGATATTGAAAAGTACTTCTCGGAAATCATTGTTAGGAACTACGTTATCCGATTTTCAATATTTTGCCCTTCTTCCTGTTAAGCATATTAAATAGCAGAGTTAAAATCAAGTTAAATTTAACGATAATCATTAAATAATTATCTTTTATAACTAAAAATTAAATGTTAATCAGTATTTACTCATAAAAATACGACTAGAAAAAAACTAGTCGCTTTCAATCCGGATTTCTCTCTTTTTTCACAATACTTTTCGAAAAGAATAGCACCATTTCTCATACCCTAATTGATCTTCATAAAAACGATGTGCACTAATCCTTTGGATACCAGACTCTAAAGCAATATAGTGCGCCCCATTTTCTTTGCCCCATTCGTGGAGGTAATGCAATAATTTCTCACCATAGCCTCTTGAACGATACTGCTCATCCGTTACTAAATCATAAACAAAAATATGGCGTTCACTATAAAAATTGACTCTCCAACTTAATCCGGCGACTGCCAACATGTTCATATTTTCGTATAAAGCAAATAACATATAGCCATCTTTCATCATTTCCTTTAATAGTTGGAGATACTTTTCTACTGTTAATTCCGTACGGAGCTGCACCATAACAGCATATGCTTCCATCCACTCTTGCTGCGTTGTTAATTGCTTGATGGTTACGGTCATTATTCGAACCTCCATTTACCAATACTTAATATAATGAAATACTCCATCGTCTATTTTCATCCCAAGCTTCTCATATAGTTTTTGAGCACGAACGTTGTCTGTCGCTGTTTCTAAACCTATATAACGCGCATCTTTCTGTAAACAATACGAATAGCTCTGTTCAATTAGTGCCTGTGCGACACCTTGTTTCCTAGCATGCTCTGCCACAAATAGATCGTTTAAAATAAACGCCTTTTTCATTGCAACAGATGAAAAAGTAGGATATAGCTGAACAAAACCAACTGGCTGCGCATCTAAATAAGCTAGAAAAATGACCGACTCCTCCTTATTTAAACGCTCCAATAGAAACTGCTCAGCCTGTTCTAAGTTAGATTGTTGACCGTAAAATTCTCGATAGGCATTAAATAATGGCACCACGTCTCCAACTGTTGCTAAGGTTACTATACAAATCTCCATTCACTTATCTCCCCATTTCCTTTTTATAGGTCATTCTTGTATTATGATAAATAATAAACTGACATTTAAAAAGAAACAGTTCTAGACATTTCAACATGTCATGGAGGGACTTTATGAAGGATTTTATTTTCTTATTCACAGATGAAGAGGCAAAGTATAAACAAATTTATGAGCAAGTCAAATGGTTAATCGAACAAGGGAGATTGAAAACGAATGATTCTCTTCCTTCTATTCGACGGCTAGCCGATACTTTACATGTCAGTCGGAATACAATGTTAACTGCCTATGAGCAGCTCGTAGCGGAAGGTTACATACGTGGTGAAAGACGAAAGGGTTATTTCGTCAATGAATTTGAGCAAGTGTTTCTACAGGAAGAAGAACGATCAAGTCTTACTCAAAAAACGCATAATAACGGTGAAGATATCATCATTGATTTTCGCGCTGGCGCTGTCGATCAACAGCAATTTCCTCTAAAAGCTTGGCGACAAATGGCCAATCAAGTATTACCATTAAAAAATTGCTATGAATATGGGGACCCTTTCGGTGAACCATTTTTAAAGGAACAGCTTGTGCATTATTTGCTTCAAGCTCGTGGAGTCCATGTACATGCAGAGGACATTATTATCGGTAGCAGCACGCAGCAAATGTTAATTGATCTGGGCTTTCTGTTTAAGCAGGATTTCCCAAGTGTTATTTTAGAAGATCCCGGATACAATGGTGCACGAGAAGCATTCAAGATGCATGGCTTTCATATAGAGACATTACCTGTGTTGGAAAATGGTGCACAACTTGAGCATTTAGCACATTTACATTCGCGCTTACTATATGTCACACCTTCCCATCATTTCCCGTATGGCGTTTCCATGAGCATTCAGCAGCGGCAAGCTTTAATTCAGTGGGCAAAAAAAGTTGATGGTTATATACTTGAGGATGATTATGATGGTGAATTTCGGTATACACAGCGACCATTTCCTGCTCTCGCCTCTATCGACAAGTCACGTGTTATTTATATGGGAACATTTTCAAAATCGTTTTTACCAGCCATTCGTTTAAGCTATATGGTGCTACCGAAAGCACTGGTTCACCCATATAAAGAACGCTTTGCTCATTTTGAACAAAACGCTTCGACCTTACATCAATTAACAATGGCGAAATTTATGGAACAAGGTGAATGGACACGGCATATTAAAAGAATGCGCATCATCTATAAACATAAAATAAATGGTCTTGTAGCGGAACTTAACAAGCAATTCGGAGAAAAAATCACGCTATTAGGTGAGCAATCTGGGCTATATATATTGGTGAAAGTGCATTCTCAACTTTCAGAAGAGCAGCTTATTCACAATGCAGAACAATACGGAGTTAAGGTCTACCCTACGAGCCCATATTTTCAACAACAGCCTTGCTCTGTACCTATTATACAATTGGGTTTTAGTAAGTTAAAAATGGAGGAAATCATCCTCGGTGTACAATTGCTAAAAAAAGCTTGGGTAATGGAATAAATATCCATAACTGCAGTAGTTTTGGCTATTTTTGATCTCGATAATCATATGTGTCGTCAGGTAAATCCCATGTCACAGCGTTAATACTTACCGTATCATAGTCAAACCGACGCCTTTTTCACTTGAACCTAAGCAGTTCCTTGGGTGACCTGATTAGTTTTCTCTTAGACCGGAGCAGTTCTTTCACTTACCCGATCAGTTTTCTCTTAGACCGGAGCGATTTTCCGTGGACTCGATCAGTTATCTCTTAGATCAGAGCAGTTCTTTCACTGGCCCGATCAGTTTTCTCTTAGACCTGGGTGGTTCTTTCACTCACCCAATCAGTTTTCTCTTGGACCTAAACAATTTTGCCTTACCGAAGTTGGACCCACAGAAAAAGGAATTTGTACAGTTGCCCCGCACAAATTCCCCGTTATTTCTAAAAATAATCAATAAACGTTGGAATGCCGTTTGGTAGCACCGTCTCTAATAGCGCAATTTCAATGGCATTGCCGTGCAAACGTTCGATTTTTTCTAAATAGCTTGGCCGTTTATAGCCTAGTAACATCGTGGCAAGTGTTTGAACCGTTAGTTGAATAGCATTTTCAGACAAAGTCTCACTAACCTTTTCAACGGTAGCTTTTCCATTCTGCATCGTTATGACAAATGTGCCATTATTCCAAGCTACGATGCGATCACTAACAGCTAGTCGAAGCTGAAAATCATTGCCCACGAATGGATAACGTAGTAGAAATTCTTTGACATCTACTATGCGCGCCATAAAATACGGCGATACCTTTTGAATAATTTCACTATCCTCTAACAAAAAGGCAACGGCTTCATTGCCGGTTGTTTTACCATAAACATTGTAAATCATCGAGCTATGAGCAGAGACAAAATTCCATAAGCCTTTTCTTGCCTCTTCCTGCAAATAGACAATTTCATCGATGTAATAATTTTCCTCCATTATGCGGTAAAACATATAACCTTGTGGAACATCATCCTCATCATAATATACCGCTGCCTGAAGATTCACATCACTATCAATAAATTTTTCTTCCCAAAAATCTTCCTGGAACTTTTCATTCCAAGCAATGCTATTACGTACCATAACACCATGCGTCTTCTGAGCATAGCGCGCATAAATAGTGACAACATCTTCATGCTTTGGATCGACACGACGGATTTTACCGTTTAAGCCTTTATAGTGAGGAAGCTGCGTATCCTTGACCTGAAATTCCACAATATCACTCATAATTTCCCAACCCTTTTTTCGGTAATAAGGGATAGAATATGGAAATAAATAGGATATACATTGTCCTTCATTGCGCATCCGCTCCAAGCTCTCGATGATAAGGCTTTCCATCAAACCATGCCCAGAATATTCTGGGTACGTTCCGACCGCAGTAATGCCTCCCATTTCATAAATCCTACCATGAACATTTACTTCAAAAGGTAGACTTAAAATTTGAGATACAAGATGTGAACCATCGAACCAACCAATGGCATGTCCCTCATTAAATTGCTTGCTTTTGGCATTCACAAAGCGACGGTCCTTATGAATGGACATGGACATTTGAAAAACATAATTAAGTAAATCTATTGACTGTGCCATTTCATCTAATCGAATTTCTCGCATGACTAAGCCTTTTCGTTGATTCATGATTCTCTCTCCTCATCAAATAACTCTGAAAAAATAGTTTCTGGTGCATTTAAAAAGCGCTTTGTGACAATGTAATGTATGGTATCTTCATAGCGAATAGACTCAATATCCCCGTTATCAAAACTGTAGATTGTAGCATTTGGATAGCCGAGCAAAATAGGTGAGTGTGTGGCGATAATAAATTGTGCCTCATGCTCTAAATCCTTCATAATTTTCAGTAGACTAAGCTGTCTCGTTGGTGACAAAGCAGCTTCAGGCTCATCCAATAAATAAATGGCCTTGCCTTTAAAGCGATGCATAAATAACGATAAAAAGGACTCACCGTGTGACTGATGATGTAAAGACTTTCCACCAAAAGCGGCATACTTTTTCTTAGGGTCATGTTCTTCTAACAAATCAATATGACTTGCAAATTGATAAAACGTTTCCGAACGTAGGAAAAAGCCATTTGAAACCTTCGGCCACCAGGATAAACGGATAAATTCCCCAAGTGCAGATTCCGCTTTATGTACTTCATATAAATTTTGGCGGCCGCCACCCGCTGTATTAAAATCACAGCGATCAGCTATAGCCTCCAATAGGGTTGATTTCCCAGAGCCATTTTCCCCAACAAAGAAGGTCACATTCGTCGGAAACTCTAGCTCCTGTAAATCCTGCAAACTTGATATATTGAAGGGATATTGGCCTTTATCTACAATATCTCCCTGTAATACCTTACATGATTTTAAATACATTTCGTTTCCTCCCTTACTACTATTATAACGCGCTTACGCTACTCTGAAACCGCCCTTTTTTCCAAATACAAGCTACACACCCCCAAAATAAACAATAGACTTATGCCTAAAAGGGAAACGGGCGACCATGATAGCCTTGAATCAAATATCTGAAAGAAAAATGTGAATATTAGAACAAAGCATAAACTCATCATTACTATTAATGGCGAACAATACTGAATACCTATCTGCAATAAATACATCGGAAGTATGACACCCACTGCTATTACTGCAATTATCCATGAAATATTTCCCGAGAAATATTTAAAAAATATGTCGAAAGTTGCGAAAAAAGATAATAAAATTATGCCATAATAGCGATTTACTAGAATCATTGAGGTAGTCCAACCAGCCTCACTTAATCTCTTAGAATACATCGTACAAAGTACAGCTCCAACTCCACAGCCAACACTCGCTATTAATGCCAAAATCACGGGCAATGTTATGTCCATTTGAACTGTTGATTTCCCACTAATATTAATATAGCACAAGCGATAAATGTTCCCGATGCAATTACCCACTGTGCTTTCGGAATCGATTCCTTAGCGAAAACAGCTAATATCAAGACAAAAAGCGGTCCAATGCCCATCTCTAGTGCACTTACAATCGCTGACTCTACATATTATCAATTATGGCATAATTGCGTCCGGAATCGGCTTTGTGCTTGCACAAAGAACTCCTTTCCGATTCCGTGACATCCGCCGGAGGCTTTCACTTCTTTCAGCGGGTAAACAACCGCTGAAAGAAGTGAAAGCAAAATAAAAGCCCATAAATGCTAACATAGATGCGATATTCAACTTCACTACATAATTTATATTTCCCTTCCACAGATTAGCTTGTTTATGTTTGCGTACAAAGAAAGAGAAATAAATTGCTGTCATGAAAAAACTAAAACCAGTAAATAAAAATGTCGGTACTTCTTGTACCTGCTTTGCATAGAAAACCTGGCTCATCGAAGTTTAAAGTGCTGAAAATACAAGAGCTAGTAATCCCACTGTCGTTGCCTGTTTTTTTGTGATCCCCATACATTTCCCCCTATTTATTTTTATAAACACACAGACCGAGAATTTTGTCAATGAAGCAATTCATCTTTTCTGAGCGATCCGGTATTCGAGCGCTCCTCAATTTCCCAAATAAAAAACTTCATCTCAAATAAATATAGAGACGAAGTTATCCGCGGTACCACTCTGATTAGTTGGAAAGCTCACTTTACTATAACGGTAGCAGCCGTTTATGCTTACTGTGTTCAGCATAAAAACTCCTGGACGAGTTCATAAATGGTTTGCGATGATTTCTTTAAAGCAAACTACATTCATTACTACTTCCAATCATTGTTAATTTATTTTCGGTATATCATAGTCTATTTCCATTTTTTCGTCAAGCCTCTAAAATGCTCTCAACCATTAATCTCACCATAAACGCCTTTTTAACAAATGTTCTATATTTTAAGTGCTTATCATACATTGAGTAAAACCTTCCCCCTGTTAATTAACCCCATAAAAACACTACCTCTCTACATTACATAAGAACAATTAATGGTGTTGTAATAAAGGAAGGTAAAACTAAGTCTTTTTTTCTAGGTTAAATAAAAAAGTTATAAGGAGAATAAATATGTTTGTAACTCATTTTTATGAAAATAAGACGTCCGTTCTAAGCCAGCTACTAGTAAGTCTACCAACTGTCGAAGAGAACATTAAAATTAAAGGACGTAAAGCAAAAGTTGTTCAGATTCTTCAAATAGACGACAACAACTATCACGTGAGTATCATTTTTGAAAAAGTGCCTAAAAAACAACCATTAAAAGAAATTGGGAAGAAAAAGAGATAGCTCTTCCCCATTTATCTAATTACGCTATCATTCAAATGGTAGCGTTTTAACTCTTTAAAAGTGGATATCGAATTATTCATTGCGAATTATTCTCAAAAAGTTTAAATATCTTCAAGCTAAATTGTTGACTTTCTAATTGATAACAATTATCATTATCAGTAGATTATTTCTTTACTCCAAATTGCTTAATTCAGAATCCCCCTCTTTTTTGAAATAAGCATGTATCAAACGGATATTCTTACATCAGACTAAGAATATCCGTTTTTTAACTTTATCCCGCATTTAACGGGCAGTAAAACTAATAATCAGTCGAGGATGAAGAAAACCCCACTGATTAAAGTTTCACTTTAATTAGTTGGAGAGATTTACATAAATAAAGGAGCTGTTTTACATGGATTATCGTATTGAAAAAGACACTATGGGTGAAATTAAAGTACCTGCAGATAAAATTTGGGGTGCTCAAACGCAGCGCAGTAAAGAAAACTTCCAAATCGGTACAGAACAAATGCCGATAGAGCTGATTCAAGCAATGGCTATTTTAAAGAAAAGTGCTGCTATCGCCAATAATAAACTAGGTAAGCTTTCACATATAAAAGCAAATGCGATTGTGCAAGCAGCTGATGAAATTTTAAATGGTCAATGGGACGATCAATTCCCTCTTGTAGTTTGGCAGACTGGTAGTGGTACACAGTCAAATATGAACGTCAACGAAGTAATTGCGCACCGAGCAAACCAAATTTTACAAAATGCTGGTGAAGCTGATCGCATTCATCCTAACGATGATGTCAACAAATCTCAAAGCTCAAACGATACTTTCCCTACAGCTTTGCATATTGCGGCAGTGTTAAAAGTTGAAGATTATTTACTCCCTCGTCTACGCTTACTAAAAGCAACGCTTGATGACAAAGCAGAGAAATTTAAAGATATTATTAAAGTTGGTCGTACACATTTACAAGACGCAACACCACTGACTTTAGGTCAAGAAATTAGTGGTTGGGCAGCAATGCTTGCTAAGTCTGAGCATATGATTATTCAAAACATTGAATATATGAAGGAACTAGCAATTGGTGGAACAGCGGTAGGTACGGGTATTAACGCACACCCTGAATTTGGAGAGCGTGTAGCAGCGGAAATTAGTGAAATTACAGACAAACATTTTACTTCTGCAGCGAATAAATTCCATGCACTAACAAGTCATGATGAAGCCGTTGTCGCACATGGCGCATTAAAGGCTCTTGCAGCCGACTTAATGAAAATTGCCAATGATGTTCGCTGGTTAGCAAGTGGCCCTCGTTCTGGTATTGGTGAAATTACGATCCCAGAAAACGAGCCAGGCTCATCCATTATGCCAGGTAAAGTGAACCCAACACAAAGTGAAGCGATGACAATGGTTGTTACACAAGTCGTTGGGAACGATGCAACAATTGCCTTTGCCGCTTCCCAAGGTAATTTTGAGCTCAATGTCTTCAAGCCAGTAATTATCTATAACTTCTTACAATCAACTCGCCTACTAGCAGACACAATGAAATCCTTTAATGATCATTGTGCTGTCGGTATCGAGCCAAATAAAGAAGTGCTTGACCACAATTTACAAAATTCATTAATGCTTGTAACTGCATTAAACCCTTACATCGGTTATGAAAATGCGGCAAAAATTGCGAAGAAGGCCCATAAAGAAGGCACAACATTGAAAGAAGCAGCGATTGCAACTGGTTTACTAACAGAGGAACAGTTCGATGAATACGTAGACCCTGCGACGATGATTTATCCAAATGTAAAGTGACAGGAATGCAAGTTAAACACATATAGCTGAATAAACGTTTATATATCAATGTTTTTATGTAATAAACTCCCTTATGCAACTAGCCAAATAAATGTATATTACAACTTGTTGTTGGGGCTAATAAAGCACGGCGAGCGTGTGTACAAAAATGTATGATTAGGAATGGGGTAAATTCCCCAGTCCTTTTTATTTTGGGTCTCCACAAAAAAACACCTGCCGTAGCAAGTGCTTTTAAAACATCTCCCCAAAATTGGGGACATCTTTTCGCTATTGTTCAAACATTGTTCATCTCTCCATAATTATTTTTCACAGTTAGAATAGAATATACCCTCACCGCACAGAATAGTTTTTAATTGAATAAAAAGGTGGTGAGAATATGAAAGTTGAATTAACGCTCACTTGTTCTGAATTACTTTTGGTTTTCTTTGTACTTGAAAAAATCTTCTTCTAGTTAAGAAGGTGACAATGCTAAAGGAAAAGGCATTGTCATACGGTTAAATTAACAAAATACATAAAAGCATTTTTCTTTTATTACAAACACATAATAAAAAGCCACAACTCATCGCGAGTGTGACTTCTTCATAAGTACATCTGATATAATTTTGTTTCTTAGATATTTACATTTAAATAACTTCAATATCATCATCTCGAACTAAAATTACTTGTGAGTTTGATATCAGAGTAAGTGGAATTTTATTGTTATAATTAGTAATTACCTCGTCAATCATACTATTAAAGAATTCATGTCCATAATGAGGGACAGGATATATTGAAATTAGATTTAAGCCCTTCGTTGATTCTAATTGTCGTGCTTTACCCTTTTCATCAATATATTTCACATAGTCTATATCAGGCGCCATTATTATTGAGCCTGCAGACTCACCTATATATATCTTACCGGAATTAATTTGTTCAATAATTAATTGATCTATCTCCGACCTTTTTAATTCTTGAAGTAAGAAAAATGTATTTCCTCCGGATACATATATAAAATCATTGTTTTTTAATATTTTTCCTGCTTCACTTTTATCAGTATTAGATATATCTAATACTTCTACAATCATTCCCAGCTCTTCAAAAACAACTTTTGCTGACTCTACATAATGTATTTCCTCTTCAACTGCACTCGCAGTTGGAATAAAAGTAACTCTTTTTCCTTTAATATTTTCTCCAACGAAACCTTTCAAAAAATGACCAGCATCAGAAAATGAAGAAGATAAAAACATTTTTTTCATAAAATACCTCCCAATATAAGAACGTAGGTTCTCGTCCATTATACTAAATCTTGTAAAATAATTCAAATCATTAATCTACTCTATATGCGCAACTCTTTAGCATTGCGTCACATACTTTTTGTATGCATAATAAGAAGCCACACCTTGTTAAATGTGACCTTATGTACTACCTTGTAATTTTTTTGCACAAAAATGAAATCTTTAGATCTCTTTCGCCTCCCGAAAGGTAGCGCAAATAATAATAAAGATTGAGGCTAATTGTTTCAATCTTTATTATTTAGGCTTTTTTACAAAAAACTCGTCACTATTTATTGTAGGTTAGCGATATTAGTTCCCTATTTTTAGCTAGACATGACACTAATTATTGTTTTATTATAAAACGATTAGAGCAATTGATATCAGCTAATTAAAAAATTGTAGAGGGGTGTTCCTTGATGACAAATAGTATAATGAATCCTAAGGTGGATGAATTTTTAAGTAAAGCTAAGAAGTGGCAGGAAGAATATTCGGTGTTGAGAAATATCGTTCTTGACTGTGAGCTGACTGAAGAATTTAAATGGATGCATCCATGTTACATGCTTGAGAAAAAAAACATCGTGTTAATACATGGATTTAAAGATTATTGCGCGCTTCTGTTTCACAAAGGTGCCTTGTTAAAGGATGCCCACGGGATTCTAATTCAACAAACGGAAAACGTACAGGCGGCGCGCCAAATTCGTTTCACCAATGTTCAAGAAATAGTTGGAATGGAAAGCATTATAAAAGATTATATTTATGAAGCCATTGAAGTTGAAAAAGCAGGTTTAGAAGTGCAAATGAAAGAGCATAAGGAATACATAATTCCTGAAGAACTTCACAACAAATTCAATGAAATCCCTGCCTTAAAAACTGCTTTTGAAGGATTGACGCCAGGACGACAAAGAGCATATATTTTACATTTTTCTCAGCCTAAACAACCCAAAACGCGAGTGTCTAGAATTGAAAAATGCACGCAGCAAATTCTTGATGGAAAAGGATTAAATGATTAAGTTTATACGTAAGAACATAAATATTAATTGCTTGACCTAGCCGAGCATGTACGAAAAGGGTTGGAGCAAATTGCTTCAATCTTTTTTATTTTGGGCGTAACTAGAATTCCAAAGAATAAAAGAGACTATCTGTTTAGTCGATAGCCTCTTCGATAATATATTACACAGATTACACTTCTGTTCATTACATCTTGAGCGCCAATCCTCGTGTACCACTGAATGATAAATCTTTACCAAGTTTTTAATCCTATAAATTGACCACAATTTTACTCCTCCCAAAACAATTCATCTAGAGTTTTATTTAACGTCTTACATATTGAAATACATAAATTCAAAGTCGGGTTATATTTACCTAATTCAATTAATCCGATTGTTTGTCTAGTGACCCCTACTTTTTCAGCCAATTCACCTTGTGATAAATCGTGTTCAATTCGAGCCATTTTTAAACGTATGTTTTTCACCTTATCACCACTTGCTATCTTTATCTTCTAAAATTCTTTGAACCACTTGATCACTTTTCTTTTTAGCAAGCACATAAATTAAGATTAAAAATCCAGCAAAAAATAGTGCATACATGAACAGTGATACAAAGAATACAAGAAAGAAAAAATATATTGCTTGTTGAGTGCTTTCTGCATAGTTGAATGCACTGTTAACACCAAAAATAATTGCAATAACCATACCAACAGCCACACCGAAAATAATATATTTAGTACTTAATTTAACTTTACTTGTACTATCGTGAATCTCTACTTCATCTGTAAATACGCCGAGATATGCTGCTCTAATAAAATAATAAACAGATGAGATTAATAAAATCAACCATTCTGTTGTTACATTTTGTAAGGGCACTCCCATTGTCATGTATTTTATTAGGATTGAAATTAAACATGCAAAAATGATAACGTAATACATTTCTTTGTAAATTTTATTTTGCAGATTTTTAACTCGTTCATCAACGTTTTTATTTTTCCCAAACATCAATATTTTACCTCCTCCTGTTTTATAATTTAAATTATACAGAATATTTGTCTTTTTGCAATATATACATTGCATTAAGTTAATTATATTTACCATTGATTAAATCATACGCTTGGTCGTGTGTTTCCACAAATGTTGATTTAACAAAAGACAATACAAAAAAACCACTCATTGTGGAGTGGTCATGTTTATTATCTTTATCAAGTTTTTAAGCTTTGAGGCTCCATTTAGTTAAACCTGAAGTCAATATGCTCGATCGGCCAACAGATGATACTTGTTGTACCCATTATTCTTTCTTTAGGGATGAACCCTACCTCAGGATTTCTACTATCGTTACTTATACGACGATTATCACCTAATACAAAGTAATGCCCTTCTGGTACGGTAGTTTCACCTAAATATTGTTCTAACGTAAAATCAAAAGTGAGTGACCCAGTATCTTTTTGTTCCTTCTTGTATTGATCTAAATAAGGTTCACTGTACTTCTTCCCGTTTATGTATAATTGATCATCCTTATACTCGATTTTATCTCCTGGTAGACCAATGATACGTTTAATATAATTTGTTTCTTCATTCATTTGAATAACAACAATGTCAAATCGATCAAATGACTTAAATTTCGGACCAATTTTGTTAACAATAACACGGTCGTGGTCTTCAAGTGTTGGCATCATAGAAGCACCTTTTACGAGTACTGGAGTAAATAAAAACTGCTTGATTACAAACGCAACCAATAAAGCGAATGCAATTGCCTTTATCCATTCAAGGAACTCACTCTTTTGTTTTTCCTGAATTTTTTCTTCCAAAATTTCACCTCCTAGTGATTCTCTTATTTAATACGTTAAATAAATAAAATAGTTTCAATTTTTATGAATCATCACCATAACGTGGGGTTGATTTCCGTTCCGGCTGGGCACTTTCCTGGGGCGTCCAGTCGGAACGGAAATCAACTTATATACAGGGCATACGTTTTAACAAATGTCAGCCACAACTTTTGGTGATGATCCATTTTTATTAATAAATACCAATTTTTCACCAAACATCAAGTGAAATGAATACAAGTTGAGAACACCAAATTGACAAATCCTGTTTATATTAATGTTCTAGAGCAAGGTTGTAGCTAGTAAAATACTAGGCTTATGCTCCATTAAGAGCTAAGTATTTTCCATTACATTAGTTGAGTCTTCTTCCTTTGTCCTTATGATAATAGGAGCAAGACATACCCCAACAATTGTAAAGAACAGGCCCGCAAAAAAACCGAGTGTGCGTGGCTCTATCCACCCTAAAAGAAATCCGGATAGTGCCATAACTGCACCCATTATAGTATTTTCCATTATTGTAATTAATCCAAAAAATCTCCCAAGATATTTAGAAGGAACATTTTTCATGATTAGTGTTTGATTACAGGCGATGCTTACACCTCCAAATAAAGTACCTATGATTAAAAAGATTGAAGCAACCCAAAAATTGGATGATTGACTTAATAACATATTGGCAACGCCTTCGAGACTCAGTACAATAATTGCTACTAACTTTACATTTTTTGATAATTTACTAGTTATACTAGAGCTTAATACAAGCCCAAGACCTAGCGCTCCATAAAAAATACCAACCCCTATATGCTCCATATCGAAGATTTATGCCATGTTAAAATCGAAAACGCCATTCCAAGAAACTATATAGTAACAGCATTTTCAAATTCAACAAAAACCTTCCAAAATGAATTCGGAAGGTTGCGCTTTTTAGTATAGCATGAAGTGTTTTTTAATTTAAAAGATTTTTATTGACAATCTATTAGCTGGTTAGTGGAATATCAATTTATTTTCTATCTCTTATTTCTTCTAGTATTTCTATTACACGATTGTTTTGTTTTTCAATAGATTTTAACCTTTTTTCAATTATGCTTGAAGAGAAAAACACAATTAGTACAATAGCTATTCCAATTATTAAATCTATTTTTATCCCCCGTCTATATCATTGTTTATCTATGTATTTTTACTTAATACTACATACGTTTCAAATGGCTTAAAGTTACATGCTTGTTCAATTCGAATAAAAAAGAAGGTAATTGGAAAATATTGCGGAATTTTTATTTTTATAACATCTAAACTGATTTTCTATTGGAGGGAAGAATTAATGAAGAAAATTTTTTTACTTCTTTTCTTTTGTGTATTTTTAGTTAGTTGTCAACAAAGTACAGACCAAGATAATACGATGGATTCGAACAGAGAATCCGAAGTTGCTTTTTTCCCTGACACTGAAATGAGCTTAACATTAAAAGAAGCAATTGAGATTGCCCAAAAAGAGGCACTTAAGTGGAATAAAGAAGCAATGTTATATAGTGGAAATAGTGTTGACAAAGATAAAACGCCAACAGGAATGGAAGGTAGAAGAAAACACTGGAACATCGAATTTGGTATACCGGGTAAAACAGATTTTTATCTAGTAACTATCCGAGACGGAAAGGTAGGTGAAAAAGCGCATGTGCCTAATGGATTCGAAGTTATGCCTAAAAATTACTTTATCGCTAGAGTTGAAGAATTTAAGTATGATACACCTGAATTACTAAAGAAGGGACAAAAAATCACCAAAATATATCCAGGGGACACTTTTGCTAAGGGGTATAATTTTAGTTTCACTAAAGACCCACAAAAAAACATTCCAATTGTGATGGTTATCGGTTGGGATCAGGACAAGAAAAATATGATTTATTTAAAGTTCAACGCAGTAACAGGAGAGCTAGAAGAAGAATTTGAAAAAGAACAATATAAAAATTAAAAGGTGTTGAATTCATAAAGAAAAATACGGTTATCTCCATACTTACTTGCTTTATATTTATTTTTACATTTTCACCGAAAACACAGGCCATCGAAACACGTGCCGTCTCTGAACATACTGCAGGTGTAAAGCACCAGTTAGTTTAATATCTTATTTGTTTATTCTCTCTCATTTTTCATTAATCTCAATTTTTTCCGCACTTGCTTGTCCTGGATAACTTTCATCTATTGCGGTTGTCCATACAGAAACATTTTGTCCTACTTTTAAAGATTCAATTTTATCAGTTGAAAACCATATCGCATCTGGACGCTCATCTGCTAATTTTTCAGTTTTGCTTTCCACTAAAAATCTTCCACCTTCTATTTGAATAATTTCGCCTATGATTGTAGGTTTATCTGCTATTTTCTCAGTTGACTTTGAAATCTCTTTGTTGAGTTCTTCCTCTTTAACACTTTGTTGACAGC
Source organism: Lysinibacillus sp. FJAT-14222 (assembly GCF_001278875.1). NCBI lineage: Bacteria > Bacillati > Bacillota > Bacilli > Caryophanales > Bacillaceae > Lysinibacillus > Lysinibacillus sp. FJAT-14222. The sequence continues at coordinate 37,336 of NZ_LIYL01000059.1, read as the reverse complement.
CTGATAACCCTATTGATAAAAATAGTAAAGAAAAAATTAAGCTGAATTTTTTCAATATCATCACTCCTTTTATAAATTAGACGGAAATTCGTGGTTTTCGTTTCAGTAATCTTAAATACCTTTGTATATATGTAGGAAGACCAATCTCCGAAATTATTGGTTTCGAATCAATCTTTTTTTATTTTGCTGTTTTCATAAAAATTGAAGCTATTCGAAGCTCGTCCGTACAATATTTTAAAGGGAGACACGCTTGCCTCCCTCTTCTTCTAAAAATTTTATACCGGGTGCCATTACATTCTTAGTCACGACCTCGGACAAATCGTACCAATACTTCTACCGCCGTCATTCTCCCAACGATCAATGTCCCAAACAACATCTTCCACACCGTCATGTATTTCTCCGCTAGGAAGGGTACCGGTTCTTACTATAGAAATAATCCATCATCCTTTTTAATAATATTTCGTATTTCTATATTATGTAATGTTATTTGTTTTGTTCATCGCCAAATATGGGGGGGTGTTTTGGAGCTAATAATCAAACGAGCTTTTATGAATAGTCTTATTGATAGTGAGATGAAAAGGATACGTCTCTTTTTTTTACTTACCTACAAAACAATTATCGAATCAAAAGGATTACTTTTAAGTCTGAAAGTATCTGTTGCAACTGGATCAATTATATGAATTTTTATAGCTAATAGAATTTTTCAATAAAGTTAGGGTAGCGAATCGTAAATGTAGTTAAACTAACTGATATGTTTTTTCTGGAAGAAAGTATACTGTTCATGAGTAAATAAAAAACATACTAACATTAGTATGTTTTTTATAAGAAAGAGTGAAAGCTTTGAGGGGCTAATAAGATAGAAACTTTCGTTTTATATTTTTCCATCCTAAAAATTCTTTTATATATTCAGCAGGTGTTATGACAAGTAAGCTTTTAAATTCTTTGTAATAATGTGAAGGATCATAGTAACCATATTGGTCAATGTTTACAGGTGTCTCTTCAAAAGAAAAATGTTGAAGTAAGAGTTGAATACGTATGAATTTACTTAGTTTTTTTGGTCCAAAACCTGTTTTTTTGTAGAAAAGTTCTCGGATATATCGCTCAGAATAACCTGTTTTATGCTGAATTACATCTGGTAAGAACAGCCCATTATTTTCAATAATAGAATCAAAACAAGTAGCGAATATTTCTTCACCCAAGCTTTTTTCCTTTTTTTGAGAACAAAAATACTCATTACAAATCTGCACTCTTTGTTCGAAATCTCCTGCTTCAAAAACAGCTTGTATAAATTTAGAGTCTAGTGTGCAGCCTAATTCAACATTAACAAACGGTTGTTGAACAATTTGTTTTAATGCGCAATTGTATTGAATAACTGTTTGTTTTGGATTTAGACGAACACCAAAATATTTACCTTTTGGGGTAAATGAATAAATTTCACGTGTAGTCGGGGTATTCCCTAAGACAACCTTTTGATCTTTGCCCATATAAAACATTAAATCTTGGCAAGCATCAGGAATGACATGAATATCACTATTAATGCCTATTGGTTCAAACTCATAATAAAATAGTATATCTTGGTTTAAATTGCTGTTTGGAGTCAGTTCTCTATAAGAATACGTTTTTTGGACCAATTCAGGTTGGATTGGATAATAGCTACTCAATAAGCCGCCCCCTCACTTCACTCTTAGGTAAAATTAAAAGAATCCTTGCGCCTGTTCATTGTAACTAGCTAATACACATTTAGTTAATTGATACGATTCTAAAGCTTTTAAATGATTTTCTCGACCGACGCCTGACTTTTTGTAACCGCCAAATGCTGCACCAGCAGGGTATTGGTGATACGTATTTATCCAAACACGTCCTGCTTGGATCTCTCGACTTGCTTTATAGGTAACGTTTGTATTACGTGACCATACAGCTGCCCCTAATCCATACATAGTATCATTTGCAATTTCAATCGCTTCCTCGAAGGTTTTAAATGTAGTCACTGCCAATACAGGACCAAAAATTTCTTCTTGGAAAATACGCATTTTGTTATTGCCTTTAAAAATAGTTGGTTTAATAAAATAACCATCTAAATTATCAAGGTGATTTTCGGCGCCACCGATTAAACATTCTGCGCCATCTTGTTTGGCAATTTCAAAATAAGAAAGAATTTTTTTATGTTGTTCTTCTGAAGCCTGTGCACCCATCATTGTTTCAAGTTCAAATGGATCACCAACTTTAATTTGCTTTACTCGTTCAATGGCTTTTTCCATGAAACGATCATAAATAGACTCATGGATTAAGGCTCTAGATGGACAAGTGCAAACTTCACCTTGATTTAAAGCAAACATAACTAATCCTTCAATCGCCTTATCTAGATATCCGTCATCAGCATCCATGACATCTTCAAAGAAGATATTAGGAGATTTGCCACCTAACTCTAGTGTAACAGGAATTAGATTCTCAGATGCATATTTCATAATCAGTTTGCCGACAGCTGTAGAACCCGTAAAAGCCACTTTGGCAATACGTGGGCTTGAAGCTAACTCTTTCCCTGCCTCTACACCAAAACCATTAATGACGTTTAATACACCTTTTGGTAATAGGTCTTGAATAAGTTCAACTACGAATAAGAATGATACCGGCGTTTGCTCTGCTAATTTTAATACAACACTATTTCCTGCAGCAAGTGCTGGCGCCAATTTCCAAGCTGCCATTAAAATAGGAAAGTTCCATGGAATGATTTGGCCAACTACACCAATAGGTTCTTGGTAATGATAAGCTACTGTATCCTCATCAAAAGGTGTCACTTGCCCTTGTTGTGCGCGAATAGCACTTGCAAAATAGCGGAAATTATCAATTGCCAATGGAATATCAGCATACATAGTTTCACGAATCGCTTTCCCATTATCCCAAGTTTCTACCCTTGCAATTTTTTCAAGGTTTTCTTCCATACGATCAGCAATGGCTAGTAAGATACGTGCCCGTTCTGCTACGGGTGTTTTCCCCCAAGTTTTTTGGGCTTCATGAGCGGCATCTAATGCTAGCTCTACATCTTCTTTTGTTGAACGAGCTACACGTGTAAATACTTCTTTCGTGATAGGCGTACTATTATCGAAATACTCTCCATTTACAGGTGCTACCCATTCACCACCAATAAAATTGTCATATTTCTTTTTGAATTGAATGCCAGATTCTTCAATACTCGGTTTAACATTTAGCATAATTATCGACCCCTTTAATGATGATGTTGATGCTGTTGTTCTGCTTTTACAGGTACCTCATGTTGAATCTCAAAACTACTTAATACTAGTACACAAATCATTAAACCTGCCACAATGTAAATATGCTTTGGAATGGCTTTTATAAAGATAGGAAACATCTCACGATTCCATACACCGATAGAAATGATAGCACTTACAATAAACATCATTGTAAAAAAGATAATGCTTAACGTTAAATATTGGGTGGTCATTAATGTTAGCATCGCGCCCATCATTGCTCCCATAAAACTAGATCCTACACTTTCCATGAATAGGTACATTGGTAAGCCTGTTGACAGTAAATAGCCTAATGCAATAGAAATAATAATAGATGCTATTGCACCTAGTACCATATCGGGAAGCCAGGTAGCCATATTCATCCCAACAGCAGTACTCATTGTCATAGAAATCAGCATAATACAGCACTTGGCCATGCCATGATTAGCAAAACGCTGTTTTAATAAACGGTTAGTGATTACCGTAAACGTAATGATCACCAACATGCTTAGGAATGGTAGCATATAATCACTCCTTAAAGAGTTTTATTGTATATGACATGACGAAGTTGTGTGACACTTCTTGTCCGGTCTAGGAACGTCTATTGCTGGGTTTCGGTCAAAGAATCCAACTGGTTTTAATTGGAAATTGATGTATGCAGTTGGCATTACAGGCCAATCTTCAGGGCGCGGGATATGATGATGGCCCATTGTGTACCAAACGACGATATCTTCATCATCAATTGAACGGTTTTTCTCAACGTATTTTGGAAGTCCATCTCCTCCAGCATGTTGATTTGGATACATACCTGTTGCATATTTTTCATTTTCATCAAATTGCGTAACGTGTAAATGGTGTTTAAGGAAGCCAGCACGTTTCATAACGCTTGCTTCTTCATGAGCAAATGGGAAGCAATTTTCGCCAGGCAAAATTTTATATCCAACAGGTTGATTCACTCGGTTAAGTGAGTTTTTATTGATAATTTTCCAAGTACGCTGCGTTTTTAAGTCTAAATTACGTAACGCTTCCTTCTCCGTTTTAAAGATACGTGAAAGAGGATAGAAACCATTGGCATTCGGATTGTGTTCACCCAATGTTTCTGATACTGTTTCCGTTTCAACTACTGAGTTATTTTCACCGTCTAACATCGTATCAAGTCGGAAATTAAAGAAGTGTTGATGATGTGATGCGTTTAATCCTGGAGAAATCTCAGATCCATATTTTGTTTGGATGCCATCTTCACATGTACCAGTGCTTAAAATACCTGTTAGTTTGACTTCAGCTTCAATCGTACCGTCTTGGTAGAAACTCCAATAGAAGCCGTAATCATAATTTCCAACTGTACAGAAGAATGAAATCACTAGTCGACGTGAGCGCCGAACTTCTACATGGCCTGTACGCCAATCTGTATGTTTCCAACCAATCCCGTAATCTTCTTCGTGTAAGCAAATCGCATTTTTGATCGTACGCGCATTTCCTTTAACATCAGCTACAACACCATCAAAGTATTGAATTTCCCCTAAGCAGTCGCAACCTAGTTCTAACGAATTGGCTAATTGACCCATTCCATATTCACCAGCATCAAAGGCATTTTGTGTGTTATGCGAAAATGTTGGTTCACCATAAGGGACAACCATTTCTGATAATGCTGCACGATAAAGAACTGGGCGATCCTTGCCTTTGTCATGGTAATTAATTGTGTATAATACAAGGCCCTCACGTGGTGTAAATCCATAGCGGAAACTCCACTTTTGCCATTTGATCAAATTCCCTTCAATTGTAAAGCTTGGACCTTCAGGTTGAATGATTTCCAGTGGTTTCAAGTCATTTCTAAACACAATTGATTCATCAACTTCAGGATGGTAGTTACCTGATGTTGTTGGAATTGGACGTACCCCGTGATCTTCTACTTTGTAAACTTCCATTTTGTTTAGGTCTACATACGTAACAATACCTGTTAAAGGGTAAGCATATCCGTTATCTTCTAGTGATTGTTTTTGCCAACAAATCGCACGAAGTAAACGTTTACCTTCATGTTCCTGAACACCAAAATTTCCTGCTGACCAAGGATCCACCATGATTAAATCAGGATTGTCAATGCCACGTTTCTGTAAAGCTGCTATAAAATCAGGGTGGCTCTTTACTAATTCTTCACATTGCTCAAATTCCTCTAAGGCTACATTTGGTTGTACCCCAGGAATATGTTCGTAGGAATCAACTTTTTCTGAAGTTAAATTTACAATTGCTTCAAATGTTTTCAATTCTTTATCATCTAAAATCACTAAAAACACTTGGCGATCTACCGTATTACCTGGTTTGTAATTTAGTACTTCTGATTTTTTAGGTTCATGTAACATCACGGACATAAATCGTACATGTTCAGACAACTGTTGCTGTTCCTTGACTATTTGAACAGCTTTTTCAATTTCTACTTCAGATAATGGTGATAATGGGTGACTTAGCTCAACGTTTGGATTAACCTTTACTGACATTCTATCAACCCCTTATAATTTGTTCTCTTTAATTATAATCAGAAAATTCAGCGAAGTTATTGTAAATAACGGCATTTTTACAGATAAGTTATTTTTAGCTAAAAATATACAATATTTTTTGCTTTAAGTGTTTTTTAGCAAAAATACTAATTGAGTAGTTTATAGTTCTCTTCGGGAGACCACCATTTAGACCGTCTTCCATCTTGCCATAGCAATTCTCAAATATATGTTCACTAAATTCAAATATGCATTACGTGTTTGCAAAGGATCGGATGTCCAGGTCATTTTTTCGTAGCCAATTTGAGAAGCAAGTTGTTTTTGTTGTAAAAAAAACCAGCTAAGCACCTATTTGCTTAGCTGGTTTTATTTTAAAATTATGCCTTAATTCTTCCCATGACAATCGTATTATAATAGTTGCCATCTGAAAGGAGTTTATCATTTTTCAAGACGCCTTCAACTTCAAAGCCAAGCTTTTTATAGAGCAAAATTGCTTTGTCATTTGTCTCTACAACAGTCAAGGCCATTTTTTTAATGTCATTAGCGTCAGCCCATTCTACCGATGCTTTTAAGAAATTTTTGCCTATCCCATAGCGCCAAAACTCCATTAATACACCTACACCGAAATCTACTTTATGAGCAATTCTCTTTAATGGCGAGCCCGCACATCTAGAGAATCCGACAATGCGATTATCGACTACTGTCACTAAACACAAATTTCTTGGACTTTCTGTGTCCTCCTTAATAATCGCTTCAAATCCTTTCGTATCGATAAAGCCTTCCCCTTGTTCTCTATCGAAGTTTTCCGTTTCACCATCAAGTTGTAACCTTAATTCTGATAATGCTTGGGCATCTTCGATAGTAGCGGATCTAATTGTATAATGAAGTTCATTTACATTAAATTCTTGGCTGTTTATGAGCATTATTGAAACCCCTTTTACTTAGTTTGAAAAAAAGTACGTGGCTGAATGTTCACGAATCGATTGTGCCAAACAGACTCGTGGTGCTTTATGATTTGCTGCGCATTTAATACGCGACTATCTAGTGTGGTATGTGCACCTTCAACTAAAATATTGTGATGGTACCCATAGCTATAAGCATTTCGAATGGTCGTATCAAGGCAAAATTCTGTTTGAGCGCCAGCGAAAATAAGCTGCTCAACTTGTTGGTTCCGTAAGTATTGCGCTAATTCCGTTTTATAGAATGCATCCCACGTTGTTTTTTGAATCACTTTATCCTCGGGTTGTCGTAGAAGCCCGTGATATAGATCCCAGCCTGGCTTTCCAAATGCAAAATCGTCGTCTTTATTTGAATCCGTATGTTGGACAAAAATAATTGGAACTTCACTATGCCGTGCCCAAGTTATTAACATATTAATGTTTTCTAATACTTTTTCATAATCAAATAAGTAGTTTTCACTATCCAAAAAGAATGCTTCCTGCATATCCACTATAATTAATGCCTGCTTCATTTAATGCTCCTTTAAAAATCTGACTTTAATTATCTTATTGTACAGAAATTCATTATCCATTTAAAGAAAATTATGAGAAGGAAAAACTCACTATGAGGTAGATTTCCATTCCAGCTGAACACTTTCCAAAGGGCGTATGATGAACCACTTTGAGCAACGGATGTTTTTTGTGCGAAAGCGAAGCGGCAGCAACACGATACTAAGGCGTTATCACAAGACGTGATGTCATTGCCTTCGTTCCTCAACTCCAGGGTTGCATCTATACACTTATTCCCCAAGAATCGCACAGCTCACCTGACCCTTGATTTAATCTCAAATAAAAAACTACTCCTTTTTGAAAAAAACTTGATCAAAATGGAGTCTACTCTTGTGAATTCATATACAATTTTTTATAGTTAAGTTTAGTTACTTAACTATTATATATTGGTAAATTATTAGGGTGTTTTTGAATATAGACAAAATAGCGTTGCTCCTTTTGTTTATTTTCAAAAATAACTTTAACAAATTTTCCCATACAAAAACCCCTCCGCAGCACGATGCCATGAAGGGGATGGACAACATTTTATTTCATTAATTCTTCAACAAATTCAACTGGTACATATGTTTTTGATGGTTCTAATAAAGCTGGTGCAACTTTAAAATGACGGATTGCTTTATTATAGCCGTATTCTTTTTGACCACGTGTAATTGTATAAGATAAAGCACCTTTAGAGATAATAGCGCCTTTTCCTGTTGATTCTACTTTAAAGCCTAACTCTTCGGCAATTAAACGTAGTGGTACCATTTTTGTACCTTCAACTTCATAAAAGTCCTTGTTAATGATTTCTTGGATAGCAGATTCAGATGGATTAACTTCACCAGGATCAACCTCACCTGGCTCTTGTGCAACCGTATCTAAAACGACAACTTTTGTAGGAGGTGTTTGTGCTGGGATGCTCATTGTTGCGATTGTATAGAACACTAGTAAATGTTGTTCTGCTAAGTCCTCAGCCTTTACTTCTTTGCCAGATAGGCTAAGTAATTCTGTTTCTTCGCCAACATTTAGTTTTAATGTGTTATCCGTATTCACTAATTCTTTATTGAAAAAGTCTACTTCAACAGTTCCCATTTCTTCTGATTCAACAATAATTACCTCTGGGTTATATTGTGGTGGATAAATCATAAGCATTGGTTTGTTTGCATAAGTGTAAGCCGTTACTTTATAACCTTTTTGTAGCTTTACTTCTTTACCAGTATTATCGAAAACAAGTGTATCGTCATTTACGACAAAAACATTTGTATTTTCGCCTTCTTTAACAGTGTAATACGTTGCATCATCACGTTTTTCAACATTGTCAACTGTTCCAGCTACTTTAATAAAAATCGGCTGAACTTGTGGATTTTGCTCATTATTGTCAGTAGCGTTCGTTACAACCGCTTCTCCTTCGTTTGCTGATGCAGATGGAGCTACTACAGCGCCCCCGATTAATAATGCTGACATGGCAAATGGTACGACTTTCGTCATTTTCATAAAAAAAGCATCTCCTTCATTTCACGAATTCATAGTAGTAGTCGGTTATAAAAGAAAAAGGTTACAACATTACCAACATTTTTTTATTATTTACCTAAAAAAGCCGTGATTCTTAAGAATTACGGCTTTTTACTTAAACTATTTGGATGGGTATTTTGTTCGGTCCGCGGGTATTCACCTTCTTCGCGCGGGTATTTACTTCGCTTCCGCGGGTATTCCAAATAATCAAATGTTAAATTTATTCATATAGAACTAAAATATGAATTGAAGTCGATTTAGTACACGCTGTAAAAAGTATTGATGCTCACTTTGCTTTGTTCGTATATCCAAGGCTACATTTGGATGATCGGTAATGACTCCGGTGACATTTTTCTCGATAAACTCTTGTAATGAACGATCTTTATTTAGTGTCCATACAAACAAATCAATTTTTTGTAGCTTCAGCTCTGTGATTAGCTGATCTGTTACCCAGGATTCCTCAAGTGCAATAAAATCTACAGTTTCAACCATTGGCCCGATATTTAATACATAGACAACACCAACACGTAAGTTGGGTGTCAATTTTTTTAACTGTGACATCATTTGTGGATCTGATGATTGCACATAATACGTATCGAGCACCTTATAAGCCTTTAGTTTTTCTACTAACTTGGGTAATACGTCTTCCGTTTCTTTACCATGAACTTTCAATTCAATTAGTAAGGAAACATTTAGAGCCTTTGCTACTTCAATAAAATCATCTAATGATGAAATTTTATCGTTTAAGCCATTTGCATGAATCGTCAGGGTCTTTAATTCACCGAGCGTCATATTAGCGATAACACCGTTTTTACCTGTAAGTCTTCTTAATGTTCGGTCGTGGAAGACAACGAATTGTCCATCTACTGTTTGCTGAATGTCGATTTCGATTAGGTCTGCCCCTGCACTTGCTGCGCTGACAAGGCCACTGATTGTATTTTCAACATTGCCCGCTGTAAAGCCACGATGAGCAATAATTTTTGTATCTGGTGCATAGACGCTTTTCTCTAGCGAAATAGTATTCATCACACTTAATACGACGAAAACAATCAAAACAATGAAAGACAATGGCTTATAGCGCCTTTTCTTAAACTTCGGTGTAAACCTTGCCTTGCCTAAAACAGGCGTATTATAGGTAATAGCCACCATTACTTGTGAAAACGTTGCTTGCAGTAAACTAAATAACACCACGAAGACCATTTCTAAAAAGGCAAGTGTAAGCCCCGCTGTGACAAGTGCTGCACTCGGCATAAAACGCTCTAAAATATATAATGGCAAGGTACCTATTACCGTAATCCCTAGCATTACGAGTAAATGACCTGCTAAAAGCATGGTTAATAATACAAGAAGTTCAAACAAGCCTCGCTTCGAAAAACGCCAGCTCTGTATTAATGAACGAATTATTGATATCTTTGGTTGGATTGTAAAAATCGGCAATGTCAAAATGCTACGTATCCCCACTATTACTAAAACACTTGCAACAGCAGCATAAAGTAGCTGGCCAGAACGACTGCTCATTATTTCATCTGTTAAAAAATGTGGAATAGAGATGGCTTGAGTTAATGTTAGCGGTAGCATAAATGAAGCTAATGGTAATAAAAGTGCAATATAAATAATTAGAAAAATGACCTGCACACTAAAAAAATAAATAACTTTACGATTGAGCTGCTGCCATATGTGTAGAAATCGATAACGAATACCCCTTTGTTGGTAAAACGCCATTAAAAAAAGAAAGCCCATTTCATAATAAATAAATAGTAAAATGGTCATGATCAAAAGAATGATCATTGAGATGACAAAGGGGTGCATGATAAAACTTTGTATATTTTGCTCAGTAATATGTGTATAACCCGTTACTTGCAGCATTAGCTTAAATACGATAGTTGTCATAGGAATAATTAATAAAAACTGAAATAACCTAATCAGCCCGAAAACCTGTACATAATCAATGCGATACATATAAACATTGTAGATGGCTTGTCGCATTACTTGTCCCGCTTTGTGCATTCACTCACCCCAGTCATACTATCGTATTCCTTATCTTAAACGTGTTTACACTTTTTATAAGCTCTTTCCTATATGATATGTTATGCCGTTTATTTCAAATTACCTTTAGCTCTAGAAATACAATTTGTCCCATATAATATGCGAGGAAAAATAATAAGATTTGTGTATTTATGGTGTCTATAAATATTTTCTTGAAACTTTTTCGTATGCCACTCGGTAAATAATATAATCGATACTATTTGAAGGGGCCAAATAATTATGAGACATACAATTTTTAATCTCGGGGATATCATTATTACAACCGTACTTCTTATAATTTTCCTTGCCTTATTTTTCGTGATGATTAATATGATTAAAAAAATGAAATCTACAGCTCCTCTGCCTCCTCAAGAAACACTTCAGCAAAAAGTAGATGATTTAACTACACGAGTTAAAAGACTAGAGCAGCATGTGAAAGATTTATCAGAAAAACAATAGCTCCTATATTGTGTTTAACGTTAAATACGAGGGAAGGCATCATAACAGCCTATCCCTCTCTTTTTGTTGAACCAAAAAACGCTGTAAAGTTTATTCTTTACAGCGTTTTTTATAAACGATACGGCCATCAACAACCGTATAGGCGACTTTTACTTGTGAAATATTTTCGATAGCTATCGTAAAAAGATCCTCTTCTAGAACAGTGAAGTCTGCAGTATAGCCTCTTTCAATCTTACCTCGAACATGGTCTTGGGCTATTATTTGTGCAGCCCCTGTAGTATAGAGTCGTACTGCCTCAAAGCGTGAAATTTTCTCCTCTGGACCGTAGCCATTATGAGATTCCCAAAAATTCCGTCTTGTTACTGCAGCATATATACCATGTAAGGGATTGGGTACTTCAATCGGGGCATCACTACCACCTGCAACAACTAATCCACGAGCTAGTAGCGATTTTAACGGGTGCAAGCCTTTTGCTCGTTCCTCCCCTAGCCTAGCTAGTTCTGCTTCATACTCTCCCTGCACAAATTGCGGTTGCATATCCACTGCGACAGGCAACGAAGCAAGTTTTTCTAAAATACCTTCATCGACCAAGCTACAATGAATAACACGATCTAATTGACCTTTGCGAGGCGGATGGGCGGCAAATACTTTTAAAATTGTTTCAATGGCTAAATCTCCAATGGCATGCACTGCCACTGTTTGTCCATGTTGACGTGCAAGTTGAACATATTCTTCTAATTGTTCTGTTGAATGTACGAGCATACCGCAATTGCCTGGTTCATCACAGTACGGTTCACGAAGAGCAGCAGTACGTCCTCCAAAGGCACCATCGATAAAAATCTTCATGGCACCAAACTCTAAATAAGGAGAAGATGTTTCTTCCATCTTGGCAACTTCTTCAAATACCGTGTGGTGTTGTAATAAATGAACTTTAAACGATTGCTTTGCCTCAACAATCTTTCGAAAAGCATGTATTGGTTGAAGCGGCGGTCCGTAATAACTTAAATCCTCAGAATGACCACCTACTAAGCCATATGATTGCAGGGATATTACTGCCTTTTCGAGAGCATCCTCAATATACTCGGGCGTAATATGAGGCATATGGTTAACAATCATATACAACGCTGCATCCTTTAAAACACCAGTTAGCTGTCCATCCACCTTATCAATCACACCACCCTCTGGTGATGGAGTGCCATTGGTAATGCCTGCAAATGATAGCGCCTTGGAATTAGCCAAAATTAAATGGTGACAGCTTCGTTTAATAATAAGATGTGCTTCACCAAGTGCATCTAGTTCAGCTAATGTTGGGAAAATAGGAGCTTCAAATTGCGTCTCATTAAGCCCTATCACGATCACCCATTCATCAGCGGGAACCTCTGTCATCCGTTCACGAATAATGGCCAATAGCTCTTCCTTACTTTTAATGTTCGATACATCGATATGCTTTAATTTTTCCCCATAGCCAATCATATGTAAATGACTATCGACAAAGCCTGGATACATCACATTTCCTTGTAAATGTTGAATAGAAGTAGCTTGTGGCGACAAGCTATCTACTGAGCCTGTCGCCACAATTTTCCCATCTTTTACAAGGACTGCTTCAACTATTTCGCCAACTTGCGCCATTGTGTAAATTTTTCCACCTGTCCATAACGTTGCCAAAACAATTCCTCCTATGCAATCGCTTCTAATCAATTATGCCTCGGCATAATTGTAGCTGTCGCTTTGCTTTCGCTACAGAAAACATTTGCCGCTGTCGCTACGCTTTCGCGCAGATAAACAATGCGTCCGGAATCGGCCATGTGTTAGCACAAAGAACTCCTTTCCGATTCCGTGACATCCGCCAGAGGCTTTGGGCCAACGTGATGTTGGTCACTCAGTCGTTGCCACAGGACGTGGCGTTCTTAGACTGAGTTCCTCTGTTCAGCGGGTGTTTGGACCCCGCTGAAAGAAATTAAATGTGCTTGTTCTAAGCGACGACGAACAATGACACCCATCCATCCTGCCAGTACAGCTTTCACAATACCTACCACGATAAATGGTGCCGCACCACCCATAAATGCAGCTGTCCAAGTTAAATCTCCAACGATTTTTAACCAAGCCGTTCCAAACGTCAATGTCACAACCATCCCAATTAGGTTCGCAACGATGGCATTGAAAATCGTAATGCCAAATTTATCTAAATATAAGCCCATAATGATTGCAGTAGCTAGGAAACCAATAATATAGCCACCCGTTGGACCAACCAAAATAGCAATTCCACCTGACATACCGCTAAATACTGGAATACTTGCTGCACCAAGCAAAATATAAAGCAATACTGATAATGTACCAATTCTTGTCCCTAAAATCGTTACAACTAAGCCTACTGCTAATGTTTGTCCTGTAATTGGAATAAGTGGAAGCGGAATCGTTACTTGTGCAAGAACAGCAATAATCGCTGCACCAAATGCCGCTAACACATAATTATATGTACTATTTTTTTTCAAACTAAATTGCCTCCCTTTGTACGTTAACTCAAAGTATAAATAAGTTAACACAAAGATAAAACAAATGAAAACTGTTGTCAATCTATTTTGAAAAATTGCTATAGTGAACTAGCAATTTCTTATCATAAAGGCCATGACCAAAGTGGTGTATTCATAAGATTGTCCGCTTGTAATTCAAAAAACCAGGAGTTATTTGATAAACCAAGAAAACAACACCAACCAAATAAAGCCCAAAAACTTCCATGAAAAGGTTATCAAAAAATGCGTAAATATAATCAGTCGCATATACATATTGAATGTACAATTCATTAACAATCTGCAATTAACGTTGTTTTTTTGACTATAATTAGTCTATTTGGATTAAAAGTTGTTCGGAAAAAGACCCACATCTTGAAAACGAGGAATGGGTATCTCAGTCTCCAACGTGAGCTAGCAAGCGGCAGAAATTGTGCAGCATGTTTTCAATTGGACGAATACGCATTGTAACAATTTGTCTTATATGGTAACCTACATAAGTATTTTTCCATTATAAGGAGGTAAGTTGTTTCGTACTGGTATCATATTTTTAATTTTAGGGTTAGGTGCATTTATACTGCCGCAATTCGGTCTACAATTCAAATTATTTACCGTTTTTAACGACATTTTTGGCGGAGGCGAAACCTTTGTAGAAATTGCTCTTGCAGGTATAGGCGCCGTCCTAGTATGCATGCATTTATTTAAAGAAAAGATGGACAAGTCGTTCGCAGCATAAAAACATGTGATTTTTGGGAGGAAGTTATTTTGAAATCGTGGATTGCAAAACTATTTAAATCAGTAACTGTTATGACTTTAATTATGATGATGTGTGCGGTTCCCGCATTCGCCGAAGAAGAGCTGAATTGGGTAGAAGGTAGTGGACAGAAAGTTGACGTGGGGACCAATTTAGCGGAACTGGAGTTAGGCAGTGATTTTATTTTTCTTAATGCCGAAGATACGAAAAAGTATCTAAAGCAAGGCGGAATGGAACCGAGCGGGTCAGAAATCGGTGTGGTTTTCCCAAAAGATGAAAAACAGACTTGGGCCGTTTATTTCGAATATGAAGAATCTGGACATATAAAAGACGACGAGAAAACAGATATCGATGCTGATGCTTTGTTAGACAGCTACAAAGAAGGTACGGAAGAAATGAATAAGGAGTTAAGCCCTGAAAATCAGTTATTCGTTGACAAATGGGATGTTGCTCCATTCTACGACAACCAATTACATAGTTTGTCGTGGTCATTATTGGCGCATGATAATCAGAACAACGGTGTTATTAACTACAATGTGCGAATTCTATCCCGCCAAGGCTATATCTCAGCGATACTCGTCTCAGATCCGGCGAATTTGCAGGCCGATCGTATAGTGTTTAACAACAAGATCCTAAAGCAGTTTAACTTAAAGCAAGGTCAACGCTATGAGGATTTTGACAAAAAAACCGATAAGGTAGCTGAATTCGGCTTGACAGGATTAATTCTTGGAGGCGCGGGTCTGGCGGTTGCCAAAAAAGCGGGCTTGCTTGCTGTGCTCATCCCTCTATTAAAGAAGTTCGGGATCATAATTGTGGTGGCCGTCGGCGCGATTTGGGGCTTTATTCGCAAAAAAACCGGATTGAAGAAAGAGCAGTCGGAGGAACAATCGACACAATCTGAACAGCCAGAACAATCGGAGCAACCAACACAATCTGAACAACCAGCACAATCAGAGCAACCGGCACAGGACCAGGAGATTGACAAGCAGAAAGTTTAATTTGCAAGAATAGTAACCGCTCAATGTTTCGCGGACCTGGATATTGAATTATTTCAAAAATAAGAATAATCAAAGCCCTTCCTAATCGCTCGATAGCCGAGTAATTAGGAGGGGCTTTTCATACCGTTTATTCATTTAAAGAATCCGATAGCGAATAACTATGGAGCCTCTGCACTTTGAGATAATTGCAGCTCGAAAAGTCGTTACTACGAATTAATATGTACTACTCTTTTTCAAATTAAATTGCCTCCCCATTTGCGTTAAGAATTAGCAATTTCTCTTCACAAATTACCAAAGCGGATCGTTGGTAGGATCATCTTCTTGTAAATCAAATACATATGGCGCTAATAGACGATAAAAAATATAAACACCCGCTACAAAGAAAATGGTCCCGATTGCAATATTATTAAAGATTATATGCATAAAAGCCATAAATGGAATCGGGAACGTTAAAATACCACTCATTTTCATTGATTTTTTTGAGCGATATTGTTTTTTCCCACAATAAGGACATTCTAGTTGTCCATTTTTCCGGTACATTCTTCGCGCTTGCTTTTCTGACCAAGTTTCGCCACACTCAATGCACACTGGTAGGCCATATCCTTTCTTTAATAACACCCATTTAACAAAAAAAGCAAGCCCCACCATAAAGCTAAAAATCAATATACCTTTTACTAAATCGTATTGCAAAATTGTCCATAGGCTCCATGTATCCCCTTCTTGCTGTAAACTAGCTGCTTGATGACTTCCTGAATTTTTATTTTGTAATAATAAATAACTAAAACCAATGACAAAAAGCGTAAACGTCGCAAGCACCACACGATATTGCCATGGACTACTTCTTCTTTGTTTAGTTTTACTACGAGTTTTCTGGGCAATTGCCTGTTTTTTCTCATCTGTTAGCTTTACATCTCGAAGTTCTTTTAGCACATCTTCTTTAAATTGATTCATGGCGTAACACCTCCCAATCATAATCACCGATTGCTGTTGCAAGTTGCTTTCTAGCCCGCTGTAATCTTGTCCGTACCGTCGCTTCTGGACAACATACTAGCTGTGCGATTTCCACTGTCGTCATATCCTCAAAATAATAGAGAATCAGTACTTCTCTGTATGCCACAGATAATGTAAACAGAGCTTCTACTAGCTCTCGTTTTGTGGACTTAGCAAGAAATTCTTTTTCAGGCGTGACGGCTGTCGTACGCCCTGTTATTTTTTCAAAGAGTGTCAATCGTTTACTTTTCCAGCTACGCAAATAATCATGGCTTCGATTGACCGTCATTTTCACTAAATATGTACGTAATGATGATTCTTGCCGAAATTGCTCTTGCTTTTGATAAAAGGCGATAAACACATCTTGCACAATGTCCTCAGCCGTTGCTTCATTTTTCACATATAAATAAGCAACCTTTAGCAAATAGTCACCGTGCTCTGCAATAATTTTTTCGATATCCATCGTTGTCCTCACCTTCTTTCTAAACTACTGACGGACGCCACTTCATTTCCGATTCACTTTTTCAAAAAAAATTTTTAATGAAAAGAATCTGCAAAACTCCAACGTTAAATTCGTTGAAATGAAGCAGACTCTCTATGATTGATTATCAAATGCCGATGACGGTAAGACCAACTATATAAAGAGACACCCCCATTTTTTTCTGGATGCCTCTTTCGCTAAATTATTTACTATTTCCCACATCACTATATTGGTTAAAGACTGTGATTTGGTTTCGGCCATTGCGCTTTGACGTATATAGTGCTGTGTCCGCACTATGGATCAGTTCTTCGACTTCGGTAATCTGGCCTTGTTTATTTGTACTTACCCCAATACTAAATTCTAATTGAACGGCCTCATCATTGATTGTTAAGGATAGAGCAGTTAATGTTTGATAGAGGTTTTCCGTCATTGATTGAACAGATTCGCCTTCCCTTAATTGACTAAGAACAATAAACTCATCTCCGCCAAAACGAGCGACAATCGACTCAAACGGTTGAAAATAGTCTTTTAATGTAGTAGCAGTAATCGTCAAAGCATCATCCCCAAATAAATGACCGTTTGTATCATTAATTTCTTTAAAATGATCTAAATCAATCATCATTAATGCTAATTGCTGATTTTCTGATGAAGCTTTCTCCACCATTTTCTCTGCATTCTCATCAAAATAACGACGATTATAAATATTCGTTAATGGATCAATATAAGAAGTTTTTTCAAATTGCTTCTTCTGGTCATTGTACTCCATCTCAAATAACACATGTGTATAATTTTCCCTTTGTATTTCTAGTAAAATGTTAATATATTCCTTCTGTATCGAGCACAACACAATTTTATTACCCTGCTCTTCTATAAGCTTTACTAAAGAATTGTAAATGGTTTGAAGCAAAGATAAATCATTATTTTGTAAGGCATAGTGCTTCGCCTTTTGATATAAATCAATGGCCTCGCCAACGCTTCCCTGTTTTTCATTAAGCAGAGCATAGGCATTCATAACCTCCAATTGCACCTTGGAATAAGGCGGGTTCTGAATCGTCACCAGCAGCTCCTGCAATATTTCATATGCTTCATCAAATTCTTCCAGCCAAATTTGCGCAACAGCTAAGTTTATTTTGGGATGGATAATTCCTGTATAAGGATTGTCATGCTTCGTCTCAAAAGCATTGGCATAGTATAGGCTCTTTAATGCAAATTCCTTCGCCTTTTGATAATTTCCTAAGGAGTTTTCTAAATCACTTAAATTATTATAAATTTTCCCCATACTTTCTACATGTTGAATACGCTCAGCAATCTTTAGTCCCTTGATCATAAACTCTTCAGATTTCTTTAAATGACCAAATGTCCCCCAATAGATGGAGGCTAAAATATAATGATGGATTAAATCGATATCATCGCCATATTGAAAGGTTAATTCACGATATTGCTCAAGCACACTAATGGAAACTTGCAAATCACCTGTTTGAAAATAGCTTGCACAGCGATAACGTAATAACAGGATTGCTTTATTATACATACCAAGTGCAATGGCACTTTCAATTGCGGCACTACTTAATTCTATATATTCTAAATAGCGATTCGCATTATATAATTCATTTAGCGTAATCCATAATTCGTCAAATTCTTGTGTGTTCATACCGCCCCTCCTCATATTAACCCCTACTTCTTTAATACTATCTTCATGTGTAAAATATTACAATTCTTCGGAATCATTTATTTTCAAATTAATGAGTAAATTAACCTAAAATTAACATTAGATGATTATTTATTCCTAGAAAACTTGTAACATTTTCTTAAAACGACTCATTATATTTATATCAGTACAAAAACTATAATTTCCTTACATATAAAAAACAAGCCTCTTCTTGAAAGAGACTTGCAATTTGTCGACAAAAAATAAATATAAATTAATGCGTATCCATAATCAAAGGTTGGTTTTCACTCCGAGTTGGCGCTTTTCGCGGGCTTGGCTTCAATCTCCTTGTCACTACGTTCCTGCGGGGCTTTCAGCGCAAGCTAATCCCGCAGGAGTCACCACTCTCCGCGAAAATCAACGGTTCCTCATCACAGGATGAGTCGAATTTCTTGTACCAAACCGTTTGGAAAAGTTGGATATTTTTCTAGATAAAAGATACCAAGCTTTTTTTTAGCTGCATACATCGGTAACAGCGGCTCAATATACGTCTTAAAATATTTTTTGAATCCTTTCTCTTTAAAAAGAACCGCATATTCAGGTGATTGTTGTAGCATGGCAAGCTCATCATAGTGCTCCTTCCTCACAGCCTTTAGCTCTGCCTCAGAATAATGAAGATCAAGTGACTTCGCATAATAATCAATAGCAACTACCTTCTTGTAGCGTTCAAATGCCTCTTTTGTATAAAATTCCTCGTCTTGTTCGCGCCAATGGATACGCATAATATTTTCAAAATGAGCAAGCTGTGTATCGTTAAACAAGTTTGCCGATTGTTTCGTTTCCTTATTCAGTAGCTACACCATGACAAATTCTACTAAGCATAACGTCACAATTACTGTTAAAAACGCGAAACGAATGGGCTTTTTGGGTTTGACATCTTGCTGCTGTAAGACACGTTTTTTGACACACTCCTTACTCTCTTCCATATCCCCTGCTACTTTCACCAATTCTTTTTGCCATTCATTCATGTCCAAGCACCTCCCATTCCTCCTGCTTTAGATCAGACTTTAGGATTTCTCTTGCCCTTCTCAGCCTTGTTTTAACAGTGTTTTCTACAATACCTAGAACCTGTGCTATTTCGGCAATCTTCATCTCTTCATAATAGTAAAGGATGATTGGCTCTCTATATGTTAGTGGAAGCTTTAGAATAGCTGCTCCGATATGCGATCTTTCCTTCGCTTCAATCAGTTCATCACGCTGTTTGTTAGCCTTCACCGGAAATATTTTTCTTGTAAAATCATTTTTTATAATGCCAGCTTTTTAAATAATCCTTGCTTTTATTAATCGTTAACGTAGATAAATAAGCACGTAGCTGTCCACGTTCCTCATAATTAGGTTGAGAAAATTTTATAAAAACCTCCTGCACAATATCCTCTGCTGCATGTCTATTTTTCACGTAAAAATAAGCGAGACGCAATAAATGCTCTGCATGTTCATCTATCATTTTTTCATGCATGCCGTCACCTCCCCCTCTTATACTATTAACGACTGCCATTAAATGACCGTTTCACTTAATTTCAAAAAATATCAATAAATTGTATTGACCTTGGAGCATACTCCAATGTTAGGATAAATTCAGGAGGTGTTCATATGCAAATCAAACAGTTTGCAGTTAAGTATAATTTATCTACTGATACCGTGCGTTACTATGAAAAAGAAGGATTACTACATCCAAATAAACGGGACAATGGCTATCGCGTGTACGATGTCACTTGTGAACATACAATTAAATTTATTTTAGTATTAAGACAGCTCGGCTTTACATTACAAGAAATCAAACAACTTCTTACACTTGAGCAAAAGCCTGTTTCAGATTCCTGCAATCAAGCAACGGTACAGCTATTCTCTGGAAAGATCACTCACATTGAGCAGCAGTTACTTTTTTATCAACAGGCACTCAAATCCTTACAGCTCGCTCAAACATTAATGGCTGAAGGAAAATATGCGGAAAATAAAATGGTCATCGGTTCACTTATCGAGGATATGTATAACCAATTACAGGAAGGTCGTGGTCATCATGAAACTACGTAAAATTATCTCATTGGAATATTTAATAGCATTTTTAGTAAGTATATTTTTCTACTGGCATTTTGAATTTTCGTTCCTCTATTTTGTATTGTTTTTATTACTACCTGATATAAGCATGGTAGGATACATTGTAAACACTAAAGTCGGCGCGCTATTTTACAATATTGGCCATAGTTTAGTCCTACCAGCCATTCTCTTGATTATAGGCTTTGTCACTGTATCGACACCGCTACTCATGGCCTCTATTATTTGGCTAGCTCATATATTTTTAGATCGTGCATTAGGCTACGGATTAAAATATGATGAAGCCTTTACTAAAACTCATTTACAGCAAATAGCTTAAGTTAGAAGTAGCGATTCTATCAGCGTTACGGTTAAAACTATACAAAAGAGTTACAAAAAAAACACTCATCACCAAAAGTTGTGGATGACATTTGTTAAAACGTATGCAAGTTGATTGAAGTGGAGACTGGGCGACTCCTTGGGGATCAGCGTCACAGATGAGACCCTGGAGCGAGCAACGCGAGTGAAGCGGCTCATCGGACGCCCCCAGGAAGCTTTGCTCTGTGCGAAAGCGTAGCGACAGCAACAACAAATGTTTTCTGTAGCGAAAGCAAAGCGGCAGCTACAATTGTTTTGTCTGTGCGAAAGCGTAGCGACAGCAACAACAAATGTTTTCTGTAGCGAAAGCAAAGCGGCAGCTACAAAGCGCCCAGTCGGAACGGAAATCAACCACACGCTATGGTGATGATCCACAAAAAAAACACATTTCAAAAATCAATTTTTGGAGGAATAATATGGTGTTGAATTTAGCTCTTCGCTTTCTATTAGAAATTTGTGTGATAGTGGCTTTTGGGTATTGGGGTTTACAAACTGGGAAAGGCATTTTCTTCAAGCTTTTACTTGGAATTGGAACACCTGTTTTATTCGTAGTTCTTTGGAGTATGTTTGGTTCACCCAAAGCAACGATCCCTTTGGATGGGGCTTGGCATTTTATGCTTGAATTTGTGATTTTTTCTTTAGCCGTAATAGCTCTATATGCTACAGGGCGAACGCAATTAGCATCTATTTTTGCAATACTAATTATCATTAATCAGATTTTATTGTCCGTATCTCATCAACGCTAAAAAACCCACATTTTTAAAAGTGGATTTTTTAGCTTTTTTGAAGGGAAGTGTATATCGTTGTAAAGTTAACCTTAATACTGTTTACTCCCTTCCAATCCCTATACTCTTTAGGTACATCAAATTCATAATTAAATAAGTCGCTTAATCTTCGTTTCATATAACGCAACGATTAGTAAACCACCAAGTATAGGGGTTAAAGAACTAAAACTGAAATAAAAACCTTCATCATTGTATTGTCCTAAGAAATGAAATTTCAGCCATGCAACGTCGTATGTTTCACCTACGCCATATAAAAACACTGTGCTAAATAAAAACAATGCGAGACATTTTATAAAATCATTTCTCTTCATACATTTCACCTCACTTAACGATGGTCATTTGTTTTGCATAGGCTACAAGGTCTTCGATTGTTAGCTCAGGATTTCCAATCATAATGCCATATTGATAGCCCTTTTCCTGCCAGCCAATATAACGGAATTTATCCATGTCCATGACAGTACCTTTTTGACCTCGGATGTCCATTTCTTTTTCACCTAAAGTAGGATCAACCTCAATAACACTACTATTCGCTTTAAAAACCGTTACTGAAATTTCTTGTTGACCATTCTTAACATAATTGAAAGTATACCCTGAACGACCTTCTAGCCCTTTATCTAATGAAATATCATCCAAAGTTAGTCCATTTTCTTCTGGCACCATTAAAAATTCGCCAAGCTCTTCCTTCACTGTATCCAGTGTTACTGACTCAGATTCAGTTCCACTTATTTCTTCCACTTTTGCATCCTTTGGAATATCAATTGTAAATTGTGCATCATCAATTTTTGCATTTTCATCCATTTTCGTATACTCTGATGTCATTTTATTTCCAGCACTATTCGTTATTGTTTTTAACGTTATCCATGTTTTTTTATCAATCCATACTTCTATATCATCTATTAAAGTATCATCTTTTTTCGCTTTAGCTACAATTTTATACGTATCTCTTCCAGCAATCTTTTCCTCCCCATCAATTTTTACATCATGTGTATCCTTTACTAAATTAAATAGTGATTCTGCCTGATCTCTTGGTGATGGGAATAAATCTGAATTACCTTCGCCAATATCTATTTTATGAACTGTGTTTTTTACAACATCATATATAATGACTTGTGAGCCATTGTTGACTGTGATGATATGCTCACCATTTTCAGCTGTCATCTCAATACGTCGTTTACCATCTTTAGTCCACTCCTCGACTTGAGCTTTTCCTCCAATCTCACCCATATCCATTTTGTATTCACCGTAATAAGTAAGTGGTTCTGTCGTTTCCTGTAACGCTTGATCAATAATTTCCTGGGGTGAATATGACCCCTCTGTATTACAACCTACTAAGCTAAATGTTAGTGCGGCCACTAAACCTACTGCACGTAATGATTTTTTCCAATTCATTATCAAATCTCTCCTTCATATGGTGGCAACCAGCAAAGTACAGCTGTTCCATAACCTTCTTTCGATACTAGCTCTACCGTCCCACCGTGTTTTTCTATTATTTGTTTTGCTATATTTAATCCTAGTCCAGTGCCCCGCTCCCCAGCCTTTGTGCGTGCTGTATCTGCTTGGTACAATGGCTCAAATAGCTTCTCAATACCTTCTTTATTTACACCTTGGCCGCAATTTTGCACAATGAGATACATACCTTCTTGCATTGTCAGTGCAGGCTTTACAAAATCAAAGCACCATATTGGACTCTTCCCGGCATTCACGGCTGCTAAACCTATCGCTGTATCTACTGCTCCATAGCGCCAAGCATTACTCATTAAATTGTCGATCACCCGTTGGAGCTGCTTCGGATGCACTGCGTACATACCCTCTATGTCACAAGTAACTTCAAGCATAAATCCTTGATCCTTACATAGTTGCTCATAATCAGACAGTGCCATTTCAAAATACTCTGCCCCATCTACTGCAACAAGTTCTAAATGATAGCTTGTCGATTGCAGTAAAGTGTACATCAATAAATCCTCTAACATATGCTTCATCGTTTCAGACTTTGTTAAAATAATTTGTCGGTACTCGTCTTGCTGTTCTTCTGATAATGTCTTGCTTTGTAAAGACTCAGCATATGCTTGAATAGCTGTAAGAGGTGTTTTCAAATCATGGGAAATACTTGCAATCATTAACTCCTTTTGCTGTTGTTCAGCTTTTAAGTGAGTACGAGCGATTTCAATTTCGTCCTGCATGGCAAGAAAGGTTTGAGCAAGTTCCCCAATTTCATCTTTTCTTGCCACTAAATTTGATTCCACATGCTCCCCCTTTGCAAAAGCACGCATTTGCCGCATCAGTTCATGTAACGGTCTATTTAATCTACGGTTAAGTAGCATCATAACTGCAAAATAAATAAGGAGAAATAATAATATAGAGCTTGCTATTACAAGCCAAGAACGACTTTCTACGCCTTTTACCCAATCCGTCCTCACTAATTGAATCTCATAAACCCCAAGCAATTCTCCATCTTGATAAACAGGTTCTTTATAAGTAAAGGCATTGTAATTTTGCTTTAGCTCATATAAACCTTTAAAAATACTATCTTTAGAATCAATCCCCGACACCGATTTCAATGGATTTGAGGAATACAAAAACAAGCCTGATTTCGAATAAAGTGTAATTGCAAGATGATCATTCGTTAGTGCTTCAATATCTTTGATATCCGCATTTTTTGTATAATACATAGGATTTTCGAGAACAGACTTTACCTGATTGAGCTCTGTTAATTTTTCGAAATACTCAGCAACTCCGTTTTTATCTTGATAATAGGCATTAATCCACACATAAAGGCTATAAGCACCTGCTATCGGTAAAATCATCACGATGAAAAAAGTGATGAGTAACCATGTTTTAATTTTCATATCGGCTCACCAATAAAGCGGTAGCCTTTGCCCCAAACCGTCTGTATATAATATGGCGTTTTGACTGGGTCTTTTAGCTTTTCTCGTAGCGCCTTTATATGTACCGTGACTGTATGTGTGTCATCTACGCTCGCCTGTTGCCAAATATGCTGATATAGCTCTTCTTTTGAAAAGGTTTGGCTTGGATTTTTCGCAAGTAGTTTTAATAGAGCAAATTCCTTTTGTGTTAAGGCAAGCTTTTTATCATCAAGCCGCACTGTTTCCTTTTGCCAATCAATTTCTAAGCCATGTGTAAAGGATGATATATCTTCTGTTATTTCATTTTTGTTATAACGTTTCCAGCGACGTAAGTGTGAGGCTACACGTGCCTTTAACTCCTCTAAGCTAAAGGGTTTCGCTATATAATCATCAGCGCCCTGCAAGCCCTCAACCTTATCTGCCTCTTCTTTACGCGCACTCATCATTAAAATAGGTACATCACTTTCCCAACGAATATTTTGGCAAACAGTAAGACCATCCATCTCAGGTAACATCCAATCGACTAACACTAAATCAAACGAATCCGCTTGAAAATCAGTTAGACCTTCAAGTCCAGTTGTTGCCCAAGTAATTTGGTAACCCTCTTGTTCAAGCGTATCCTTCACAATACGTCCAATCGCCGTATCATCCTCAATCAGTAATAGCTTTTCTCTCATCTGTTTTCCTCCTGTACTAACCTTACTATGTAAAAAGTCTTTTTTTCCGAACTTTACACTTTCTTTATAATTACCATAGATCTGGCTATCCGTCGTTCTCCTCGGGCTTTCCGTCACCTTCATTTCTTTCCGCCGTTGAGGATGAGCTTTCCTTCGCTTTGCCTTTTCAATCCGTCGTTCTCCTCGGGCTTTCCGTCACCTTCATTTCTTTCCGTCGTTGAGGATGAGCTTTCCTTCGCTTTGCCTTTTCTATCCATCGTTCTGCTCGGCCTTTCCGTCACCTTCATTTCTTTCCGTCGTTGAGGATGAGCTTTTCATCGCTTTGCCATTTCTATCCGTCGTTCTCCTCGGACTATCCGTCACCTTCATTTCTTTCCGTCGTTGAGGATGAGCTTTTCGTCGCTTTGCCATTTCTATCCGTCGTTCTGCTCGGACTATCCGTCACCTTCATTTCTTTCCGTCGTTGAGGATGAGCTTTCCTTCGCTTTGCCTTTTCTATCCGTCGTTCTCCTCGGGCTTTCCGTCACCTTCATTTCTTTCCGCCGTTGAGGATGAGCTTTCCTTCGCTTTGCCTTTTCTATCCGTCGTTCTCCTCGGGCTTTCCGTCACCTTCATTTCTTTCCGTCGTTGAGGATGAGCTTTCCTTCGCTTTGCCTTTTCTATCCGTCGTTCTCCTCGGGCTTTCCGTCACCTTCATTTCTTTCCGTCGTTGAGGATGAGCTTTCCTTCGCTTTGCCTTTTCTATCCGTCGTTCTCCTCGGGCTTTCCGTCACCTTCATTTCTTTCCGTCGTTGAGGATGAGCTTTCCTTCGCTTTGCCTTTTCTATCCGTCGTTCTCCTCGGGCTTTCCGTCACCTTCATTTCTTTCCGTCGTTGAGGATGAGCTTTCCTTCGCTTTGCCTTTTCTATCCGTCGTTCTCCTCGGGCTTTCCGTCACCTTCATTTCTTTCCGTCGTTGAGGATGAGCTTTCCTTCGCTTTGCCTTTTCTATCCGTCGTTCTCCTCGGGCTTTCCGTCACCTTCATTTCTTTCCGTCGTTGAGGATGAGCTTTCCTTCGCTTTGCCTTTTCTATCCGTCGTTCTCCTCGGGCTTTCCGTCACCTTCATTTCTTTCCGTCGTTGAGGATGAGCTTTCCTTCGCTTTGCCTTTTCTATCCGTCGTTCTCCTCGGGCTTTCCGTCACCTTCATTTCTTTCCGTCGTTGAGGATGAGCTTTCCTTCGCTTTGCCTTTTCTATCCGTCGTTCTCCTCGGGCTTTCCGTCACCTTCATTTCTTTCCGTCGTTGAGGATGAGCTTTCCTTCGCTTCTCCTTTTCTATCCGTCGTTCTCCTCGGGCTTTCCGTCACCTTCATTTCTTTCCGTCGTTGAGGATGAGCTTTCCTTCGCTTTGCCTTTTCTATCCGTCACTTCCGCCCTTCTCTCCGACAAATAAAAAAAGGAATGCACGTAAGTTGTGCATTCCTTCCATTATGTTAGAAAAATAAACTTAATATAAAGTAAATAGCTGCAGCCATGACTGCGGAAATTGGCATGGTGATCACCCATGTCGTCACAATTTTACGTGCCATGCCCCACTTAACACCTTTTACACGATGTGCTGTACCTACACCCATGATGGATGAAGAAATAACGTGTGTAGTGGATACTGGTAAATGAATTAATGTCGCTCCGAAGATGATAGATGCAGAAGCAATGTCTGCTGCAACACCATTGACTGGACGAATTTTCATAATCTTACCACCAACTGTTTTGATGATTTTATAACCACCTACTGATGTACCAAGCCCCATCGCACATGCTGCTGCAAAACGTACCCATAAAGGAATATCATCTGTGTGATGCAATCCTCCTGCAATTAAAGCAAGCGTAATAATCCCCATCGCCTTTTGCGCATCGTTTGTACCGTGTGTAAATGATTGTAAAGCGGCAGTACCAATTTGCATTGTTCGGAAGCCTTTATTCGTTCGATATAAATTTGTATCCTTAAATAAAACTTTCATTAAAGTCATCATTAAGAAACCAGCCGCAAACGCAAGTAATGGTGAGAAGATAAGTGCTTGAATGATTTTTATAAAGCCGCTGTAGTTCAATACATTAAAGCCTGCCGCTGCAATGGCAGCACCTGCCACAGAACCAATCAATGTATGCGATGAACTAGACGGGATTCCAAAGTACCACGTTACTAAATTCCATGTTATCGCTGATAATAGTGCCGCTAAAATAACGACAGAACCTGTAATATCTCCATCAAAAGCATTCAAGCTGAATGGGTCAACAATATCTTTAGTTAATGCTTTCGCTACCCCAACGAATGTAATCGCTCCGATGAAGTTCATAACCGCAGCCATATATACTGCTGTACGCGGCTTCAATGCTCTTGTTGATACAGAAGTTGCTATCGCGTTGGCTGTATCATGGAAGCCGTTAATAAAATCGAATACAAGTGCGAACATAACGACTAATATTGTTATCAGTAATATCGTATCCATTTCGTACACTCCATCTTACGCGTTACGCATAATTATAGTTTCAATTGTATTTGCTACTGTTTGACAGCTGTCTGCAATATCTTCAAATTGTTCGTAAATATCCTTGAACACGATGATACGCATTGGGTCTTTTTCTTGAATAAATAATTGCTTCATAGAAGAACGGAAAATTTCATCACATTCACGCTCATAGTCCTTGATTTGAATAGCATGTTTACGCATTTCAACGAGCTTTCTGCTATTTAATAGTTCCATTGCTTGGACCATTTCATCTGTACTTTTCGCAATATATGTTAAGAATTGACGCATCGGATCTGTAACTTCTGTTAAATTATACATGTCAAAATGAGCAATACAGCCTTCCATGCCGTCAATGACATCATCTAATTTATTGGCAAGCGATAAAATATCCTCACGCTCGATAGGCGTCATAAATGATTTATTCAGCATGACGATAAGCTCGTGAATCAATTTATCTCCACTTGTTTCATATTGCTTCATTGTGTCTGCGATCTCTTTCAGCGCATCTATATTTTCAATACGTGCATTATGTGCATAGTAAATACCTTCTTTGACATTTTTAGAAATGTTTAACAATGCCTTAAAAAATGGATCTTGCTTATTTGAGTTGAACATCATGTTCCTCCTGTTGAATAAATATTGTCGATTTCTGCAATCATCATAACAAAACTTTTACACAATTCTACAGATTTTTAAACATAAACGAGTTGAATTTACAAAAATGTAATATTAAATTTGCCACATTTATTTTTAGGTGCTTTTCTAAGTTGAAAACGTTGGAAACTCGTTAATAAAAATCACCGTTTTTTCTTCAAATATTACCGTTTTTTCTTTTATTTTTATAAAAACACTTAAAAAAACTTTTTTCTCTTCTGTTTTTTCATTGTTATTAATGTTAAGGAATTGTAAACGATTTTTACTTCAAAAGAGAGACTTCATTGTTATTTATTTCAATTCGCAGTACTGTTATAAGAAATATACCGCTAAAGAAGGATGTGAGCATCATACATATGGACATCGATTTACTATCACTTGCAATACTTTTAATGCTTGGTTTTATCGCATCCTTTTTGAATGCAATTGTCGGTGGCGGAGGATTGATTTCCTTACCTGCACTCATGGCTGTTGGTTTACCTCCTAGTACTGCTATCGCCACAAACAAACTTGCGAATACAATTAGCAATGGGACAAGCATGTTGACATTTTTACGAGCAGGCAAGGTTGATGTTAAAAAGAATAAAAAAATAATACCTTTTATTTTTATTGGCTCGTTTATTGGAGCATACACCGTACATCTTGTATCACCAGCTATTTTAAAGCCTCTTATGCTTGTTATGCTCGTCCTAGTTACCACTTATACGGTTTTCAAAAAAGATTGGGGTCAGCAGCCTGAAGAGCGGACATTAAGTACTGCAAAAAAAATAGCCTTTATTGGCGCGTTTGCAGCAATTGGCTTTTACGATGGTTTCTTTGGACCTGGTACTGGTTCTTTTTTTATTTTCATTTTATTAATGCTAGGAAATGATTTCTTACAAGCTGCAGGCAATGCAAAAGCATTTAATTTCACATCGAACTTAGCGGCGCTTAGTATGTTTTTACTATTAGGAGAGGTCAATTTTTTATACGGACTACCTATGGGCTTCGTCATGATTTTCGGTGCGATATTGGGTTCAAAATTCGCGCTAAAACGTGGGACAAAAATGATGCGTATTATTTTTATCATCATGACTTGTACGTTAATTATCAAAAATGCATGGGATTATATCAGTATCCATTAAGGCCATTTTTTAGAAATTGGCAAGAAAAGCACTACCAATTTCATTTACAAATTTTTTCAGCCAATTGACAAAATTTATTAGCGTGCTATAATTCTTTTAGGCTTCACCGCGTTGAAGCGGAGAAGCGACTATTAGGAGGATTAGCATGTTTCGAATTGCAGCAAAGAGTAACCCTCGATTTATTGAGGCAAGCTTCATCATACTTTTAATTATTGCCATGATGGCATTCAGTATTGGGTATTTAAAAGCAACACCCCATATACCTATTTTCCTTATCATTTCACTTTTAATTGCCTATGGATTACTAAAAAAAGTTCCTTTCCGAGAGCTTGAAGCTGGGATGGTTGCAGGTGCAAGTGCTGGTCTTGGAGCAGTTTTTATTTTCTTCTTTATTGGTATTTTAATTTCGAGCTGGATTATGGGAGGCACAATTCCAACGCTTATCTACTACGGCTTTTTAACGGTTTCACCAAGCTTTTTCTTTGCAATCGTATTTTTAATTTGTAGTATCGTCGGCATTTCAGTTGGTAGCTCTTTAACAACGGTTGCGACAGTGGGCGTTGCTTTCATGGGAATCGCTGGTGCAATGGACATCTCTTTAGCTATAACGGCTGGTGCGATTGTTTCTGGAGCTTTCTTTGGGGATAAAATGTCTCCGCTATCGGATACAACAAATCTTGCCTCTGGTACGGTTGGTGTAGATCTTTTCGAGCATATTAAAAATATGGGTTGGACAACGATTCCAGCTTTCGGGATCTCATTCGTGCTTTATGCTATATTATCGCCAACAGGAGCAGATACATCATTTGATACAGTGGAGCAATATAAAGAGGGACTACTGTCTACTGGACTTATTCATTGGTATACATTATTACCAATTGTCGTTCTAGTTATTATGACTATTTATAAAGCGCCTGCACTGATCACACTTGCAGTCGTTTCAATTCTTGGTGTTGGACTTGCCTATATACAAGAACCTATTGCATTGTCAAATGTATTTAAAATCCTTTTTGAAGGCTATGTCTCTGATACTGGTAATAAGGACGTAGACGCATTACTGACACGTGGTGGTATGAGCAGTATGCTAGCTACAATTGCCTTAGTCTTACTAGCATTAACCATGGGCGGTCTTTTGTTTACGCTCGGCATTATTCAAAGTATTTTAGCGAAGGTAGAGAGCTTCTTTAAAAGCGCTGGCTCTGTTATTACTGGAGCTGCCATTACAGGGATTGGTGTCAACACATTAATCGGTGAGCAGTACTTATCAATCTTACTAACTGGTGAAGCATTTAAAGCACAGTTTGCGAAGGTTGGACTTGCCCCGAAAAATCTATCCCGTGTTATGGAGGACGCAGGTACTGTAGTCAATCCTCTTGTTCCGTGGAGTGTTTGTGGTATGTTCATTGCTAGTGTACTAGATATCCCAACAACAACTTACCTGCCATTTACCTTCTTCTGTCTACTCGGACCAATTTTGACGATTATCTTTGGTTGGAGCGGAAAAACGTTAACAAAGCTTGAAAAATAACATTTGTAGCTGATGAATTCGTCAGCTACCTTTTTTTATATCCCACCATATTTATGCCTATCAATTATGCCTCAGCATAATTGCGTCCCTGTCGCTATACTTTCTGTACAAAAGACATTTGTAGCTGACGCTTCGCTTTCGCTACCAAAGACATATGTAGCTGACGCTTCGCTTTCGCTACCAAAAACATTTGCTAATAGAAGTTAAATAATAACCAATTAATAGATACAAACAATCCTGAAACGATGAAGACGCTTAAAAATCTCATCAATAAATTAACATCACACGATGAAAAATAAAAGACTAACTAAAATGTTATTAATCAACATTTTAGTTAGTCTTTTATAAACCACACTTTATGATAAGGTTCTCAGGAATGGACTAACGCTTCGATATAGATGAACGTCGAGCAATATGGACAGTATGAGGCATGTAAAGCATAGATTTTAAAACGCTCTTTTTCACTTGTTTATTTCATATAATTTTTTACTAGCTCATAACATCTTTCTTTCGTATATTGAGCTTCAATTTTATACTTTGTAATTTCTTTCATTTCATCGTCAGCATACTTTGAAGCCGCATTTTTGGCAGAACTCTCTTTGTCTTTAATCCACTCTATTTGTACTCCTTTTAAACTCTCCATGTCACCACTAGAAAGTTGCTGTTTTAACAGAGCATAAATTTCATTTAAGATATTATCCCATCTTTTATATGTTTCTTCTTCTGCTTTTAAAATTTCTGTATTATCTTTATTAGTATACAAATGTTCAAGATCTGCTAAACCAGCATCAATCGAATCTAGCTTCTGTATGTACTCATCTTTTTGACTTCCATTTATAACTTTTTCTTGTTCTTCTTCAATAGTAGTTTGATTTACTTGTGTTGTATCTTCTGGAAATTGAAAGTAAGCATATCGGGCATCTGTAGTAATGATATTTGATTGAACCTCTTGACCTTTTGAGTTTTTGGCAACAGCATAAATCTTTATACTATCGTCAGCTGGAAGAGGATACATTTCCCCTATTTCTGAAACAGTAAATTTAGTGGATTTCCCATTCACATAAACGATTGCGTTTTCTATTTCAGAATCTAATTCTAGAGATGTCATATCCCAATCAATATCAATTTCCAGCTTATTTGATCCATTGCCTCGGATTGCCAGTTCACCGCTATTCTTCAAGCTAGCCCACTGACCATCATACGTATAATTCCAGGCATAAACACCAGGCAAATACTGCCCCAATAATTGTGTGCCTTCGTTATCCGTTTTAACTTTATGATTATTAATGATAATTTCCATATCCTTAAATGGCGCTTCAGTGTAGACTTCTATTGGAACCAATTTGAATTCTACCTTTTTAAATAGCCCAAACAAGACTTTCTTTTGTAGAACCGTTATCAAATCTGTACCATGACTATCACTAATGGGATCTGCAAATTCACCATTTTCTAAAGAATTTACTTCCTCTATTAAATTATCACGAATTGCGCTCCACCCATTTTCCTTTACATACAAAGAAAAACTTTCAGCATCATAAATCGATTTTTTAGGAATTTGGAATTCCTCTAAAAACGCTTGATAATCTTCTTGTTTCAATGCGGAATCCATCGCTTCAATCTGCTTCATCGGATCTAACATTTTCGTAATAGCAATATTTGCGATCACAACTAACCCGATCATTACTGCAATACCTACGATTGTAAACTTACTCTTCTTCGACATAGGCTTCTTTTTTACATTTTGTTTAGAATGCTGAGGTCCTACGGAATTATTCGATTCAAATTTTGTTTCCATTACCGAATTAATAGGTTTACCACAGTTCTCACAGAACTTAGTTTCCTCTGCATTTTGATGACCACAGTGAATACAAAAAACCATTTTTACTCCTCCTTCCATATACATCAGCATATTATACATTAATATAATAAAACTTAAATAATAATTTTAATAATTGTGTTTTTTGAAAGCACCTAAATCTTTACTCCTAATAAGTATATTATAAAACTAGTAAAAATCTATTAAAAAAATGGGTGATTTTCCATCACCTTTGTTTTATACTAGTATAATATTGTTTGTTAAAGGAGAAATATGTAAATGCCGAAAACTTTGAAGTTACAAAATTAGATCAGAAAAAGAATTAACTAGAATAAAATAAAATTATTCAATCAGTAAGTCATTAGAAGGAGAGAATACTATGAATAAGATTTTTAAATATTTTATTATTGCTATGACATGCATCGTTACATTTAGTTTACAAGCACATAATGCTTCTGCCTACTTTGGCATCAATGTATACGTAGCAAACGGACAAACACAAAGCTATCACAGTGATGCAATTATTCAAAATGGCGTAACGCTAGTACCACTGCGAGGCGTATTTGAAACATTGGGTGCAACAGTAAGCTGGAATGCGAAAGATAAAACGATTACAGCGAAAAATAGCACGAAAACGGTTTGGCTAATGGTCGGTTCAAAAAAAGCAAAAATTAACGGCAACGCATTAGCTGTGTCAGAAGCACCGATTATAAAATCAGGGACAACATTAGTGCCATTACGCTTTATTAGTGAAGCATTAGGGGCGACAGTTTCTTGGAATCAAGATTCACATGATGTATCAATTTATGCAAAAGGATCTTCGCAAGTAGAGCGCTCACATTGGTTAGGCTATTACACTAATCCAGGCTATACAGGAACAGGTGTAATAACATCACTTCGTATTGATAAAGTGACACCGACAAAAATTACATTTACATCTGTTAATGGCTATCGCTATGACCCTACAAATGGAACATTAGCAGGCGGCCAAATGCCATGGCATCATGACTATACAACTCGTGACGCACAGCTAATTTCTGAGGATGTGGCATCATATGAGTTAAATGGCTGCTCATTTGATTTAGTTAAATATTATGATGAAATCCATGTTGAAAATATGTACGGCTCTTGCGGTCATTTAGGCCTTGGCGAATATGAAGGCGAATATACGGAATATCGGAAGTTTGAAAATTAAAAATAAAGCACTTATAAAAAGCCAACGGAGGTATCCTAACATTAAATTTAGGAATACCTCCTTTTATTATGTTTTTATACCAATCAATAAGATTCTTCTTTTTAAGTGTTTATCATTTAAACAAATTCTCTCTTGTATCTTAATTTAAATCTACAAACGTAGGCGCACAATAACTTACCCTTCTATATAAAGTTACATAGTTAATTTCAAGCTAACCTTCTTAACAAAGAAATGAAATAAGCCATCAAAAACATTAATAATGAATGTTCTTGATGACTTATGTGAAAAAACCGCATTTATTTATGGTACGGTTCATCGAAACTAATGCTAAATTGACGTCTTTCCTTTTTATGATCAAAAACATGACTTTGTTTCAAAATTTGAAGAGAACCTTAGTGGATATGCTTGCACAAAAAAATGAAAGGATTTTGGTAGCAAAAGTAATTTATCTTATCAGTTAATATGAAAATAAGAGTATATTTTGAAATAATTGTTCAAAACATACTCTTATTTTATTGTATATTAACCTGTCTTCTTAGATGAAACTTAATCTGTTTTAGTCATTTTTTTCATTGTCCTTCGATGATAAAAACTCCTCTAATGCCTGTTTGTTCTTATCTAAGTCAATATCTAAAACATCTCCTACATTCGTACGTTTATCTTCATAAGAATTTGCAATAGGAATTCGTAAAGTGTCCATACTAGATTTTCCATTTACAATCCCTTTTCCAATGGTAAGGATTGTTTTATTATCAACATTTGTATCAAAGTATGAATCTGCAACACCAAGTAATTTTGGCAAATTCATTAAGCTTGAAACACCGATTTGTTCTTTCACCTTCGTTAAAACCTCTTGTTGGCGTTCCACTCGTCCAAAATCACTTAAACGATCGTGGCGGAATCGTACATAGCCTAATAAGCCGTCACCATGTAAAGTTTGTTTTCCAGGATGTAAGGTCATACCAATTCCATAGGACATTTCATAAGGAATATCAACCTCAATTCCATCAGGTGCTAAAAGGTCAATAATTTTAGGGAATCCTTTAAAATCCGCAACAGCGTAGTAATTAACATCAATATCAAAATTTTGCTTAATTGTTTTCCTTACAAGTTCAGGACCTCCAAAAGCAAAAGCAGCATTTATTTTATTCATTCCGTGCTCTGGGATGTCGACATACGTATCCCTCATAATAGAAATAAGTTTTACATCATTCGTCGTTTGATCATAGTGTGCAATCATTAACGAATCCGATCTACCATCCTCGTCCCTAGCGTCACTTCCCAGTAATAGCACATTAATCTGACCAAATTGCACATCTGCACCTTCAAATGGGTCATAGGTCTTTCCGTCATCTTTATAAGGACCATCATCTGCCATAGCCAATCCACTTTTGTATTGATAAACCGAATAAATAAGCCCTGCTACGATTACTAATGCGAATGTTAAGAACAAATTCCTTAGCCATTTACGGCTCTTTTTGCTTTTTCTCATCAATATCCACCTATCATTAACGCTAAATTATTTTTTTAGTAATGCCTTTGTAGTAAGTTGTACAGCTATTGCATCGTCTAAATAACCAATCGGAAATAAATAATCTGGTATAACATCTACAGGGATTATAAAATATAATAATGTACTTCCAATTATGGTTAGTTCAAAAATTGTGCCCTTCCCCAATGTAAATTTCTCATATAACTCTTTTAATTTGCTTATAAAGGGACCTATGCTTCCTACATTCTGAATTTTTTCATCAAAATCCTTAAGAATTGTATTTTTACCCTCTTCTGTTTGCGCATATAGTCCATAGCTTTCTAGTTTCTGTTCAACATCTGCCACGGAAAATTGTTCATCATCGTAAACATTTGAAGACTTAAGAAGAGCTTGTATTGCGTCAACAGACGTATGAATATCTGAATCTGACTCTTCTTGTTTTTGTTCAACTGGGTATCCTTCAGCTTCAAAAAGATGGATTAAAGGAACTCCAAGGCAATCTGCAAATTTCTCCAAATGTTGTGGTGTCGCTTTTCTCTTACCATTTATTATGCGTGAGATCGTAGCTGTGTCGATTCCAGTGAGTTCACTAAACTTCCGCATAGATAATGAACGTTCTTTCAATAACTCCCTCAGCAATAAACCAAGAGTATTACTGTTTCTCTGTTCAGCCATTTTCGATTCTCCCTTCTTACAGGACTTAACGCCGTTGTCTAATATGAAATTATCATTCTCAAGAAGTGTATAATTACGTTGACATTTTGTCAACACTTTAGTTAAAAGAATGCTGCAAAAGCGACTATTAACAAAATTACTCCACTAATAATTGTTCCAAATTGCCCTAAAGTGAATGAACCGATTCGAATATCTGCTACTTTACTTCCTAACTTAACCCCTAACCAAACAGTAATAAAACTCCCGATTGCAGCAGTTATTGAGATGACAAGTGGCGAAAGACCGAGTAAACCTGCACCTACCCCATTCGTAAGTGCATTCGCTGATAAGGCTATGCCAAGAAGTACAGCTTCTCCCCATCCAATTTCTCCATACTTCTTGAATTGAGCTTCCTCAGGATTTTTTAAAATATCTTGAACATTATTGGACTGCATTTCATTGTTACAATCCTCTATTGAAGTCTCTTGTTTCCGTGGTTTAGCCAGAAGAATAATCCGAATTCCGATGATAAATAATAATAACGCTCCAATAATCACAGGAAGCATACCTGGAAGAATTTTAGAGAGCCAAACGCCAAATGAAATGCCTCCCATACTCATTAGAAAACAAATAATCGAGATTAAAATATTTTTATCAAATCTAACGTTTATCTTCCGAATCCCGTAAGAAAGTCCGACACCCAAATTATCAATACTGGATGAAAAAGTAAAAGCCACAATCATTAACCAATTCACTCAACCACTTCCCTTATTTTTTCTATATCATATTATTCGTGTTGACAAATGGTGCTTATTTATCCGAAAAACGTTGACAAAAAAACAACAAGACCTTAGTAACACAATACAAAGTACTAAATAATCTATCTAAAACTTTGAAAAATGTTGGCTTATCACCATAATAAGAGAGCGATATTTTTATTCGAAGAAAAATGAATTTGTTTAGCTAGGACGG